>DASUCM010000140.1:0-15123 GCA_036276035.1 Candidatus Limnocylindria bacterium | reverse complement strand
CGCTTCACGACAGCCGGCTCATATCGGTGGAGCCCTACGGCGCTTGCGGAAGCGCTCGGGTAACGCCGAGGGAAGTCCTTGTGACCCCGTAACGACTGCTCTCTACAGGGAGCGGTGGTGACTCCAGTCCGCGCGATCTTGTGCGGACGAATCTATGAGCGCCACAACACGCCGGCCTCTGCGGTGAAAGCCGCAGATGAATGCATAGTCTGAGCGGCTCGAAAGAGCTCGCATCGAATCGAAGTTCCGACCCGCACGAAAGGCGTAACGACTTGGCCGCTGTCTCAAAGAGGGACCCGGCGAAACTGAGATACCCGTGAAGACGCGGGTTACGCACACTTGGACAAAAAGACCCCGTGGAGCTTTACTGCATCTTGGCATTGGACTGGGGTTTCGCATGTGTAGCATAGGTGGGAGACTTTGAAGCTGGCGCGCTAGCGTCGGTGGAGTCGTCAGTGAAATACCACCCTTGCGCGACTTCGGCTCTAACGGCTTTCCGTGATCCGGGAGCCGGACATTGCCAGGTGGGCAGTTTGACTGGGGCGGTCGCCTCCTAAAAGGTAACGGAGGCGCCCAAAGGTACCCTCAGGCTGGTTGGAAATCAGCCACAGAGTGCAAAGGCATAAGGGTGCTTGACTGTGAGGCTTACTCGCCGAACAGGGACGAAAGTCGGGCTTAGTGACCTTCTGGTCCCGCGTGGAAGGGCCAGGAATCATCGGATAAAAGCTACCCCGGGGATAACAGGCTTATGACGCCCAAGCGTTCACAGCGACGGCGTCGTTTGGCACCTCGATGTCGGCTCGTCGCATCCTGGGGGGGCAGTACCTCCCAAGGGTTGGGCTGTTCGCCCATTAAAGCGGTACGCGAGCTGGGTTCAGAACGTCGTGAGACAGTTCGGTCTCTATCCAGTGTGCGCGCAGGTGAGTTGAGAGGAGCTGCCCCCAGTACGAGAGGACCGGGGTGGGCGGACCGATGGTGTACGAGTTGTCCTGCCAAGGGCACCGCTCGGTAGCTATGTCCGTTCCGGATAACCGCTGAAAGCATCTAAGTGGGAAGCCGACCTCGAGATGAGCTCACCCTCTGGGATAACCAGGTAAGACCGCAGGTAGAGAACCTGTTTGATAGGCGGCAGGTAGAAGGATCGCAAGATCCGTAGCTGAGCCGTACTAACGGTCGAGGGCTTGACCTAATTCATCACCCAGCCGGGCCGTGGGTCCGGCGCACCAAACGGTGCAAGCCGCGAGGCTCGCGTGTCTTCTCTCTTCTGGCACCAATGCCGTTCGAAGGGGCTCCCGCAAGGGAGCCCCTTTTTCTTGCCCTGGCGGCGGCGCTTCGGTAAACTGGACGCCTCGGTCCTTGGAGCGTCGGGGTCACACCCGTTCCCATCCCGAACACGGTAGTTAAGCCCGACAGCGCCGAAGATACTCGGGACGTCGGTCCCTGGGAAAATAGGTCAGGGCCGGGATCAAAACGATCTCTCACGCGCAAGCGTGCGGAGGTCGTTTTTGTTTTCTACCTCGCCCGCACCGCGTTGCGCAGCCGGATGCCGCTGAACTCGAGCGTCGACGCCACGATCCGGTCCCACACCGACCAGAGATCGAGCACGACCCGGAGCTCGATGCCGGCCCGCTCGTGCCGCCCTATGAGATCGTCGAGCGCGACGGTCTCGAGTGGCATCACCGCCTCGCGGCTCCGCCAGTACCCGGTCACGACCGGGTCCGGCTCGAACGTCGCCTCCGGCATCCGGTACGCGATGACCTGCGCCGCGCGCATCTGCGGCAGCCAGTCCGTGTCGACCGCGTGCACGCGAACGTCGCGCCGGCCGGAGAGGAAGAACTCGACGTGCTCGTCGGTCGTCCGCTCGCCCGCCCAGAAGGTGCCGCGCGGGCAGTCGCGTGGGAACCAGAAGAGCGGCAGGTGCCGCGTGTCGACGGCCCACACGAGCTTCTCGTCGGGCCTCGCCGTGCTCACCCGCGGATCGAAGCGCGGGATCCCCGACTGGTCGCTCACGTGCCAGAGCGCGTGCGGCCCTTCGCCGTCGTAGGGCGGCGCCGGCGCGCGCCGGTCCGGCGCGGGGCGATCCGCCGGTGCACCGGCGCCGAGCGAGGCACCCCGACCTTCCGGCGCGCCTTCCCGGTCCAGACCTTCTGGCGCGCCCGCCCGGTCCTGCCCCGTGCTCACGGTCCGACGATAGGAGCGCGCTCAAGCAGCAGCCGATACGAGACGGCGTGCTGGAGTGTCCGGATGCCGCGCTGCGCAGGCTCGCGCCGGACTCCGTCCAGCTGCAGGTGATCGTCGGGTCGCTCCTCGGCGACGCCCGCATCAGCGGTCGCGTCGGTCATCGCCGGATGGAGATCGCGCACCAGCGGCACGCGTACGCGCGCTGGAAGTACGAGCGTCTCGGGTCCTTCGCCGCCGGCTGGCCGGTGCGCCTCGCCGACCTGACGCAGTTCGTGACGATCGTGCACCCGGTGTTCGACGACCTTGCGCTCCTCGACCGGTCCGGCCTCCTCGCGCTGACCGGCCCGCTCGGCCTCGCCGTCTGGCTCACCGATCTTGGCCGGATGGAGCTCCGGCTCGACTCGTTCCTTCCGGCGCAGCAGCTCGTCCTCTACGCGGCGTAGTCGCTGGGGCCCGCCTCGCATCCCGGGACGGGTTGGCCGCGGGCGAGTCGGTTAGGCCGCGGCTCCGGCGGCGCGCGGCGCCGCCGCCGGCAGGAGCGCCCGGCGCAGGCTCGCGATCGCGCGCGCGTGCAGCTGTGAGGCACGGGCCTCGCTGACGCCCATGGTCCTGCCTGTCTCGCGCAGCGTCAGCGACTGGCCGTAGTAGCGGGCGATCACCTCGCGCTGGCGTGCCGGCAGGTAACGCAGCGCGCTCTCGAGGCGTGCTGCGAGATCCTCGGCCGCGCGCTGCGGCCCGATCTCATCGGTCGCCGGCAGGGTGTGGTCGCCGGCCTCAAGGAGCTCGTCGAGGGAGACCCGCGCGGGCGCCTCACTGGGTCGGCCGCCGGTCGCCGCCCGCAGCTCGTCCAGGACGGCCCCGCGCACGCGGAGCGCCGCGTACGCCTCGAAGGGGACACCGCGCTCGGGCTGATACCGGTCGACCGCGTCGATCAGGCCGATCAGCCCCGCAGACTCGAGGTCCTCGGGGCTCACCGCGCTGATCCCGGCCGGGTGCAGCCGACGCGCCATGCGTGCAGCCATGCCCGAATACCGTTCGATGAGCGCGCAGCGGGACGCAGGGTCTCCTGCCTTGCAGCCCGACCATAGCGACGCCAGATCCACGCGACCCCCTGCGCTGATCCGTGCCCCCACCGGTCAGCCGCCGCCCCGGCGGTCCCGACCCCTCCAACACGTCCGCGCATCCGCATGTTTGCCGTGACGGGGACCACAGTTAATCCCCGGTCAGGTCTTTCTTGGATACCCACTCGGGGTCCAAGCGGGCGACTGGGGCCCTGCGCGACGCGGCCGCCCGGTCGGGCGGGGTCGGAGCACCGCTGCGTGGGTCGCGGACGGTCCGAGCGCACTCCTGGACCGTGATGCCCGATTTTCGGGCGCCGGGGTGCCTCAGTCGATGAGCCCGCTCCGGAGCGCCAGCACGACCGCGTGCGTTCGGTCGGCGGCGCCCAGCTTCGCGATGAGCGACTGGACGCCCTTCTTCACGGTGTCCTCAGCGAGGACCATGACCCTCGCGATCTCCTTATTCGTGTAGCCCTCCGCGAGGTAGCGCAGGAGCTCCATCTCCCGGGGGCTCAGCGCTCCGGCCGGCCTCTCCGGCCGCTCCGCGGCGGTGCCGTCCGCTGCGCGCTCGGAAGCCCGGTCGGCTCCGCGGTCGGAGCCCCTGTCCGCCGAGCGGTCCGTGGCGCGGTCGGTGCGCTGCGTGGTGCGTTCGGCCTGGTCGGTCCTGCGTTCGTTATCCCGGACGTCGGTGCGCTCGGCGTCCCCGTCGTCCTCGTGCCCGGGTAGGCGATCCGACGCGCGCCGCTGGAACGGCTCCGCCGCCGTCTCCCGGAGCGGATCGGAGGAAGGCGCGGATGCCGCGCTCCCGCGCGGCGACCGCAGCAGCGCGTCGAGCGCGGCGGTGTCGAGCGCCGCGAGCCCGGCGGCCGCGGCGTGCAGGGCCGCGACGATCCGGACGGGTGCGGCATCGCGCGCGATCTGCCCGGCCGCGCCCGCCCGCAGCGCCGCGTGCGCGTCGGTGCCGCGCCGCTCGTCCGCGATGACGATGACCTCGAGGCGGGCCTTCGCGCGGAGGCGGTGGACCGCGTCCGCGGCGGTCGCGTCGGCGACCGTCCCCATGAGCGCGACGTCGCATCGCGTGCCGGACGTCCGAGAGAGCGCCTCGGCGAGGGTCGAGCACGAGACGCTCACGGTGACGCCCGCGCGCTCGAGGATCGTCTCGAGGCCGATCCGCGTCGCCGGGTGGGACTCGATGATCGCGACGCGGAGCGGCGGCCGTTCCGCCGGCGGCAGTGCGACGGCGGTGTCGCGCTCGGCGATCGCGACGGCCTGCGAGTCGCTGAAGGCCATCGACAGGAGCCGGGCGGCCGCCTCGCCCGCGACGACCTCGACCGCGTCGAAGGGGACGCTGTGGCGCATGGCGCACAGGATGCCCCGCTCGCCCGCCGTCGAGGTGATCGGCGCGAGCAGCGCGTACGCGACCGCGTCGCCCCAGCGCTCCGCCGGGATGGCCGTCGCGAAGGCGCCACGGTCGGTCACCGCACGGTCGACCGCGTCGTCCCCGAGCACGAGACGCCACGCGAGCTCGTCATCGATGCGGCAGGAGAAGAGCGTGCGGACATCGCCGTTCTGTAACGCGAGGATCGCGGCGCCCTCCGCACGCAGGAGGGTCGCGACCTGCTCGAGACGCTCCGGCCATCGGGCAGTGGAGTTGACCTTCACCCTCCTGTGCGGGTCGGGAAGCGTCCTCGCTCGGCCGTAGTGTGGCACGTCCCTTGCGCCGCCGACCCCGATGGCCACACGCGTGGACGGGCCGCACGACGCCGAGACCCTCCCCGAGGACGAGCCCCAGACGATGGCCGAGCTGCTGGCCCGGTCCGAGCGCGACGCGCTGGCCATCCGCCCGCTCCGCAGCGGCGAGATCGTCGACGGCACGGTCGAGTCGATCGCCGGCGACGAGGTCCTCGTCGATCTCGGCGGCCGGTCCGCCGGCATCCTGTCGCTCCGTGACGCCGGCGACGAGCCGCTGGAGGTCGGCGAGCGCATCCAGGCGTTCGTCGTCCAGCCGGAAGGCCCGCAGGGTCACGCGGTGCTCTCGCTCCGCCGCGCGCGCCGCGACCGGCGGTGGCGCGAGCTGTCCGAGCGCCGCGACCGCGGCGACATCGTCGAGGCGCCGGTCATCGAGGTGAACCGTGGCGGTGTCGTCGTCGACGTCGGCCTGCGTGGCTTCGTACCGCTGTCCCAGCTGAGCTCGGTCGGTGCGATCGAACGCGTCCCCGATCCCGCGGCCGCGTCGCCGATACCGGAGGCGGTGCGTTCGCTCCAGGGCCGCTCCCTCTCGCTGAAGGTCATCGAGGTCGACCCGGAGCGCGACCGGCTCATCCTCTCCGAGAAGGCGGCGGTGCAGGAGCTCCGTCGCCAGCGCAAGGCGCGCGCGGCGAGCGAGCTCTCCGTCGGCGACGCGCTCGAGGGCACCGTGACCCATGTCACCGGGTTCGGGCTGTTCGTCGACATCGGTGTCGCGGACGGCCTCGTCCATCGTTCCGAGATCACCTGGGACAAGTCCGTGAACCCCACGACGGTGCACGCGGTAGGCGACCGGGTCCGCGTCCTCGTGACCGGCGTGGATCCGGAGCGGAACCGCATCTCGCTCTCGATCAGGCAGCTCGCGGACGATCCCTGGGCACAGACTGCCACCCGGTTCACGATCGGCACCGATGCCGACGCGGTGATCACGCGGCTGATGCCGTTCGGCGCCTTCGCTCGCGTGGCCGAAGGGCTCGAGGGACTGGTCCACATCAGCGAGCTCGCCGACCGGCGCGTCACGCAGCCATCCGAGGTCGTCAAGGTGGGGGACAGCGTGCGTGTGCGCGTCGTCGCGATCGACGACGAGCGGCGCCGCCTGTCTCTTTCCATACGTCAGGCGCGCCCCGCCTGATGCATCCGGCGGTCCGCTGAGCGCGGGCCGGGGGTATCATCGGAACACGATGGCTCCGCGGTCGGTAGTGGTGGTCTGATGGGTCCGTTCGATCGCTTCAACGACCGAGCGAAGCGGGTCCTTGCGCTCGCGCAGGACGAAGCGATCCGCTTCAACCACAACTACATCGGGACCGAGCACCTCCTGCTCGGCCTCGTGCGCGAGGGCGAAGGCGTGGCGGCGCGGGTCCTCGACTCCCTCGGCGTCGAGCTCTCGAAGGTGCGCACCGCCGTCGAGTTCATCATCGGACGCGGCGACTCCACGACCTCGCCGAGCGAGATCACCCTCTCGCCGCGGACGAAGAAGGTCATCGAGCTCGCCATCGACGAGGCCCGCAAGCTCGGGCACAGCCACGTCGGCACGGAGCACCTCCTGCTCGGCCTGGTCCGCGAGGGCGAGGGCATCGCTTCGGGCGTGCTCGAGTCCCTCGGCGTCTCGCTCGAGAAGGTCCGTCATCAGGTCATCGCCACCCTCGGCCAGCAGCACCCGGCGACGGCGGAGACCGCGTCGGCCGGCGGCGGCAAGACCGCGGGCTCGAAGACGCCGACCCTCGATCAGCTGGGCGTGAACCTCACCGCGATGGTGAAGGCCGGCCAGGTCGACCCCGTCATCGGCCGTGAGAAGGAGATCGAGCGCGTCATCCAGATCCTCTCGCGCCGGACGAAGAACAACCCGGCGCTCATCGGCGAGCCCGGCGTCGGGAAGACCGCGATCGCGGAGGGCCTCGCGCACCGCATCGTGAAGGGCGACGTGCCCGAGACGCTCCAGGGCAAGCGCCTCCTCACGCTGGACATCGGCTCGCTCGTCGCTGGCACGAAGTACCGCGGCGAGTTCGAGGAGCGCCTCAAGAAGATCATCGAGGAGCTCCGTCACGCGCACGACGTCATCCTCTTCATCGACGAGCTCCACACGCTCGTCGGCGCCGGCGCCGCCGAGGGCGCGGTGGACGCCGCGAACATCCTGAAGCCGTCGCTCGCGCGCGGGGAGCTGCAGTGCATCGGCGCGACGACCCTCGACGAGTTCCGCAAGTACATCGAGCGCGACGCCGCGCTCGAGCGCCGGTTCCAGCCGGTCATGGTCGAGGAGCCGACCATCGAGGAGACGATCGACATCCTCATGGGCATCCGCTCCCGCTACGAGGAGCACCACAAGGTCGCGATCACCGACGACGCCGTGAAGGCGTCGGCCGAGCTCTCGGCGCGCTACATCACCGACCGCTTCCTGCCGGACAAGGGCATCGACCTCATGGACGAGGCCGCGAGCCGCGTCCGGTTGCGCTACTCGACGCTCCCCGTCGAGGTGAAGGAGGCGCAGCGCGAGCTCGACCGCATCGTCACGGAGAAGGAATCCGCGATGGAGGGCCAGCGCTACGAGGACGCCTCGTCGCTGCGCCAGCAGGAGCGCACGCAGCAGGACAAGCTGCAGCAGGCGCGCGCCGACTGGCTCCTCGCGCAGTCCGCCAAGCGCCCCGAGGTGACCGACGAGGACATCGCCGAGGTCGTCTCGATGTGGACCGGCATCCCGGTCCGCCGCCTCGCCGAGGAAGAGACCCAGAAGCTCCTGAAGATGGAGGAGGCCCTCCACGCGAAGGTCATCGGCCAGGACGTCGCGATCAAGACGATCTCGCGCGCGGTGCGCCGCGCGCGCGCCGGCCTGAAGGACCCGCGCCGCCCGATCGGCGTGTTCTTCTTCGTCGGGCCGACCGGCACCGGCAAGACGCACCTCGCGCGCAACCTCGCCGAGTTCATGTTCGGGAACCAGGACAACATGGTGAAGATCGACATGTCCGACTACATGGAGCGGCACAACGTGTCGCGCCTGGTCGGCTCGCCGCCCGGCTACGTCGGGTACGAGGAAGGCGGCCAGCTCACGGAGACGGTCCGCCGCAAGTCGTACTGCGTGATCCTCCTCGACGAGATCGAGAAGGCGCACCCGGAGGTCTTCAACATCCTCCTGCAGATCTTCGACGAGGGCCGCCTCGCCGACGCGAAGGGCCGCACCGTCGACTTCCGCAACACGATCATCATCATGACCAGCAACCTCGCGCAGAAGCTCCTCAAGAGCGAGGCCGCGCTCGGCTTCCGCGGCAAGGTCGGTGACGGCGACGACGCCGACTCGATGGCCGCGTACGAGCGCATGAAGGAGCGCGTCCAGGACGAGATGAAGCGGTTCTTCCGCCCCGAGTTCCTGAACCGCATCGACGCGACCGTCGTCTTCCAGCCGCTCACCAAGCCGGAGATCCGCCAGATCGTCGAGATCGAGCTGCAGCGCGTGACGAAGCAGCTCGCGTCGCAGGAGATCTCGCTCGTCATGACCGACGAGGCGAAGGACCACATCGCGACGGTCGGGTACGACTCGAACTTCGGCGCGCGGCCGCTCGGCCGCGCGATCCAGAACGAGATCGAGGATCCGCTCGCTGAGATGCTCCTCCAGGGCGGCTTCAAGCCCGGCGACACCGTCCGCATCCACCCGAAGGACGGCAAGCTCGAGATCTCCAAGGCCGAAGAGCGCAAGCCGGAGCCCGTCGCCACCTAGCGCGTCCGCGCTCTAGGCTCCGCGCGTGCTCGACCTCGCGATCCGCGGCGGCACCGTCGTGTCCGCGACGTCCGAGACCCGGGCCGACGTCGGCATCAGCGGCGAGCGGATCGTGGCCGTCGGGGACGTCGGCGCCGCCCGGACGGAGATCGACGCGCGCGGCAGGCTCGTGCTCCCCGGCGCTGTCGACATGCACACGCACCTCGGCCAGGGCATCGAGACGATGGCCTCGGGCACCCGCGACGCGGCCGTCGGCGGCGTGACGACCGTGCTCGCCTTCGCGCAGCAGTCCCCGGGGGAGAGCCTCCTCACCGTGGCGCAACGGGCCGTCGATGCGGGGGGAGGGGCGCTCGTCGACTTCGCGTTCCATGTCGTCGTCACTGATCCCGGCGAGAGCGCGATCGCGGAGCTGCCGGAGCTCGTGCGCCGCGGCCATGCCGGGCTCAAGGTCTTCATGGTCCTGCCGCAGTTCGCGCTACGGACCGCCGACTACCTGCGGCTCCTCCGCGCGGCGGGAGCGGCAGGCGCGCTCACCGCGGTCCACGCCGAGGACGCGGCCATCATCGCGCTGCGAACGGAGGCGCTCCTCGCCGCGGGCAGGACCGGTGTCCGTTCCTTCCCCGAGAGCCGGCCGGTCGAGGCCGAAGAGGTCGCCGTGCACGCCGCGCTCGGGTACGCCCAGATCGCCGAAGCACCCATCTACCTCGTGCACCTGTCCTCGCGCCGCGCGGTCGCGGCGCTGCGCGCCGGACGCGCGCGCGGCGTGCCGGCCTACGGGGAGACGCGTCCGCTCTACCTGTACCTGACGCGCGAGGCCTTCGAGCGGCCGGACGGGGCGATCTTCGTCGGCCAGCCGCCGCTCCGGTCGGCCGACGACCGCGACGCGCTCTGGGAGGCGCTCGCGGACGGGACGCTCGCGACGGTGGGGACCGATCACTTTCCCTGGCGGCGAGCCGACAAGCTCGACCCATCGCTCACGTTCGCCGAGATCCGGCCGGGCGTCGCGAACCTCCGCACGCTGCTGCCGATGCTGTACTCCGAGGGCGTGCGCCGCGGGCGCATCCCGGTCACCCGGCTCGTGGACGTGCTCTGCGCGACGCCGGCGCGGCTCGCCGGCCTCGCCCCGCGTAAGGGCACCATCGCAGTGGGGTCCGACGCGGATGTCGTCGTGCTCGATCCGGATCTCACGCGCCCCGTCCGCTCCGAGGACCTGCGCTCGAACGCGGACCACGATCCCTTCGACGGCTGGGAGGTCACCGGTTGGCCGGTCGTCACGCTCTCACGCGGCGTCGTCGTCGCCAGGGACGGCGAGATCACAGGCCCGGCCGGGCACGGGCGCTTCACGCCGCGCGCGCCGTTACGCACCTAGGCGCACGACGCGGGTCGCGCACCGACCCGCGGCGCCTGGTCTCAGCGGACCTCCCGCATGCGCAGGAGGGGCGAGGGGAGGAAGAGCACGAGCGTGCCCGCGAAGATCCCGACGGTCGCGACCCAGATCGCGGCCCGGATCCCGTAGGCCTCCGCGATGGCCGCGCCCATGAGCGCGCCGAGCGGGCCGACCCCAAAGGCCAGCACGTGCAGCGTCGCGTTCACGCGGCCGAGCATGTACGACGGCGAAAGGAGCTGGCGAAGGGTCACCGCGTTCACGATCGAGATCGTCGCCAGCCCGTCGCCGATGAGCTGCGGGATGAGGAGGAACAGGAACGCGGTCGGCCCGGCCGCGAGCGGCATGAGGAATCCGAGCACCGCCGCGGCGAGCCTGCCGCCGATGAGCGCCGGCCCGATACCCCAGCGCCGCGCAGCGCGACCCGCGAGCGGCGCGGCCACGAGCGAGCCGACACCGCCGGCGGCCACGGTGATCCCGACGAGCACCGGCGAGAGCCCGAGCTCGTCGAGGCCGTAGAGCATGTAGAGCGCGCCGTAGAAGTTCCCGAAGAGCGCGCTCGCCACGCCGCTCAGGGCGATCACTCGCAGCGACGGCTCGCGCGCCAGGAACGCGATCCCCTGGGCGATCTCGCGCAGGATCGGCTCGCGCGGAGGCGCAGCCGCGTCCTTCGACTCGCGCGCTCCGATGAACGCGAGCGAGACGGCCGAGATGACGAAGGACAGCGCGTCGAGTGCCACGGCGATCGGGGCGCTCAGGAGCTGGACGAGCGCGCCGCCGAGGGGCGGCCCCGTGATCTCCGCGGCCGACGAGACCGCGGCAAGCGAGCCGTTCGCGTCGGCGAGCCGCCCGCGCGGGACGAGGACGGGCGGATATGACCGGTAGGCCGCCTCGAAGAAGGAGCTGAGCGAGGCGGTGCCGAGGGCCGCGATGTACAGGAGCTCGATCCGCAGCACGCCCAAGAGCGCCGCGAGGGGGATGGTCGCGAGGATCGCCGCGCGCCCGATGTCGGTCGCGATCATCACGGGCCGCCGGTGCAGCCGGTCGACCCACGCGCCTGCGATCGGGCCGACGACGAGGATCCCGGCGGACGAGCACACGGCGAGGACGCCCATCTCGAGCGGCCCCGCTCCGAGCGTGACGATGGCCATGACCTGCAGCGCGGTGCTCGAGACCCAGGTCCCGAGCGCCGAGACCCCCTGGCCGATCCCGAGCAGCCGGAAGTCGCCGTGGCGCCACAGACTGCCGCTCCGCATCACGGAAATGTCGCCGAAAAGCGAATTTCCGACTCTGCAGGTCGGTTATCATCGGTGCAGTGCCACCGAGCTACCGGGAGCAGTTCGAGCGAATCCGCCACCTCGTCACCGAGGTCGACGCGGAGGAGGTCGCCGCGGTCCTCGACCAGCCCGGCCGCCCGCGGGTCATCGACGTCCGCGAGCGATCCGAGTGGGACGGCGGGCGCATCCCCGGCGCGGAGCACATCCCGCTCGGGACCGTCGCCGCCGCCGCCGCGCAGAAGCTCCCGCGCAAGGACGAGCCGCTCGTCATCCACTGCGCCGCGGGCGTCCGCTCCGCGATCGCAGCCCACCAGCTCCAGGAGCTCGGCTACACGAACGTGCGCTCCATGGCCGGCGGGTTCGCGCGCTGGCAGAACCTCGGCTTCCCGACGGCGTCGGACTCGCTCACGCCGGACCAGTCGGAGCGGTACAGCCGCCACCTGCTCATCCCGGAGGTCGGCCTCGAGGGACAGCTGAAGCTGCTGCAGGCGAAGGTCCTGCTCATCGGTGCCGGCGGCCTCGGCTCGCCGGCGGCCCTCTACCTCGCCGCTGCGGGCGTGGGGACGCTCGGCATCGTCGACAGCGACGTCGTCGATCGCTCCAACCTGCAGCGGCAGATCCTCCACGACACGACACGCATCGGGCAGCCGAAGGTGCGCTCCGCGCACGAGACGATCGAAAAGCTGAATCCCGACGTCACCGTCGTCGAGCACCGGGAGCGGCTCACCAGCGAGAACATCGACCGGATCATCGCGGGCTACGACCTCGTGGTCGACGGTGCGGACAACTTCCCGACGCGCTACCTGCTGAACGACGCGTCGATCAAGCACCGCAAGCCCGTCGTGCACGGCTCCATCTACCGCTTCGACGGTCAGCTCACGGTCTTCAAGCCGTTCGAGGGCCCGTGCTACCGGTGCCTGTTCCCCGAGCCGCCGCCGCCGGAGCTCGCGCCGTCGTGCGCGGAGGCCGGCGTCCTGGGCGTGCTCCCCGGGATCATCGGATCGCTGCAGGCGAACGAGGCGATCAAGCTCATCCTCGGCCTGCCGACGCTCGCGGGCCGGCTCATGCTCTTCGACGCGCTCGACACGTCGTTCCGCGAGGTGACGCTGCGGCGCGACCCGAAGTGCGCGGTCTGCGGCGAGCACCCGACGATCACGGGATACATCGACTACGAGGGCTTCTGCGCCTCGCCGCGCGAGTGGAACGCGGAGCACGCGCCCGCCGCCACACCCGCGGAGTAGACGATGACGCTGGCACCCGACCGGGCGGACCCCGCTGCCATGGCGCTCGATCCCGCAGGCGCGCGCGAGCTCGTGCGCGGCACGCTGCTCGAGCGCATCGGGGACACGCCGCTCCTGCGCCTGCGCCGCATCGCAGCGGGGCCGGGCGAGGTGTGGGTGAAGCTCGAGGGCCGCAACCCGGGCGGATCCGTGAAGGACCGCGCCGCGCTCTGGATGGTCCTCGAGGCCGAGCGCCGCGGCGAGCTCGACGGGACGCGTCGCATCCTCGAGGCGACGAGCGGGAACATGGGCGTCGCGCTCGCGATGGTCGGCGCGGTGCGCGGCCACGCGGTCACGCTCTGCATGCCCGACCGCGTCTCGCTCGAGCGTCGCCGCATGGCGGCGGCCTTCGGCGCGGAGATCGTGGCGACGGATCCGCTCGACGGCACCGACGGCGCGATCCTCGAGGCCCGGCGGCGCTTCGCCGCGGACCCGGCGCGCTACGTGTACCTCGACCAGTACTCGAACCCGGCGAATCCCGCGGCGCACGAAGCGACGACCGGACCCGAGATCTGGGCGCAGACCGGGGGCCGCGTCACGCACCTCGTCGCCGGCGTCGGCACCTCCGGGACGGTCATGGGCGCGGGCGCGTTCCTGCGTCCCCGCGGCGTGCGGGTCGTCGGCGTGCAGCCGGACGAGGCGCTCCACGGGCTCGAGGGCCTGAAGCACATGCCGAGCGTGATGCGCCCGGCGATCTGGGAGCCGCTCGCCGTGGACGAGCACGCGACGCAGCCGACCGCCGAGGCCGTCGAGGTCGCGCGCCGGCTCGCTCGCGAGGAAGGCATCTTCTGCGGGCCATCCGGAGGCGCGGCGGTGGCGGCCGCGCTCCGCGTGGCCCGGCGCGACGGGAGCGTCGTCGTCGCGCTGCTGCCGGATGGCGGCGAGCGCTACCTCTCGACGCCGCTATGGGAGTGAGGACATGAGCGTGAAAGTGCGCCTGCCGGGGTCGCTGCGCGACGCGACCGGCGGGGTGACCCGGATCGAGGCGGCGGGCGGGACGCTCGCGGCGGTCGTCGCGGACCTCGAGCGACGCTATCCCGCGCTCGAGGGCAAGATCCTCGACGAGCGCGGCAGCCTGCAGAGCTACCTCAACGTCTACATCGGAGACCAGGATGCGCGCCACGTCGGCGGCGGCGACGCGGCCGTGCCCGACGACGCGGACGTGATGGTCATCCCGGCGATGTCCGGCGGCGCGGACGCGCCGACCGTCGTCGATGCGCGCGGCGCGATGTGTCCGATGCCGATCGTGAAGCTGCAGAAGGCCGTGAAGGCCGTGCCGGTCGGCGCTCTCGTCGAGCTCATCGCGACCGACCCCGGATCCGACCCCGACGTGAAGGCCTGGGGCCGCGAGACCGGCAACGAGATCGTGCGCACGGACCACACCGCGGACGAGTTCCGCTTCCTCATCCGCCGCGCGCGCTAGGGAGGGCAGCATGGCCATCGAGACCGCATCCGCGACCAGCACGAGCGAGCTCGAGCAGCTCGTCCAGCGCACCGTGGCGGACATCCTCGCGAAGAAGGAGCAGGAAGAGCGCAGCCGTCCGAAGAAGATCGCGATCATCGCCACGAAGGGCACCCTCGACTGGTCCTACCCGCCGCTCGTGCTCGCCGGCACCGCGGCGTCGCTCGGCTGGGACGCCGGGATCTTCTTCACCTTCTACGGCCTGAACATCGTGCACAAGGAGAAGAGCAAGGGCATCGGGATCGCGCCCATCGCGAACCCGGCGATGCCGATGCCGGTGCCGGTCCCCAACCTCCTTGGCTCGCTGCCGGGGATGACGCCGTTCGCGACCTACATGATGAAGCGCAAGTTCAAGGACAAGGGCGTCGCGAGCATCCCGGAGCTCACGGAGATGTGCTTCGAGAGCGGCGTGAAGATGTACCCCTGCGGCATGACCATGCAGGTCTTCGGCTACGCGCCGAGCGACTTCATGGAGGGCTGCGAGGAGGTCTGCGGCGCCGCCCACTTCCTCTCCTGGGCCTCTGACGCCGACATCACGCTCGCCTTCTAGCTAGGTCCCGCAGGGCGGCAAGTCCTGCTCGATACTGCGAGCGTGCCGAAGAAGGACGTCCAGACCGCGTTCGTGTGCCAGCAGTGCGGCGCGCACTCGCCGAAGTGGGTCGGCCGCTGCCCGTCCTGCGACGGCTGGAACACCTACGTCGAGGAGCGGATCGTCGCCCCGGTCAAAGGTCGCGCGACGAGGGCTCGCGCACCGCGCAAGCCGGTCGCGCTCGACGACGTATCCATCGACGACGCGTCGCGACTGGTCACGGGCATCGGTGAGCTCGACCGCGTGCTCGGCGGCGGGATCGTCAGCGGCTCGCTCGTCCTGCTCGGCGGCGACCCCGGCATCGGCAAGTCGTCCCTCCTCATGCAGACCTCGGCCGCGATCGGCGCGCGCGGGACCGTCCTCTACGTCTCGGGCGAGGAGTCCGCGGCGCAGGTGAAGCTCCGCGCCCGCCGCTTCGGGATCGACGGGAAGGGCATCCT
>DASUCM010000139.1:0-2033 GCA_036276035.1 Candidatus Limnocylindria bacterium | reverse complement strand
CGAAGCTCCGCCAGCCCGTCGCCGCCTGAGCGGCATGCGCACCGTCGCGGACGCGCAGCCCGAGGGCAAGCGTGTCCTCGTGCGCGTCGACTTCAACGTCCCGCTCGCCAAAGGCAAGGTCGAGGACGACACGCGGATCCGCGCTGCGCTGCCGACGATCCAGCTCCTGCTCTCTCGCGGCGCACGCGCGATCGCGCTCTGCTCGCACCTCGGCCGGCCGAAGGGCCGCGACGCCGGGCTGTCGCTCGCCCCGGTCGCGCAGCGGCTCTCCGAGCTCCTCGCGCTGCGCGTCCCGCTGCTGGCGGACTCGGTCGGCGTCGAGATCCCGGACGGCGTGTCGCTCCTCGAGAACGTGCGGTTCCACGGGGAGGAGGAGCGCAACGACCCTAGCTTCGCGAAGCGCCTCGCGGCGCCGTTCGACCTGTATGTGAACGACGCCTTCGGCGCGGCGCATCGGGCGCACGCATCGACCGAGGGCGTCGCGCGCCTGCTGCCGGCGTACGCCGGGCTGCTCCTCGAGCGCGAGGTCGAGGTGCTCACGGGCCTCCTGCGCGAGCCGGAGCGGCCGTTCCTCGCGATCGTCGGCGGCGCCAAGGTGTCGTCGAAGATCGACGTGCTGAAGGCGCTCGTCGGGAAGGCGGACGCCGTCGCCATCGGCGGCGGCATGGCCAACACGTTCCTCTCGGCGACCGGCAACGAGGTGGGGAAGTCGCTCCGCGAGCCGGATAAGGAGGACGAGGCGCGCGCGATCATCCGCAGCGCGAAGGAGCGGGAGATCGATCTCATCCTCCCGGCCGACGTCGTCTGCGCGGCCTCGATCGACGCGGCGTCCGGGACCGTGCACGCCGCGGACAGGGTCCCGGCCGACCTGCGCATCGTCGACGTCGGGCCGCGGACGCTCGACGAGTACGCGCGCGCGATCGCGAAGGCGCGGACGATCTTCTGGAACGGCCCCGTCGGCGTGTTCGAGTCGCCCGCGTTCGCCGCGGGGACCCGCAGGGTCGCCGAGCTCCTCGCGGCGGCGAGGGCGACCACCGTCGTCGGCGGCGGGGAGTCCGTGCAGGCGGTCGAGGAGGCAGGTCTGGCGGACCGCCTGACCCACGTCTCGACCGGCGGCGGCGCGGCGCTCGAGCTCATCGAGGGGAAGACGCTGCCCGGGGTCGCGGCGATCCCGGACCGCGGGGGAAGCCCGGTTGCCTGAGACGACGATCGAGCGCGTCCGCGCCCGCGAGATCCTCGACTCGCGCGGCGATCCGACGATCGCGGTCGACGTGTTCCTCGAGGGTGGCGCGCGCGGGACCGCGATGGTGCCGTCCGGCGCGTCGACCGGTGCGCACGAGGCGGTCGAGCTGCGCGACGGCAACAAGAAGCGCTACCGCGGCAAGGGCGTGCAGGTCGCGGTGGGGAACGTCGACGACGTCATCGCGCCAGAGCTCATCGGCGAGGAGGCCTCCGACCAGTCGGGGATCGACCGCATGCTGCGCGACCTCGATGGGACGCCGAACAAGGCGAGGCTCGGGGCGAACGCGACGCTCGGCGTCTCGCTCGCCTGCGCCCGCGCCGCGAGCGCCGCGGTCGGCCTGCCCCTGTACCGCTACCTCGGTGGCCCGCTCGCGCGCACGCTGCCTGTCCCGCTCATGAACGTGCTGAACGGCGGGAAGCACGCGCTGGACTCCGCCGACATGCAGGAGTACATGCTCGCGCCGGTCGGCTTCGCGTCGTTCCGCGAAGCGCTGCGCGCGGGCGCCGAGGTGTTCCACGCTCTCCGGTCGGTCCTGCACAAGCGGGGGATGAGCACGGGCGTCGGCGACGAGGGCGGCTTCGCGCCGACGGGCCTCGCGGATAACGAGGAGCCGATCCGGCTCATCCTGGAGGCGGTCGAGAAGGCTGGCTACCGGCCGGGCGACGACATCGCGATCGCGCTCGACCCCGCGGCGACCGAGCTGTACCGGCCCGCGGGCGGTCCGTTCAAGACGGACGGGGCGGGTGGCTGGAAGAGCGTCGGGAGCGACGGCGCCTACGAGCTCGCCCGC
>DASUCM010000138.1:0-18480 GCA_036276035.1 Candidatus Limnocylindria bacterium | reverse complement strand
CCCAGCGGCGCGTCGCGGTAGCGGTGGACGGCGCGGTTCAGCGCGCCGCTGACCGTCGAGCCGGGCACTAGGTCACCCGCCAGCTGACCGCGTCGCGGCCGAGCACGGAGCGCAGCAGCGGGTCGGTGAGGAGACGGAGGTCCGCGTCGCGCCGATCGGTGAGCGTGTCCACGCTGCGCAGCGAGTCGTCGGCGTAGCCCGGATGCGCGCCGATCTCGCCGATCCCCGCGTACGCGGCGAGAAGGGCGACGGCCGAGGCGTCGCGCGGCCGCCACGACGACAGGTCGACGTACCAGGTGTTCCCGCCGAGGCCGCGGTAGAAGAGCTCGCTCGCGGCCGCGCTCCCGGCGAGGCTCCAGGCCTTCGGCCCGCGCCAGGCCGGCGCCGGCCGGACGCGGCGGACCCAGCGCGCCCCCTCCTGGCGCGCGACCGCGCCGACGACGCGCGCGACGAGGGGCATCGCGTGGACGTGGCGGTGCGAGTCCCAGGCGCGTGCGTCAACGCCCCACGAGCGCGCGCGGGCGAGCTGGGCGCGCAGCTCCGCAGCGATCTCCGCGGGCCGGACCTGGCCGCTCACGACCCGCGTGAGGAACGCGCTGAGCCGGTGGAAGCGGCCGTCCGGACGGACGAGCGAGGGCACGCGCGCCGGATCGCTCGCGGGCGTGCCGCCGACGAGATCGAGGTGGAGCCCGATCTCGAGTTCACGCTCGGCGAGCCCGGCGGACGCTCCGGCCTCGCTCGACGGGTAGGTGACGAGGAGCGAGGTCGAGCGCACGATGCCGCGCCGGTGCGCCTCGAGGATGCCGCGCGTGACGCCCTCGGTCAGCCCGAGGTCGTCGGCGGTGACGACGAGCTTCAACGGTCCCGCCGCAGCAAGGCGTTCGCACGGATGCGCAGGAGGTCGAGGAGCATCTTCGGCGCGTCCGAGAGCAGATCGATGCTCGTCTCGCCATCCTGCTGGAGGGTGAACGGCACCTCGGTCACGCGGTAGCCCGCACGGCGCGCGAGGTAGAGCACCTCCGCGTCGAAGGCGAAGCCGTCGAGCCGCTGACGGGAGAAGAGATCTCGCGCCGCCTCGGCGGTGTACGCCTTCCCGCCGCACTGGGTGTCGCGCACGCCGGTCGGGACGAGCGCGCGCACGAAGGCGCGGTATCCGCTGCCCATGACGCGGCGGACGAGCGGTCGCTTCACCCGCGAGCCGGGCACGTAGCGCGACGCGACCGCGATGTCCGCGCCGGCGTCGATCGCGGCGAGGAAGCGGTCGATCGTCTCGACCGGGATCGAGAGGTCGGCGTCGAGGAAGACGATCGGGTCGCCGGACGCGTGCATGACCCCGGCGCGCACCGCGCTCCCCTTCCCCCGGTGCGGGAGCGGCAGGTAACGGAACTCGACGCCGTGCGACCGCTCGGCGAGCTCCGCCGCGGCGGTCCCGAAGGCGAGCGAGGTGTGGTCGGTCGAGCCATCGTCGGCGAGGATGACCTCGGCGCGGATGCCGCGACCGTGGAAGAAGTCCGCGCAGCAAGCGAGGCTCGCCGGGATCCGGCGAGCCTCGTTGTACGCGGGAAGTACTAGAGAGAGGACGCTAGCCCCGTGGCGGTCCGCTCCTGCGCGGTCCGCCGAACCCCCCACCACCGCCGGGCCGCGGCCGGAATCCGCCGCCGGGCGGACCGCCGCGGTCGCCGCCGTCACGCTCGCGGAAGCGCTCGCGCTCGGCGCGCGCCCGCTCCTCGTACTCGTTCCCGGCCTCGGTGACCGCCCGGATCGAGAGGTTCACCCGCCCCATCCGGTCGACCTCGGAGATCTTCACCTTGACCTGGTCGCCGACCTTCACGAGATCCTCCACGCGGCCGGTGCGGTCCGCGGAGATCTCGGTCGCGCGCACGAGGCCCTCCTTGCCGGGAAGGTACTCGACGAACGCGCCGATGCTCATGATCCGCGTGACCTTGCCGTCGAAGACCTCGCCGACCTCGGGCTCCTTCGTGATGCCCTCGATCATCGCGATCGCCTTCGCGCGGCCCTCCGGCTTCGCGCCGGTGACGCGGACCGTGCCGTCGTCCTCGACCTCGATGCTCGTGTCGGACTCGCTCTGGATCGCCCGGATCATCTTGCCGCCGGGGCCGATGATCTCCCGGATCTTGTCCGGGTGGACCTTGATCGTGTCGATCCGCGGCGCGTACTTGTTCAGCTCGGCGCGAGGCTTGTCGATGACCTGGCGCATCGCGTCGAGGATGAAGAGGCGCGCGTCGCGTGCCTGCGCCAGCGCCTCGCGCATGATCTCGAGCGTGATGCCCTTGACCTTGATGTCCATCTGGAGCGCGGTGATGCCGTTCTTCGTCCCGCAGACCTTGAAGTCCATGTCGCCGTAGTGGTCTTCGAGGCCCTGGATGTCGGTGAGGATCGCGTACTTGCCCTTCTCGAGGACGAGCCCCATCGCGATGCCGCCGACCATCTCGCTGATCGGGACGCCGGCGTCCATGAGCGACAGGGTCGAGCCGCAGGTCGAGGCCATCGAGGACGAGCCGTTGGACTCGAGCGTCTCGCTGACGATGCGGATCGTGTACGGGAACTGCTCCTTCGGCGGGATGACCGGCAGGAGCGCGCGCTCGACGAGCGCGCCGTGGCCGATCTCGCGCCGGCCGGCGCCGCGCATCATCCGGACCTCGCCGACCGAGTACGGCGGGAAGTTGTAGTGGTGCATGAAGCGCTTCGTGTCGACCGGCGAGAGCGTGTCGATGATCTGCTCGTCCTTGCTCGGCCCGAGCGTGGAGATGTTGAGGACCTGCGTCTGGCCGCGGCGGAAGAGCGCCGAGCCGTGCGTGCGCGGAAGCACGCCGACCTCGATCTCGAGCTCGCGGATCGTCTTCGTGTCGCGGCCGTCCGGCCGGATGTTCTCCTCGGTGACGGCGCGGCGGAACTCCTCCTCGAGGATGCGCTCGTACTCGGCGCTCACCTCTTCCGGGGTGACCTGGCCGCCCTCGACCGCGTACTGCTTCGCCGCCTCGAGGCGCAGGAGGTCGAGCCCGGCCTCGCGCTGCGCCTTGTCCGCGTGACGGAGCTTCGCGCTGATCCGCTCCTTGAAGAAGCGCGACACCTCGCCGAGCTTCGCCTCGTCGCGCACCGGCGCGCTGTGCTCGAGCTTCGGCTTGCCCGCGGCGCGGCGGAGCTCCTCCTGCGCGTCGCAGATCTTCGCGATGCCCTCCTGCGCGAGCTTCAGGGCGTCGAGCAGCATGTCCTCGCTGACCTGATCGGCGCCAGCCTCGACCATCATCACCGACTCGCGCGTGCCGGCGACGACGAGGTCGAGCTTGCTCGTCTCCATCTGCTGGATGGTCGGGTTCAGCGTGAGCTTCCCGTCGACCGTCCCGACGCGCACGCAGCCGATCGGGCCCTCGAAGGGCGCGTTCGAGATGTGCAGCGCCGCGGAGGCCGCGTTCACCGCGAGGACGTCGTAGTCGTTCTCCTGGTCGCTCGACCACGCGGAAACGACGATCTGCACGTCGTTCTTGAAGCCCTTCGGCCACAGCGGACGGATCGGGCGGTCGACGAGGCGCGCGGTGAGGATGCCCTCCTCGGAGGGGCGCCCTTCACGCCGCGGGAACGAGCCCGGGATCTTGCCGGCGGCATAGAGACGCTCTTCGAAGTCG
Organism: Candidatus Limnocylindria bacterium; assembly: GCA_036276035.1. Lineage (GTDB taxonomy): Bacteria > Chloroflexota > Limnocylindria > P2-11E > P2-11E > JACDAF01. The sequence goes on along the minus strand of DASUCM010000138.1, from coordinate 14,836 downwards.
ACCGTCAGCGGGAAGAAGTCGATGCCCGGCCGGACGTTGCCGACCGTGCCGGCAGCGAAGACGATGGTGTCGCCGTAGCGGACCGTGACCGCGCCGCCTGCCTGCCGCGCGTACTTGCCCGTCTCGAAGGTGAGCGCCTTGTCGTTGATCGTCGCCTGGGAACGTGTGATCGGCATGTTGTGCCTCGGGTGCGCCGCCGCTCTAACGAAGGACGCAGGGTCCCCTGCGTCCGCGGTCGTCGGTCTCGCCCTACCGCCGGAGCCCGAGCCGGCCGATGACCGCTTGATAGCGCTCAGGGCTGGTCCGGTGGAGGTAAGCGAGGAGCCGCCGCCGCTGGCCGACCATCATGAGGAGGCCCCGGCGACTGTGGTCGTCGTGACGCGCCTCGCGAAGGTGCTCGGTCAGGTGCTTGATGCGTTCGGTGAGCAGCGCGATCTGGACCTCCGGCGATCCCGTGTCGGAATCGTGGCGGCGGTACGCGCCGATGACCTCACCTTTGTCCGTGGTCGAAGCGAGCGGCACCCGTTGTCCTTTCCTGGATCCTATGGATCTCTTTGTTCGCTCATATCGTAACGATTCCGGACACCGGCCGCACATGTCAGACTCTCGGCGGCCTCTGGTGGGGCCGGGGGTGGAGCGATGTTGCGGCAGGTCCTCGTTCTCTGCGCCGTCCTGGTGGCGACGACCGCGCAGCCCGCGGCGGCGGTCCCGCCGACGCACACGACCTACACCGAGACCATCCCGCTGACCGGGACCTTCATCGAGTGTCCCCTCGAGGTCGTCGCCGCGACCTCGGGCACCACGACGCTCACGGTCTCGGTGACGACGCGCAGCGACCCCGCGCGCTTCGAGGTGCGCGTGCACACCCGCAGCTCCGGCCGGGGCATCGGGCTCGTCTCCCAGGTCACCTACATGATCCTCAGCCAGGACATCTCGGTGCTCTCCATCTATCCAGGCCTGAAGCAGACCTTCTTCGTCGAGCACAAGCTCATCTCACTGGCCGGCCTCCCGGACGCCACGCTCTTCTCGCAGTACCACCTGGAGATCACCCCGAACGGCGTGCCGGTCGTCACCCGCGAGCGAACGGAGTGCCGTCAGACCGGGTAGCGGCTATCGCCGGAGCGTCGCCCGCGTCTCCTCCACGTCGCGCGCGATCTGCGCCGACAGCGCCGCCGGCGTCGGGAACCGCTGCTCGTCGCGCAGCCGCCTCACGAAGGTCACGCGCACCTGCGCGCCGTAGAGGTCGCCGGTGAAGTCGAGCAGGTGGCACTCGAATGTCCGCGGGCCCGGGCCGAACGTGGGCCGCACGCCGAGGCTCGTCGCCGCGGCATGGCGTGCGCCGCCGACCTCCACCCAGCACGCGTAGATGCCGTCGCGCGGCAGGATCTTCTCGGCCGGCGTCTCGACGTTGATGGTCGGGTAGCCGAGCCCACGGCCGCGCTGCTCGCCGCGCGCGACGGTCCCGTCGGCCGAGTACTCGCGTCCGAGCAGGCGCCCGGCGGCGGCGAGGTCGCCCGCGCGGAGCGCGTCCCGGATGCGCGTCGAGCTCACGATCGCGCCGTCGACCGTCACCGGGTCGAGGATGCCGACCTCGAAGCCGCGCGCCCGCCCCTCGGCCTCGAGCCTCGCCTCGTCGCCCTCGCGCCCGAAGCCGAAGCGGAACCCCTGTCCCACGAGCACGCGGCGGATCCGGCCGGCACCGCAGAGCCCCTCCACGAACGCGTCCGCCGACTGGCGCGAGAACGCGTCGTCGAAGGTGAAGACCGCGACGTCGTCGGCGCCGGCCGCGTGGAGCAGGCGCTCGCGCTCGGCGATCGTCGTGAGCGCACAGGCGACGGCGTGCTGCTGGCCGAGTCCGACCTCCGGCAGGGGGTCGAACGTGGCGGCGATCGCGCGGGCGTCCTCGGACCGCGCGCCCCGGACGAGCTGCTCGAGCAGCGCACGGTGCCCCACGTGGACGCCGTCGAAGACACCGAGCGCGAGGTGGAGCGGTCCGGCGGGCCAGCCGACGAGATCGCGGAGGACGCTCACGTCCGCGACTTCGCCGCGGTGCGGCCGCTCCTCGCGGACGATCGGCTCCCCTCGACACGCCGGCGGCTGCGTGCGTCACGTACGGCTTCACGGAGGAAGGGGATCGGCGAGGCGACGGCGAGGATGTAGCCGAGGTAGTTGCCCTGGAAGTAGCGGCCGAAGAACAGGAAGGCGAGCAGCGTCAGCGCGTAGCCGCCGAGCATGAGCGCGATGGAAGGAGTGCGCCAGAGCCGCCGCAGGAAGTACGCGGCGATGGGCGCGGCGACCGCGATCTCGACCGCGGCGAACGGGAAGTCCGCCTGCGGGTTCGGGATGATGCCGAGCGCGAGGAGCAGCGCCGAGAAGCCCATGCCGGAGATCGGATACGACCAGGCCGCGCCGCCGGCGTTGTAGCGCACGACGTCGTCATAGAAGGCCGCGAAGTCCGCGACGAGGAACGGCAGGAACGTGACCGCGAGGAAGACGGCCGCCGGAAGGAGCGGGAGGATCAGCACCCGCCAGACACCGCGCAGGTCACGCGGGCGGCTCATCCCGGGCTGCGGATGCGCGATGTAGTAGACGAGCAGGAACGGGAACAGGAAGAGCGCGTGCAGCTTCACCGCGCCCGCGACCGCGATCGCGAGCGCGCCGAGTCCCCTGCGCTCGCGCTGGACGAGCGCGATCCCCGCGAAGAGGAAGACGAGGACGAAGAAATCGTTCCGGCCCTCGACGACGAACGGGAAGAGCTGCGGGTTCAGGCCGACGAGCGCGACGAGCGCGAGGCGCTGCGGCGTGCGCGGCACGAGGAGAGGGAGCACCGCGAGCGTTGCGAGGTACGCCGGCAGGTAGAGGTAGCGCTGGTCCCAGAACAGCCCGATGCGGTCGAACAGCCACACGAACGGCGTGGTCACGAGGAAGAGGAACGGGAAGTAGGTCAGGTGATAGAGCGCGGGGTTGTTCACCATGGGCCAGTAGTAGAGAGGCGTGTCGAGGTAGTCGGTCACGTAGGGGTTCTGTCCTGCCAGCAGCTTGCGCGCAGCCTCCTCGACCATGATCGCGCCGTCGTGCACGTACGTGAACGGGCGGCCGGTCTCACGCAGCACGATCGAGGCGATCGTGGGGACGACCGCGAAGAGCACGACGATGACACCGAGGTGCACCCACCGGTCGCGCGAGGTGAAGCCCGCGCCGTGCCGGCGGTCCCGGTACGGGTACAGGGCGGCGGCAAGTGCGCACAGCGCAAGCCAGAGCGGTCCCGTCACCGAGGGGAAGAGCCGCCAGAGCGGCGCATCCGACGTCGCCTGGACCGTCGTGTGGTTCGCGACGAGCAGCGCCGCGTTCGCGAGACCGAGCGCGCCGACGACCTTCGCGTCGGGCGACAGGCCGCGCCAGACGGCGAGGATCCAGAGAGCGGCGCGTTCGAGGGCTTTCGCGAGCATCAGGCCTCCCAGGCGGCGAGCAGACTATCGGCAGGCGCGGTGGTGAACCGTTCAGCAAGCGACAGGACCCGGTCGTCCGCCGGGGCAAGATGCGCGCCGAGCTCGTCGGCGGTCGCGGACCGCACCGTCTCGATCCGCACGGCCGCATCCAGCTCGAGCGAGCCGACCGCCAGGCGGACGAGAGCGGCGAGGTGGGCGGCGGACCCGAGCGCGCGGCCGAGGTCCCGCGCGAGCGAGCGGATGTAGGTGCCGCTCGAGCACACGATCAGGCACCGCAGCGACGGCGGGTACCAGAGCGCCGCGTCGAACCGCTCGATCCGGACCTGGCGCGCCTTGAGCACGAGGGGCTCCCCTGCCCGCGCGCGCGAGTAGGCGGTCCGTCCGCCGACCTTCACCGCCGAGTGGTCCGGTGGCACCTGCGAGATCTCCCCACGGAACGCGCCGAGCGCCGCCTCCAGGTCCGCCGGCGCGAGCGTCGGGACCGCTGCGTGCCTGGTGACCTCGCCCTCGCTGTCGTCGGTCGAGGTCTCGCTGCCGAAGAGGATCCGCGCGCCGTAGACCTTCGGCGCCGTGTGCAGGCGCTCGACGAACTTCGTCGCGCCCCCGAAGAGGATCGGGAGCACGCCGCTCGCGAGGGGGTCGAGCGTCCCGCCGTGCCCGGTGCGCGCCCGGCCGGCCTGCCGCCGGCAGACGGCCACGACGTCGTGGGAGGTCCAGCCGGTGGGCTTGTCGACGATGAGGATGCCTTCCACGCGCGGGCCCGGCTAGACCGGCGCCGACCGAGCCTCTGCGAGCGCCGCGCGCGCGGCCGCGAGGACCCGCTCGCGCACCGCGGCGTGGTCGCCCATGACGATGGCGCCCGCGGCGCGCACGTGCCCGCCGCCGCCGAACCGGGACATGAGCGCGGCCGCGTCGACGCTCGGATGCGACTGGGAGGTGCGGCAGGACACCTTCACGCCGCCGGCCTGGCCGTTGAAGAGGAGCGCGACACGCATTCCCGCGCTCCGCGCGATCTGCTCGACGAGGCCCGAGATGTCCTCGTCGCGCGCGCCGGCGGACTCGATGTCCCGCTGGTCGGTCCAGGTCCACACCAGGCGACCCTCGTCCTCGCGCACGAGCCGCGAGAACGCGAAGCCCCAGAGCTTGAGGGCCTCGAACCGCTTGTTGCGGAACACGTTGTACGTGATCGCCTGCAGGTCGGCGCCATGCTCGCGGAGCTCCGCCGCGCGATGCAGCGCGCGCGGGTCGGTGCTCGGGAACTGGAACGATCCGGTGTCCGTCATGATCGCGACGAGCGCCGCCGTCGCCATCGCCGGGGTCCACTGCGCGCCGAGGCCGTCGATGACGCGGCTGACGAGCTCGCCGGTCGCGGCCGAGGTGACGTCGACGAGGTTCGCCGTGCCGAAGCCGGCGTTCGTCGCGTGGTGGTCGATGTTCGCGATGGGCGCTCCGGCGGGCAGCTCGAACTTCGCCCTGGCCGCGTCTCCGAAGTCGACGGTGCAGATGAGGTCGACCGACGGCGGGGGCGGCGCGGTCGTGTAGCGGTCCGCGTTCTCGAGGAAGCGAATGCTCTCGGGCACCGGGTCCGCGCAGTGGTACGAGACCTCCTTGCCGAGCGACGCGAGCGCCGCGCCAAGGGCGAGCCCCGAGCCGATCGTGTCGGCGTCGGGATCGCGGTGGGACACGATCGCGACACGGCCGGCGCGCCGGAGCGCGGCAAGGACCTCGTTCACTCGCCCTTCGCCTCGCGGAGCAGGCGCGCGATGCGCGAGGCCCGCTCGGCCGAGCGGTCCGGGACGAACTCGAGGGCAGGCACGAAGCGGAGGTCCGTGCGCGCGCCGAGCTCGTGGCGGAGGTGCGGCTTCGCGTCCTCGAGCGCCTGCATCGTCTCGGCCGACTGGTCGTCGTCGCCGAGCACGCTCACGTGCACGCGCGCGACCCGCAGGTCCGGCGAGACGACGACCTGCGTCACCGTCGGGAACGTGATCCGCGGGTCACGGAGCTCCTCGCTGATGAGCGTGCCCAGCTCACGTTGCAGGAGCGCGTTCACACGGTCCGCTCTCTTATATGCCACGGAGGCCCCCCTAGCGCGGCTTCGCCTCGACCACGTAGCACTCGATGAGGTCGCCGACCTGGACGTCGTTGTGCCCGTCGAGGACGATCCCGCACTCGAACCCGGCGTTCACCTCGCGGACGTCGTCCTTCACCCGCCGCAGCGTCGCGATGGAGCCGTCGTAGATGGCCTCGCCAGCGCGGAGGAGCCGGGCCTTCGCGTTCCGGCGGATCGTCCCGTCGACCACCATGCAGCCGGCGATCGTCGTCTTGTTCGCGGTGAAGATCGCGCGGACCTCGGCGTGCCCGACGGAGGCCTCGACCATCTCGGGCTCGAGCATGCCGGTGATGGCCTTCTGGACCTCGTCGAGCAGCTCGTAGATGACCTTGTACTGGCGGATGTCGACGCCCGACTGGTCCGCGACGCGCTTGGCCGCCACGTCGACCTTGTTGTTGAAGGCGATCACGACCGCGCCGGAGGCGACCGCGAGGTTCACATCCGACTCGCTCACATCACCGACGCCGTCGTGGATGACGTTCAGGCCGACCTCGTCGGTCGGGATCTTCGCGAGCGATCCCTTGATCGCCTCGAGCGAGCCCTGCACGTCCGCCTTCAGGATGAGCTTCAGCTCCTTGGTCTTGCCTTCCTTGACGTTCGCGAAGAGCTCGTCGAGCGTCGTCGCACGCTCGCCCGCCGCGGGCCCGCCCCGCTCGCGGGCGTTGCGCGCGACGAGCGCCTTCGACTCCTTCTCGTCCGCGACCGCGCGCAGGACCTCGCCCGCCTCCGGGACCGCGGGCAGGCCCTGGATCTCGACCGGGCGCGACGGCTCGGCCCGGCCGACGGGCTTGCCCTTGTCGTCGACCATCGCCCGGATGCGCCCGGCGATCGTGCCGGCGACGACGAGATCGCCGCGCTTCAGCGTCCCCGTCTGCACGAGGACGGTCGCGACCGGGCCCTTCCCCTTGTCGAGGTGCGCTTCGATGACGCGCCCGATGGCCGGGCGGTCCGGGTTCGCCTTGAGGTCCGCGACGTCCGCGACGAGGAGCACGACCTCGATGAGGTCCGAGATGCCCTGCTTCGTGCGCGCCGACACCGGGACGAGCGGGGTGTCGCCGCCGTACTCCTCGATCGTGACGCCGTGCTCCGCGAGCTGCGACTTCGCGAGCTCGCCGTCCGCCTTGTCGATCTTGTTCAGGGCGACGACCACCGGGACGGCCGCGGCCTTCAGGTGGGCGATCGCTTCGACGGTCTGCGGCTGCACGCCGTCGTCCGCGGCGACGACGAGGATCGCGACGTCCGTGACCTGCGCGCCTCGCGCGCGCATCGCGGTGAAGGCCTCGTGACCCGGAGTGTCGAGGAACGTGACCTTGCGGCCGTTGTGCTCGATCTGGTAGGCGCCGATGTGCTGCGTGATGCCGCCGGCCTCGCGGGCGGTGACGTTCGTCGAGCGGATGGCGTCGAGGAGGCTCGTCTTGCCGTGGTCGACGTGGCCGATGACGGTCACGACCGGCGGCCGCGGCTTCATGCTCGCCTGGTCCTCGTCCTCGTCGGTCCAGAGGACCTCCTTGCCGGGAGCGGCCTCGTCGGACGCCTCCGGCTCGGCCTGCGCGACCGGCTCGGGGAGCACCTCGTAGCCCATCTCGTTCGCGACGAGCGAGGCGGTCTCGAAATCGATGCTCTGGTTGATCGTCACCATCATCCCGAGGTTCACGAGGCTCCGGATGACGTCGACGCGGTTCGACTCGAGCAGCTCGGCGAGCTCGCCGACCTGGATCTGCGAGGGGATCGTGACCGGGGCGCGTCCGTTCGCGCCGAGGACGAGCGGCGGCGGCGCCGGCTGCTCGACGACGACCGGGGGCGGCCCGCCACGGGACGGGCGGCGGCGCGGCCGCGGCCCGCGGTGCGGTGGCAGTCGCCTCGGTCTCGCCTTAGGCATTCACTTTCCTCACTCGGCTCGCATCCTCCAGCTCGCGCTTCAGCCGCTCCCCGACCTCGGCCGGGACCGCCGTCTCCAGCGCCTTCGCGATGGCGCCGTCGGCGAGGCCCCGGGCGAGGCACGCGGGCTCGGGACAAACGTACGCCCCCCGCCCGGAGGCCTTGCCCCGCAGGTCGACCGAGAGCGTGCCCTCGGGCGACCGGACGATCCTGACGAGCTCCCGCTTCGCCCGGACCGTTCGGCACGCCACGCACGTCCTCTGGGGAGGGGTGTGCGTGGCGCTACCGATCTTTCTTCTTCTTCTTTCCGCCGAGGAGCGCGCGGTCCTCTTCCTCGAGCTCGTCCTCGTCGGCCATCGCCGACTCCATCTCGACCTCGGCGACGAGGTCGTGGCGGATGGTGGCCTCGTCCTCCTCGGGGGTCGTCGCGACGGTCTCGACCGGCTCCGGCACGGCCTCGATCTCCGGTTCCGGCTCAGGCTCCATCTCCGCACGGACCTCGGACTCGCTGCGGATGTCGATGCGCCAGCCCGTGATCTTCGCGGCGAGGCGGGCGTTCTGCCCCTCCTTGCCGATCGCGAGCGAGAGGTAGCGGTCCGGCACGACGACGTAGGCGGTCTTCTCCTCCGGGACGATGTCCACGCGGATGACCGGCGACGGAGAGAGCGCGTTCGCGACGAACTTCTCGGCGGTGTCGTCGTACTGGATCACCTCGACGCGCTCGCCGCCGAGCTCGTTCGAGATCGCCTGGACGCGGAGCCCGCGCTGGCCGACGCAGGCGCCGACCGGGTCGAGCCCGGGCTGGCGCGAGCGCACGGCGATCTTGGTGCGCGAGCCGGCCTCGCGCGCGATGCCCATGATCTCGACCTGCCCGTGATAGATCTCGGGCACCTCGAGCTCGAAGAGGCGCTTCACGAGGCCGCGGTGCGCGCGGCTCACGATGATCTGCGGCCCGTGGATGGAGCGCCGGACCTCGAGCACGAGCACCTTGCGGTGCTGGCCGACGAAGTAGCGCTCGTGCGGCGCCTGCTCGGTCCGCGGGAGGATCGCCTTCGCCTTGCCGAGCTCGATGATCGCCGAGCCGGCCTCGAAGTGGTCGATCTGCCCGTTGATGATGTCGCCCTCGCGGTCCGCGTACTCGGCGAACACCTGCTCGCGCTCGGCCTCGCGGAGCGACTGCTGGATGACCTGCTTCGCGGTCTGCGCGCCGATGCGGCCGAGCGCCGCCGCGGACTCCTCCATCGGGAGGACCTCTCCGAGCTGCACGTCCGGCTTGATGCGGACCGCGCTCGAGAGCTGGATCTGGCTCTTCGGGTCCTCGACCTTCTCGACGACCGTCTTCAGCAGGTACACCTTGAACGCGCCGGTCTGGATGTCGACCTTCACGTCGATGTTCTCTTCCGCGCCGTAGGCGCGCTTCAGGGCGCGGGCGATGATGTCGCCCACGACCTCCTTGGGGAGGCCCTTCTCGGCGGAAAGCTGCGCGAGGCCGGTGACCAGCTCCCGGTTCATGCGGCTTCCCCCTTTTTCTCCGGCGTGAGAAGAGCCGACAAAAAAGGTGGGTCATACCCACCTCGTGCGAGCCGGCCCGGGCGTCCGGCCTGCGCCGGGTCCCGTGCACAACTATATCAAAGAGGTATCCGTGCTGCCTAGCAGGGAGGGAGCTGGCCGCCGCGCCTCCCCGCTACGTAAGGTTGTTCCCGATCATCGAGAAGTAGTTCTGCAGCTGCTCGCGAAGGAAGATCATGGCCACGATCACTGCGATGGCGATGACGGCGATGATGAGTGCATATTCGACAAGACCCTGACCGGTGTCCTCGGTCCAGAACGCGCGCATTCCGCTCCTTCCGGAAGCGCGGCGGCCAGCAGGCATCCTAGCGGGCACCCGCGCCGCGACGGCACAGGTACTTCCGTCCTACCGGGCCAGGACTACCCGCTAGCGAGGAGGAGGGCCGGAGCCGCAGCTCCGGCATGACGACGAGCGACGCGGGAGCCGCGAAGCGGCTACCTCGCCGCCTGACGCAGGGCCGCCGCGAGGCGCACCTCCGTGGGCGCCGCTCCCGGCGGCTCGATCCCCCGGACGGCGGCGGCGGCTTCGGCGGCGGTGAAGCCGAGCGACTGGAGCGCCGCGGCCACCTCGTCGCCGGGAAGCGCGGCCGTGCCGCTGGGCGCCGACGCGATCCCCGAGACCTTCCCCTTGAGGTCGACGATGAGCCGCTCGGCCGTCTTCTTGCCGACGCCCGGCGCGCGCGCGAGCGCGCTCGCGTCGCCCGACGCGATCGCGGCCGCGACGTCGGCCGGCCGCGAGATGGAGAGGATCGCGAGCGCAGCCTTCGGACCGACGCCAGACACGCCGATGAGCATCTCGAAGAGCGCGAGCTCTTCGCGCGATCCGAACCCGTACAGGAAGTGGCCGTCCTCGCGAACGACCTGGTGCGTGTGGAGGAGGAGCTCGTCGCCTTCCGGCTGCCGCGGGACGAACACCTTGTAGCCGAGGCCGTTCGTCTCGAGGACGACGTGGTCGACCCCGCGCTGCACGATCCGCCCGCGCAGGGAGGCGATCACGTCGCGGCCGCCACGACGCTCTCCCACCTCGCCCGGCGGATGTGCGTGAGCGCGATCGCCACCGCGTCGGCGACGTTGTCCTGGACGATGGGCGTCTCGAGCGAGAGGAGCGCGGCGACCATCCGCTGCACCTGCTTCTTGTCCGCGCCGCCGCTGCCGGTGACCGAGAGCTTCACCTCCTGCGGCGTGTACTCGGCGACCGCCAGGCCGCTTCGCGCGGCGCAGAGCATCGCGACGCCGCGGGCCTCCGCGACCGCCATCGCCGTCCGCACGTTCTTGTTGAAGTACAGGCGCTCGACCGCGAGCGCAGAGGGCGAATGCTCGCGGATGAGGTGCTCGAGCGCGGTGGCGATGGCGACGAGGCGCTCGGCGGCGGTCACGCCGCGGGGCGTCTCGACGATGCCGCAGTCGAGGATCCGCGGCGGGTCCGTGCTGTGGTCGAGGAGCGCGTAGCCCATCCCGGTCGTGCCGGGGTCGACGCCGAGGACGGTCTCAGGCGGTTTCGAGGACTTCCTCGGGGACGTCGAAGTTCGCGTGCACCTTCTGCACGTCGTCGAGGTCTTCGAGCGCCTCGACCAGCTTGACGACCTTGCGTGCCTGCTCGCCCTCGAGGTGCACGGTATTCGTAGGACGCATCGAGACCTCGGCCGACTCCGCGGCGACCCCGGCCTTGTCGAGAGCGGCCTTCACCCGCTCGAACGACGCCGTCGGGGTGTACACGGTGATGAAGCCATCCTCCGTCTCGACGTCCTCCGCGCCGGCGTCGATCGCGACGAGCGCGACCTCGTCCGCGTCCTTGCCCTTCGCGTCGATCTCGATGATGCCCTTCTGCTCGAACAGCCACTGCACGGAGCCGCTCTCGCCAAGCTTGCCGTTGTGCCGCGTGAACGCCGCGCGGATCTCGGACGCGGTGCGGTTCCGGTTGTCGGTCGCGGCCTCGACCATGATCGAGACGCCGCCGGGGCCGTAGCCCTCGTAGACCACGCTCTCGACCTGGGCCCCGTCGGTCCCGCCGGTCGCGCGATCGATCGCGCGCTGGATGTTGTCGCGCGGCATGTTCACGGCACGCGCGCGATCCAGGGCGAGGCGCAGGCGGAAGTTCGAGGCGGGATCGCCGCCGCCCTCACGCGCCGCGAGCATGATCTCGCGGGCCATCTTGGTGAAGACGATGCCCTTCTTGACGTCGGCGGCGCCCTTCTGCCGCTTGATCTGGCTCCACTTGGAATGGCCCGACATCGAGCCGAATACTATCGGGCGCGAAGACCCAAGGGGAGTTGTTCTCATGCCGCTCGTAGCTCCTGATCGCATCCGGAACGTGGCGGTCGTCGGCCATGGGGGGTCCGGGAAGACGACCCTCGTCGAGACGCTGCTGAACGTGATCGGCGCCACGACCCGCCTCGGCAAGGTCGACGACGGCACGAGCATCCTCGACACGGACCCCGAGGAGCATCGCCGCCACATCACGATCAACGTCGCGCTCGCGCAGGTCATGCACGACGGCATGAAGATCAACTTCATCGACACGCCCGGCTTCGCGGACTTCGCCGGTGACCAGAAGGCCGGCCTGCGCGTCGCCGACTCGGCGCTCGTCGTCGTCGACGCCTCCGCGGGCGTCCAGGTCGGTACGCAGCTCGTCTGGCGCGACCTCGACGCCCGGACGACGCCGCGCGTGGTCGTCGTCTCGCGGCTCGACCGCGACAACGCCGACTTCGACCGGACGCTCCAGCAGCTGCGCGAGGCCTACGGCATCCGCGTCGTGCCCCTGCACCCGCCCGTCGGCGAGCATCAGGCGCTCGCCGGCACCATCGACCTCCTGCACGGGACCGTGCTGAAGGGCCCGAAGGACCCGATCGGCGAGCTGCCGGAGAGCGAGCGCGAGCGCGTCGGCGAGTACCGGCGGCTGCTCGTCGAGGCCATCGTCGAGACGAAGGACGACCTCATGGAGCGCTACCTCGAGGGCAAGGAGATGTCGTACGACGAGCTCCGCGACGCCCTTCACGCCGCGGTCCGCGAGGGAAAGGTCATCCCCGTCGTGGCGACGTCCTCGACGAAGAAGGTCGGCTTCAGCGCGCTCCTCGCCACGATCGTCGAGATGCTCCCCTCGCCCGTGGAGTCGGGTGCGGTCATCGGCACGTCCGCGAGCGGTGAGGTCGCGCGCAAGCCGGATCCCGCGGAGAAGCTCTCGGCGTTCGTGTTCAAGACGCTCGCCGACCCGTTCGTCGGGAAGCTCTCGTACGTGCGCGTGTACTCGGGCACGCTCCACCACAACGCGCAGGTCTTCGACGCGCTGAAAGGCGAGACCGAGCGCGTGGGCCAGGTCTTCAACCTGCGCGGCAAGGAACAGGAGATCGTCGACGCCGTCGGTGCCGGCGACATCTGCGCGGTCCCGAAGCTGTCCGCGTCGGTGACGAACTCCACGCTCTGCGACCGCGACGCGCCGCTCACCCTCGGCGCGATCGAGTTCCCCGAGCCTTCCTTCAGCGTCGCCATCGAACCGGCGAGCAAGGCGGACCTCGACAAGCTCGGGAGCGCGCTGCACAAGCTCACGGACGAGGACCCGACGCTCCACGTCCGGCGCGACGACGCGACGCACGAGACGATCCTCTCCGCGATCGGAGAGTCCGCGATCGAGGTCGCCGTCCACCACCTGAAGGACAAGTTCGGCGTCCAGGTCGAGACCCGCACGCCACGCGTCCCGTACCGCGAGTCGATCCGCGGCAAGGCCTCGGCCCAGGGCCGCTACAAGAAGCAGACCGGAGGCCATGGCCAGTTCGGCGACGTGTGGCTCTCCATCGAGCCGCTCTCGCCGGGCAGCGGCGTCGAGTTCGCGACGAAGGTCGTCGGCGGCTCGGTCCCGAAGAACTTCTTCCCCGCGGTCGAGAAGGGCGTGCGCGAGCAGGCGGTGAAGGGCGTCCTCGCCGGGTATCCGCTCTCCGACTTCAAGGCCACGCTCTACGACGGCTCGTACCACACGGTCGACTCGAGCGAGATGTCGTTCAAGATCGCCGGGTCGCTCGCATTGCAGAACTGCGTGAAGGACGCCCAGCCGTACCTGCTCGAGCCCGTCATGGAGCTCGAGGTCATCGTGCCCGAGGAGCAGATGGGCGACGTGCTGTCCGACCTGAACGGACGACGGGGGCGGGTGCTCGGCATGGACTCCGCGGGTGCGGGACACCAGCGCATCCGCGCGCACGTCCCGATGGCCGAGATCTTCCGCTACGCGACGGATCTACGGTCGATGACCGGCGGGCGCGGCGTGTTCACCGCGGCGTTCCTCGGCTACGAGGAGTGCCCGTCCCACATCGCGCAGAAGGTCATCGCGGAGCACGAGACCGCGGGCGAGAAGGAGCCGGCCGGGGCGCACTAGAGCGGCCTACGGCGTGTTCGCGACCATCCGCGAGAAGAAGAACGACAGCGTCCACTCCGTGAAGAGGCTCGCCCGGTTGCGCACGCCGAGCAGCTGCAGGAGGTAGTTCACCCTCCACACCGTCCAGGCGGGCACGCCGCCGAAGACGAGGTCGCCCGTGGGCAGGGGCCCGAGCCGCCGCATGTGCGCGCCGGCGCTCGTCCGGCCGAGCGCGATGAGGTCGCCCTTCGGGTGGTGCTCGTAGGGGACGAGGGGCTGGTCGCGGACGAGCCGCACGAGATCGTCCGCGAGGTGCGGCGCCTCGAGGACGGCCACCTGCGCGAGCTGGGCGAGCAGCTTGCCGCGGTGCTGGTAGGCCGCGGCGTCGCCGACGCAGAAGAGGTCGTCGCGGCCGCCGACGCGGAACATGCCGTCGACGACGAGACGTCCGTCCTTCGCGTGCGGCACGCCCTCGAGAGCCGTGACGAGCGGATGCGTCCTCACCCCTCCTGCCCAGACGACGGTTTCGCCCTGGAAGCGCGCTCCGTCCTTCGTCAGGACCATCCCCTCGCGCACTTCGCTCACGAAGGTCTTCAGCACCGTCCGGATCCGGAGCGTGTCCAGCCGCCGCTGCGCGATCGCCGACAAGCGCGGATGCATCGCCGGGATGACGCGGTCCGAGCCGTCGATGAGGACGATCTCGACGCCCTTGCGCGGGTCGAGACCCGGGTACATCGGCGCGAGGGTGTGATCGACGAGGTCGCGCAGCGACGCCGCGAGCTCCACGCCGACCGGGCCGGCCCCGATGATGACGAAGGTCAGCAGACGCTTTCGCGCCGCGGGGTCCGGCGTCGCCGCGGCGCGCTCGAAGGAGCTGAGGATCTGCCGCCGGACCGCCTTCGCGTCCGCGAGCGTCTTCATCGGGAGCGCCCGCTCGCGCACGCCGGGGATGCCGAAGTCGTTCGTCACCGCTCCGGGCGCGAGCACGAGGTGGTCGTAGGCGAGGGGGCCGTCCGGCGTGCGGACCGTGCGGCCCGCGAGGTCGACCGACTCGACCTCCGTCTGCACGAACCGCACGCGCGCGGGCACCGCGGCCCGCCGCAGCGGGTACGCCACGGCGTGCTCGGGCAGCTCGCCGGTCGCCACCTGATAGAGCAGCGGCGTGAAGAGGTGGAAGTTCTGCCGGTCGACGATCGTGACCTCGGCCTCCTCGGGGCGGAGCCTGCCCTCGAGGCGCCGGATGAGGTGAAGGCCGCCGAAGCCACCGCCGACGATGAGGATGCGCCGGCCTGCCGTCCGCTTCACGCGCGCCTGCCGAGCTCCGCCTCGACGCGCTCGAGCTCGGCAAGGTACGCCCGCGTGATCGGGTCGCCGCCGTCGAGCGTCGAGGCGCGCTGCAGGCGCTCGCGGGCCTCCGCGAGGCGGCCGGCGCGCAGCTGCGCGAAGCCGGCGTCGGCGAGGTAGCCCGCGTCGTCCGGCCGAAGGCGC
>DASUCM010000137.1:0-8130 GCA_036276035.1 Candidatus Limnocylindria bacterium | reverse complement strand
GTGTTGAAGAGGATCTCGTCGCCCTCGAGGAGGAACCACATGACGGTCTGGCGCGGCGCGCCCGTCGTGCCCACCGTGGCGAGCACGCCGAACCGCGGCTCGGCCAGGAACGCCCGCATCGCCCGCGTGAGCCCGTTCATCGGAAGAGGTCCTTCTCCTCGCTGCGGACGTAGTCCTGCGCCGTCTCGTCGCTCGGGTCCGCGCGCAGGCCACGCACGATCGCGGCGGGGCAGCGGTCGAGCTTCCCCATCACGAGCTCGGCGGCGGCGGCGACCTCGTCGGCGAGCGCGATCTCGGTGACGCGCAGCTCGTACCCGTGCGGGTCGTGCTCACCGAGATAGCGCCGCAGCGCGGGCAGACCGGCGATCCCGATCGCGACGTTCGCGTGGCCCTCGCGCCAGGCGCGTCCGAACGTGTCGGTGATGATCACCGCGACGTCCGCGTCGGTGCGCGCGCGGATCTCCGAGCGGATGCGCGCGGCCGAGCCGTCCGGATCGAGCGGCAGGAGCACGGCCGCGTCGGGCGCTCCCGCGTTCGAGCGGTCCACGCCGGCGTTCGCGCAGACGAACCCGTGCCGGGTCTCGCAGATGAGGATCCGCTTCGTCCAGCGGACGATCTTCTTCGTCTCGCCGAGGACGACCTCGAGGAGGCGCGCGTCCTTCCCGGACTCCGCCGCCATCTTCCTCGCGCGCTCGCCCGGCACGACGTCGCCGAGCTGCACGACGCGCCCCTCGGCCTTCGAGACGACCTTCTGCGCGAGGGCGACGACGTCGCCGGTCCGGAGCGTCTCGCCGGACGCGCGCAGCGCCGCGAGGAAGAGGCCGGTGAGGTCGTCGCCGCTCCTCACCTCCGGGATGCCGCGGACGGCCAGGACCTCGATGCGCGCCGCCATGCCTAACGCCGATCCCGCCGCACATCACTAGCATGGCGGTTCCATGCTCACCATCGGCTACAAGGCCTCCGCCGAACAGTTCGCCCCGCGCGAGCTCCTCGACTACGCCGTCCTCGCCGAGGAGCTGGGCTTCGATACCGTCGCGGTGAGCGACCACTTCCACCCCTGGCGGGACACGGGCGGCCACGCCCCGTTCGCGTTCGCCTGGATGGCGGCCCTCGGCGAGCGCACGAAGCGGATCCGCTTCGGCACGAGCGTCACCGCGCCCGCGTACCGCTACCACCCCGCGCTCATCGCGCAGGCCTTCGCGACGCTCGGCTCGCTCTATCCCGGCCGGGTCTTCCTGGGCCTCGGCAGCGGGGAGTCGATGAACGAGACGCCGGTGACGACCGAGGAGTGGCCCACGCCCGGGGAGCGGCTGCGACGGCTCGGCGAGTCCGTGGCCCTCATCCGGAAGCTCTGGCACGAGGACTACGTCACCTTCGAGGGGAAGCACGTGCGGGTCAAGGCAGCGAAGATCTTCGACAAGCCGGACGGCGAGATCCCGATCCTCATCGCCGCGAGCGGCCCGAAGGCCGCGGAGCAGGCTGGCCGCGACGGCGACGGGCTCATCGTCACGAGCGGCAAAGGTGACGAGCTCTACCGCGACATCCTGCTGCCGAACTTCGACAAGGGCGCACGCGGCGCGGGGAAGGACCCGGCGAGCCTCGAGCGGATGATCGAGATGAAGGTCTCGTTCGCTCACGACCGCCGGCGCGCGATGGCCGACACCGAGGAGTGGGCAGCGCTCGCCCTCCCCGGTGAGGACAAGGCCGGGGTCGAGGACCCCCGCGAGATGGAGCGGCGCGCGGAGGCCGCGAAGCCTCGCGCGCATACGCGCTTCATCGTGTCCACCGACCCGGACGAGCACGTCACGAAGATCCGCGAGTACACCGCGCTCGGCTTCACGCACCTCGTCTTCCACTTCCCCGGAGCGGATCAGGAGAGCGCCCTCCGCCTGTACGCCAAGGAAGTGCTGCCACGGCTCCGCGCGATCTCCTGACGAGCGCGCGCGTCGCGCACCTGGCGACGAGCGACCAGTACGCGCGGCCGCATGCGGTGCCGGTGGTCTTCGTGTGGGTCGACCCGCACCTCTACACGCCGCTCGACCGCAAGCGAAAGCGGAGCGCCGACCCGCGCGAGCTGCGGCGCGCGAAGGACATCGAGGCGAATGGCCGTGTGAGCGTCGTCGTCGATCGCTGGGACGAGGACTGGTCACGGCTCGAGTGGGTGCGCGTCGACGGCACGGCGGAGATCCTCGACACCGGCGCCGAGCGCGATCTCGCGGCCGCCGCCCTCCTCGCGAAGTACCCGCAGTACCACGAGCTCCCGCTCGAGGCCTGCCCGGTCGTGAAGGTCACCGCGGAGCGCGTGACGGAGTGGCCGGACTGACGGGCTGGGCCGAGCCCGCGTTCATCGCCGAGGTCCATGCGTGGCTCCGCGAGCAGGCCGACCGCCTCGGCCTCGGTCCGATCCGCCAGGTCACGCAGCCGCACCTGCAGCCGTGGTCGACGGTCTTCCGGGCAACGACACCGCAGGGCGCGTACTTCCTGAAGGTCTGCGGGCCGTCGCAGGCATTCGAGCCGCGGCTCACGGCGCGGCTCGCGCGCGACGGCGAGGCACTCGTGCCGAAGCCGCTCGCAGTCCATCCGACGGAACCGTGGATGCTCCTCGCCGACGGCGGCGCGAAGCTGCGCGAGGCCTACAGCGGCCCCGAGCTCCTCGAGGCGTGGGCGCGGATCCTCCCGCGCTACGCGGAGCTACAGCGACGGTTCCTCGGGCACGACGATGACCTCCTGGCGACCGGCCTTCCCGACCGGCGCCTCGACCGGCTCGCCGCGCAGCTCGAGCCGATGCTCGACGACGACCTCTTCGCCGGGGTGACCAGCGTCATGTCCGGCGCGGACCGGGAGACCCTCCGGGGTCTGCTGCCGACCGTGGCGGCTCGCTGCCGCGACCTCGCGGCGCTCGGGATCGGAGCGACGGCACAGCACGACGATCTGCACGACGGGAACGTGCTCGTCGGACGATCCGAGCTCGTCTTCGACTGGGGCGATGCCTGCCTCACGCATCCGTTCCTGACGCTCCGCGTCACGCTGGGCTTCATCGCTCACCGCGCCAACGTCGCGATCGACGATCCCGCGATCGTCCGGCTCCGTGACGGGTACCTCGAGCCGTGGAGCGACCTCGCGCCGGTGGTGGCGCTACGGGAGGCGGCCGAGCTCGGACGGATCCTCGGCGCGGCAACGCGCGCGCTCTGCTGGTACCGGGTCGTGCGGCTTGTCGGCGGCGATCCCGCCGATCCGGACGCCTGGGTCCGCCGGCTCGCGGCCGACCTGCCCCGTTAGGGCAGTCGCGGCAGCGCCGGCAGCGACGGAACGAGCACCGGCAACGCGGGCGTCGCGAGCGCGGGCGTTACGAGCGCGGGCGTCGCGAGCACCGGTGTGGCGAGCGAAGGATCGGCAACGGTGGGTGCTGCCAGCGGCGGCGGGCTCACCGGCGTCCCACCGGCCGGCGATGGCGCCGACGTCACGGCCGGCGCCGCGGTCGCGGTCGGCTGCGGGCTCGGCGTGCTCACCGTGGTCGTCGGCGTGGCCCGGACGGGCGCGGCGGGTGCGGGATCGGTCGGCGGCTGCGGTGGCGCGAGCACCGCCGCCGTCATCAGCACAGGCGTCGCAAGCACCGCCGCGGCGGCCATCGCCAGGAGCAATTGCCAGCGGCGCCGTTCCCGCGCGCGCGCGGCGCGCCAGGCGGGCGGCTCGGCCGGGACGGCCAGCTGCTGCCTCGTGACGATCGCGACCGCCTCGGCACGACTGGATGCGCCGAGCTTGCGCAGCGCGTTCGCGAGGTGCCAGTTGACCGTGGTCTCCCCGATCCCCAGGCGGCCCGCGATGCCCTTGCTCGTCAGCCCGGCGGCCACCAGATCGAGGACCTCTGATTCACGGGGTGAGAGGCGCTGAGCCATGCCGGTGTAACGAGGCACCCCGCCGGCCATGGGGGCGGGATTTCACGAGAGCGCCCCAACTCCGTGCCTGGTCCGTTACCCCCCACGGTCATCGGGCCCCTCATCTCGCACCCCCCTCAGTGCTTCCGGAGGAGGGCCTTCGGCGCGCTCGGAGGCACCGTCGCTGCGGTGCTCGCGGGGCGGGTCATCCGATCCGCAACACCAGATGGAGGAACACGAATGAAGCGACTCTCCGTATCAGCCCTGCTGCTCGCGCTGGCCCTCAGCGCGTTCAGCCCTGCCACAGCGGCCGCGGCACAGCCGAGCGAGACCGGCACGAGCCTCGCCCAGACGGCCTGCGAGGCAGGGAATGCCCGCGGTGGCGCGGCGGCGCTTGCTGCGCTGGTCGCAGCCGCGGTCGACGTCGGTGGCGTCAACGTCTGTGACGTCGACGTGCTCAACGATTCGCTGAACAACCTGCTTCAGAACGCGGACATCCACGTCCTCGAGAACATCCTGAACAACAGCCCGATCCTCAACGACCTGAACATCTCCGACATCACGGTCGATGTCGACGTGCTGACCGGCACCACGACGATCTCGGTGCTCGGTGCGCCGGTGCTCGTCATCCAGTAGCGATCGCCGGCTCCCAGCCTGTGGCGGCGCAGGGAGGGATCCAGCCCCTCCCTGCGCCGCGCTCTTCCCTTAGGAGAGCCGGTCCTTCGCGACCGTGCCGTCCTTCATGACGAGCGGGATGCAGTCCTCTCTCTGCAGGACCGCGATGTCGCTGAGCGGATCACCGCGGACGCCGATGAGGTCGGCACGCTTTCCCGGCTCGATCGTGCCGGTCAGGTCGCCGATGCGCGTGCAGGCGGCGGCAGTCCTCGTGGCCGCGACGATCGCCTGCATCGGCGTCATCCCGCCCTCGACCATGAGCGCGAGCTCCTCCGCGTTCGAGCCGTGCGGCCCGACGCCGGTGTCGGTCCCCATCGCGATCGGCACGCCGATCTCGACCGCCATCCGGAACATCCGCTTGTGGACCTCGATGACCTCCTTCGCCTTGCGCACGGCGTACGGCGGGACGGAGCCGGGCTCGCGCTCGGAGCGGCGGACGACCCAGAGCGGGGCGACGAGCGTCGCGACGAGGTAGGTGCCGCGCTTCTTCATCTCGCGCGCGGTCTCCTCGTCGAGGTAGATCCCGTGCTCGATCGACTCGATGCCCGCGAGCACCGAGTTGCGGATGCCCTGCAGCGCCTGCGAGTGCGTCATCACGGACTTCCCCGCCGCGTGTGCCTCGTACACGATCGCCGCGATCTCCTCGGGCGAGAACCCGGTCGCCGTCGGCTCGTCGTTCGGCGACATGACGCCGCCGGAGGTGTGCACCTTGATGACGTCCGCACCGGCGCGGAGCAGCTCGCGCGTCGCGCGGCGCACGTTCTCGACGCCGTCGACGACCGTCACCGGGTGCTCGGGGTCGTCGGCGCGAATGGCGACACCCATCGGCATCCGCGTGTCGCCGTGGCCGCCGGTCTGCGAGAGCGCGGCGACCGAGATCCGGAGCCGCGGGCCGGGCACGATCCCCTGCTCGATGGCCATCTTCATCCCGCGCGGCGTGCCGCCCGCGTCACGCACGGACGTGAAGCCGTGATCGAGCGTCAGCTTCGCGTTCTGGAACGCTTCGGCGGCGACGAGGCTGTACGGCTTCAGGAGCCGCTGCTGGATGCTCGACGGCCCGAACCACAGGTGGACGTGGCAGTCGATCAGTCCCGGCAGCACGGTGAGCGACGACGCGTCGATGACCGTCGCGCCGCGCGGCACGTCCTTCGCGATCCCCGTGACCGTGTCGCCCTCGACGATGACGACGGCACCCTTCACCGGATCCTTCCCGTTGCCGTCGATGAACGTCCCGGTCCGGATCGCGGTCGTCACGCGATCGCCTCGAGGAAGCGGGGCCGCACCTCGCGCGCGACGCGCTCGATGGTCTCGCGGTCGAACGGTGCGAGCGTGTAGAAGATGAAGCCCCGCACGCCGACCTTCCAGTACTCGACGAGACGCGCGACGAGAGCGTCCACCGTCATGTGCTGGAGCTCCGGCACCGCGCTCATGCCGTTCGCCGTCGCGACCTTCTTCGCCCAGGCGCGGACCTCCGCCTCGCTCGAGCGCAGGCACACCCACGGCCGCTCTGTCGCGATGGGCACGATCTCGGCAGGATCGCGCTTCACCTCCGCGCAGTGCCGGCGCAGGACGCCGATCTTGTGCGCGAAGAGGTCGGGCGCCGCGTTCGTGTGCCACATGTCCGCGTACTTCGCGACGGTGCGGAGCGTCTTCTGCTCGCCCGCGCCGCCGATGAGGATCGGCAGCCGCTGCTGGACCGGTTTCGGCTCGCAGATCGCATTGCGCATCCGATAGTGCTTGCCCTGGAAGTCCGAGAGCGGGCGGTCGAGGAGCTCGCGGATGAGCGCCGCGGCCTCGTCCATGCGGGCGAGCCGGCCGCCGGTCGTGAAGAACGGAAGGCCGTACATCTTGTGCTCGCCCTCGTGCCACGCGGCACCGAGCCCGAGGATCGCGCGGCCGTCGGTGATGTGGTCGAGCGTCGCGACCATGTTCGCGAGGACCGCGGGGTGGCGGTAGGTGTTCCCGGTGACGAGGGTGCCGACCCGCACGCGCTTCGTGACCGCGCCCCACGCGGCGAGGAGCTGCCAGGCCTCGAAGATCGGGCCGTCGAGGTCGCCCTGGAGCGGGACGAAGTGGTCCCAGGTCCACACCGAGTCGAAGCCGAGGTCGTCGACGAAGCAGGCCATGTCCCTGAGCTGTCCCCAGGTGGTGTGCTGCGCTGGAAGGTTGACGCCGAAGTGCGCCGCGGGTGCCATGAGGCGGTGAAGGATAGCCGCGACGGGCGGGTCTACCGTTCGCGCGGGGCGGCGCCATGAGCAGGCCCCGGGAGGTCACGACATGGCGACGGATCAGCGCTCAGCGCGGCACCACACCCACCGGCTCGTCCGGACCCGCGATGTGCATCAGCAGCTCCACGGCGACGGCGCGCTCGGCCGACTGAATGCGGCGGTCGCGGTCAGGGTGACTCGCATCGTTGGCACGATGTACTGCGCCTATGCCTTCGCGACGCTCGCGTTGGTCGCACTTCCGACCGCCCTGGCGCAGGGCTCAGCCACGGTGCTCATCAACTGGGTGTCTTCGAACTTCCTCCAGCTGGTGCTCCTGCCGGTCATCATCGTGGGCCAGAACGTGAGCGCCGCGGCGCAGGACGCGCGCGCGGCGGCCGATCACGAGACCCTCACCGCGATCCATGACCTCTTGGTCCAGCAGCTGCGTCTGCTCGAGGCCGGGCGCGGCGGCACCGGACGGTGAGCGCGACCGCCGCGGTCTGGCCGAGATGCGGGTGCGCTCAGGCGGCCGCGCGAGCTAGGAGAGCTTCCCCGTCGCCGCGTAGCGGTCGGCGATCTCGAGCGCCTCGTCGATCGCCTGGATGCCGATGCGCAGCTCGTCCTCGCGGATGATGAGCGGCGGCGCGACGACCATGAGGTTCCAGCGGCACATGACGTAGACGTCGCGCTTCATGAGCGCAGCGCGCAGCGCGCCCGCGAGCGCCTGCGTCGGCCCGTTCCAGCGCTCGAGCGCCTCCTTCGTGCCGCGGTCCTTCACGAGCTCGATCCCGCACATGAGGCCCTTGCCCCGGACGTCGCCGACGGACGGATGCCGCGCCTGGAGCGCCTTCAGCTCGCGCATGAGGAGCTCCCCCATGCGCGCGGCGTTCTCGATGACCCGCTCGTCCCGGTACGTCTCCATCGTCGCGACACCGGCGGCGCACGCGAGCGCGTGGCCGCTGTAGGTGAGGCCCTGCCAGAGCACGTGGTCCTCGAAGTGCTTTCCGATCGGCTCGTCGACGATGACGCCGCCGAGGGGCACGTAGCCCGAGTTCACGCCCTTCGCGAAGGTCATGAGGTCAGGCACGACGTCCCAGTGCTCCGCCGCGAACCACTTCCCGGTGCGGCCGAAGCCCGTCATCACCTCGTCGAGGATGAGGAGGATCCCGTACTTGTCGCAGACCCCGCGCAGGCCCTGGAAGAAGCCGTCGGGGGGGACGATGAGCCCGGACGCGCCGACGATCGGCTCGCACATGATCGCGGCGATGTGCTCGGGGCCCTCGTACCAGATGACCTCTTCGACGTGCGCGAGCGCCTTCTGCGCGTCGTTCCCGAACATCGAGCGGTAGGGGTCCGGGTTCAGGAAGCGGACC
>DASUCM010000136.1:0-9855 GCA_036276035.1 Candidatus Limnocylindria bacterium | reverse complement strand
GCGGTGTTGTACGGCCAGTTGCCGGCGCCGTTGTAGTTCCAGTCGTACACGTAGCGGGCGGCGTGGTCGACCTGGCCGTCGAGGTGATCGCTGCCGGGGAACGCGGCGAGGGCCGCCGCGTCCGGGCCGGTGCCCCAGAAGCGGAGGACCATCGCGGTCGAGGTCGGGCTGCACCAGGCCTCGCCTCCGTTGTCGTACTCCGGGAAGTGGCCGATGTGCGTCTCCTGCGAGTACTCCGGGACCGCGAGCACGCGCCGTTCGGTGCGCGTCGTGGCGCTGGGGATCGTCCACTTCGAGGGTGCGGCCGAGACCATCGCGCCGACCGCTCGCAGGGTCGGCGTCGTGCCGGTCCCGGCGCGGCGGTAGAGCGTCACCTGGAGGCGGTAGCCGTCGAGCGGGAGCGCCTTCCTGCCACGGACGAACGTGTCGATCGCGATGAAGCCGTCGCCATCGCCCTGGAGCGACACCGAGGTGCGGTGGATATCTCCGTCACCGGAGGCCCAGATGCCGAGCGTGTACAGCTTCGTCTCGCGGCCCGAGCCGCGGCCCTGCATCTCGATCCTCACCCAGGTGCCGGCCGGCGTCTCCGCGTTCCACGACGCGACGAGCTCGTCGTATGAGAAGGGCGTGGACGTCCACGCGCCGATCCACGTCCCGCTCTCGTACGCGATCGGCGGGTGGCCGAAGGGGTCGGCGTAGGTGCCGCTCGCGAGCCCGCCGGCCGCCAGGACGAGGCCCGTCCCGGAGAGCACTACCCCGGCGTGCGTGCCTGACGACAGCGACGCGCGCGTGAACGCGACGTTCGGGCCGGCCGAGCCGCCCTCCTTCGCGAGCGCGGTGCCGGGAAGCAGCGAGGTCATGACGAGCGCGATCGCGCCTACGAGGACGGCGGCGTGACGGGATAGACGCATGCGTTCCCTCCCTACCGGCTAGCCCGGCGGGCGAACACTAGCGCAGGTGGTCTTTACCAGTTCGCGTGGGCGCCGGGGACGTTCGCGGGAAGCGGGACGCCCGGCGGCCGGATCACGTACACGACGCCGCCGGAGCCCTGCAGCCAGACGCGCTCGAAGCCCGCGCGCGGGTAGATCTTCCGCACGGCGGCGTTGCTCAGCGCCGCCGGGTCGTTCGAGATGACGTCACCGTTCGCCGTGAAGCCCCGGATGACGAGCAGGTGACCGTTCGTCTTGGTGAAGAGGAACCCCGGCAGCTCCCCGTTGATCGAGGCGATGAGCGGGATCCCGGCCTCGATGAAACGCTGCGCCTCGACGAGCGAGCGCAGGCGGGTGACGAAGCCGTCGAGGCCGTAGCCGGTCGCGTGCGCGGTGTTGAACGGCCAGTTCCCCGCCCCGCCGTAGTTCCAGTCGAACGTGTAGCGCGCTGCGTGATCGACGTTCCCGTCGGCGTGGCCCGTGCCCGGGAATTGCGCGAGATCGGCCGCGCCCGGCCCGGTCCCGAAGAAGCGCAGGACCATCGCCGTCGACGCCGGGCTGCACCACGCCTCGCCGCCGCCGTCGAACTCGGGGTAGTGGCCGGTGTGCGTCTCCTGGGAGAGCGTCGGGACCGCGAGGTCGACCTCCGTGCCCGACCACGGGCTCGGGATCGTGTAGCGCGACGTGCGCGAGACCATCGCCGCGAGTGCCGTGACCCGCGGCGTCGCCGCCGAGCCCGTTCTCCGGTACAGCGTGAGGCGGAGGCGGTGGCCGTCGAGCGCCGGCGCGCTGCGGGCACGGATGATCGTGTCGAATGCGACGCTCGCGTCCCGGTCGTCCTGGCCCCTGAAGGTCGTCCGGCGGATGTCGCCGTCGCCCGCGGCCCAGAGCGCGAGCCGGTACCACTTCGTCTCGCGTCCCGTGCCGCGCAGCTGCGCCTCGACCTCGATCCACGTTCCGGCCGGCGTCGCCGCGGACCACGATGCGATGAGCTCATCGACCGCGAACGGCGCCACCGTCCAGTCGGAGGTCCAGGTGCCGTACTGGTATGTGAGCGTCGCGCGCGCGTACGGGTCGGTGTAGGTGCCGTCCGGGAGGCCGGAGCCCTCGAGCACGAGCGCCCGGCCGTCGAGCGAGACGCCCTGGCGGGTCCCTGTCGCGAGATCCGCCCGCACGAAGCTCACGGCCGGCAGGCTGCTGTCCACGGGCGGCGGGCTCGGCGTCGGCGCGCGTGTCTCCGCCGGCGCGGTCGGCGATGGCGAGGTGCCCGGCGGCGGCGAGGCGCTCTCGGCGGGGGTCACCAGCGGGTGCGCGATCGGCGGCACCGTCGGGCCGGCGGGCGCTGCTCCGCCGGAGCAGGCGCTCGCGAGGAGCGCCCCGAGCGTGAGGGCGCGCAGACCCCGCATCTAGCCGACAGCGCGCGCATGCAGCTCCGCGGCGAGATCCGACGGTACCTGCGCCTCGATGTCGATCCCCGCCTCGCGGTAGTCGGCGCGCCGGAGCGAGCCGCGTTCGCGGATGCGCTGCACGTACGCGCCGGCGGCGTGCGGGATCGTGACCGCGACCGACTTCCATCCGGACGCGGCCTCCTCGGCGATGCGGGCGCGGAGCGCCGCGAGCCCGTCGCCGGTGCGCGCGGAGGTGAACACCGCCTTCGGGAACTCGGCGGAGAGCGCCTCGCGAAGGGCGTCGCCCTCGGGTCCGCGCAGCCGGTCCGACTGGTTCAGCACGAGGAGCTTCGGCCGGTCGGCGAGCCCGAGCGAGGCGAGCGTCTCGTCGACGACCGCGATGCGCTCGTGCAGGTTCGGGTGCGCGACGTCGACGACATGGACGAGCAGGTCGGCGTCCTCGAGCTCCTCGAGCGTCGCGCGGAAGGCGGCGACGAGCGTCGGCGGCAGCTTGTTCACGAAGCCCACGGTGTCCGAGAGGAGCACGACCGTCCCGTTCGGGAGCGTCGCGCGGCGCGTCGTCGGATCGAGGGTCGCGAACGGCTGGTCCGCGACGAGGACGTCGGCGCCGGAGAGCGCGTTCATCAGCGTCGACTTGCCGGCATTCGTGTAGCCCACGAGCGCCGCGAGGAAGAGACCGTCGCCGGCGCGGGCGCGGCGCGCCGCCGAGCGCTGCTTCTGCACCTCGGCAAGGCGACCCTTCAGGTCAAGGAGGCGCCGCTCGATCACACGGCGGTCGGTCTCGAGGAGCGACTCGCCGGGGCCACGGGTGCCGACCCCACCGCCGAGCCGCGAGAGGCCCTGCCACAGGCCCTTCAGGCGCGGGAGCATGTACTGCATCTGCGCGAGCTCGACCTGGACGCGTCCTTCTTTCGTGCGCGCGTGCTTCGCGAAGATGTCGAGGATCACGCCCGAGCGGTCGATGACGCGCACCTTGCAGAGCTTCTCGAGGTTCTGCTGCTGGCGTGGCGAGAGCTCCTCGTCGCAGACGAGCAGGTCCACCTTCGACCGGCGGACCTCCTCCGCGACCTCGTCGACCTTCCCCTTCCCCATCCAGAGGTTCGGGTCGGGCGCGCGTCGCGTCTGCGTCGTCCGGCCGACGACGTTGCCTCCTGCAGCCGCGACGAGCGCCGCGAGCTCGTCGAGCGAATCGTCCACGTCGAACCGCGAGCGCGGCACGTTCAACCCCACGAGGAAGGCCCGCTCCGGCGGGACGGCCGTCTCGATCACCCCGACACCCGTCGCAGGATGTCGGCCAGCGGGTCGCCCCGTGTGGGGTCGTACCACTGGATCGCGGGGTCGCGGCGGAACCACGTCATCTGCCTTCGAGCGTACGCCCGCGTGTCGCGGACCGTGCGCGCGACCGCCTCCTCGAGCGAGAGCGCGCCGGCGAGATGCGCGGCCCAGTGCACGTAGCCGTGACCGGTCATGCTCGGGAGCTTCGGGTCGAGCCCGCGTGCGAGAAGACCTCGGGTCTCATCGAGGACGCCGTCCTCCACCATCCGCCGTGTCCTGCGCTCGATCGCGGCATCCACCTCCGCCATCGGCGGCGCGAGACCGACCCGCACTGCGGGCAGCGGCGGTCCCCTGCGCTGCGCCTCGCGCACCGGCCCGCCGAGCGTCGCGATCTCGAGGTAGCGCACCGCGCGGCGCCGGTTGCCGCTCGCGACCGCGGCGGCGTCCGGGTCGAGGGCCTCGAGCTGCGCGAACACCTCGTCTGCCGCAAGGCCCTCGAGCCGGGCACGCAGGACGGGATCGCGCGGGACGGACTCGAGGTCGAGGCCGTCGAGCACCGCACGCACGTACAGCCCCGTGCCGCCGGCGAGGACCGCGGGCCGGCCGCGCGCGCTGATGCCCTCGAGCGCGGCGAGCGCGTCACGCCGGTAGCGCGCCGCGTCGTATGCCTCACCGGGGTCGACGAGGTCGATGCAGTGATGAGGTACGCGCGCGCGCTCCTCCGGCGTCGGCTTCGCCGTCCCGATGTCCATGCCGCGGTACACGAGGCGCGAGTCGGCGGAGACGATCTCGGCACCGATGGCCTCGGCGATCCGGAGGGCGAGAGCGGACTTCCCCGACGCGGTCGGACCGACGACCGCGATCACGCCCGGTGGGATGCGATCTCCGCGAGCGCCCCTCGCGCGCTCTCGACGATGTCCGCAGGCGGGTCCACCTCGCCGTACCGCACGCGCTCGAAGGCATCGACGATCGCGGCCGCGGGCTCCCAGCGCGGATCGGTGAGACGCAGGCGGGTCTGGTGCTCCGCGGGCGTCTCCGCCGTCGCGCGCCACCCCGCGCCCGCCCTCTCGGCGAGCTCGAGGAAGCGCCAGTACAGGAGCCGCACCGCGGCCGCGGTGCTCCCGTCGTCGCCCGGGCGCCGGCGCGCGCGGGCGCGCGCGGGGAGCAGCCCGCGCAGGGTGCTGCCGAGGCTCAGGCCGCCGCTCGCCGCCGCGCGCTCGAGGGTCGCGCCGTCGGGCAGCGCGCTCCGGCGCTCCCGGGTGAGCCGGTCGATAAGGACGACCCCGACGATGACCGCGAAGAGCGCGACGACGAGCTCGACGGCGCCGAATACGAAGGGACGCGTCTGCTCGAGCGCCTCGAGCATGAGCTGCTCCTGCTCGCGCCGGCCGGGGTCCTCGACGACGGTGCGGCCGCCGAAGAGCCAGTCCGCGAGCGGGCGGAACAGCGGGACGAGCGCCGCGGCGAGGTAGCCGAAGGGCAGCGCGATCCAGTAGAGGAGCTGCGACAGCATCGGCCCGAGGACGTCGCCGCCGGCCGCGAAGAGCGAGCGGAGGGCCGGCGCGGAGAGGGCGGCGACGATCGCGAGCGCCCCGAGCACGAACGCCGAGCCCGCCGCGGTCCGCCCGCTCGCCGTGCCGCGCGCGCTCCGTCCCGCCATGTCGAGCTCCTCGGTCGAGCGCGCGAGCGACAGGGAGAGAGCGGACGCCCCGACGGCGAGCAGCGCGATCCCCGGCAGCGGCTCGCTGTCGATGCCCGGCACGAGCGCGCCGGCCGCGAGCGAGAGCGCGGTGAGCACCGAGGCGGTGCGCGCGTCGTTCCAGCGCGTCACGGAGCGGGCGACGCTGAGCGTGCGCCAGATGAACGCCTCGGCGAGCACGCCGAACCCGACGATCCGCGTGAGCACCGCGAGCCCATCCGTCTCTCGCGTCGGCTGCGCGAGCGCGAGCACGATGGCGCCGCCGATCACGCCGACGGTGAGGAACACGTTCTGGCGCTCGGCGCGCGCGTCGCGCAGCACCGCGACGAGGATGAGCGAGGCGCCGAAGCACAGCGAGAGCGTCGCGAGCATCGGAAGGGCGTCGCGGCCGCCGGTGACCGCGTGCAGGACCGCGGCAGGGCACGCGAAGATCACGGCTTCGAGCGCCGAGCGCGCGACCGCGAGGAAGAGGACCGGCCGGCGCATCAGACCGCGGCCCGCCAGCGGTCCGTGCCGAGCGAGTCGAGCGTCACGTCGTGCTGGCGGAGCTGCCCCGCGGCCTCCGGCGACGGCGGCGTGACCGAGAGCGCGAGGATGCGGTGCCCCGAGCGGCGCAGCGACACGCACGCCACCGCGAGCGCCGGGCCGAGCCGCGGCGTCACGACGATGAGCGTCGCGCCCCACGGCAGACGGCCGCGCTCGCGCAGGAACACCGCCTCCGGGGAGGCTGCCGCGTACGGCCCGAGCCGCGCGAGGATGTCGAGGGTCCGGCGGAGCGGGCGCGGTCCCCGCCCGAGCGCGGACCGCGGGCGCTCGTGCGTCAGGTTGTCGAGGCCGTTCGTGACAAGGCCCACCTGCCGGCCCGCCTCCGCGGCCAGGCGCGCGAGCTCCGCGGTGGCCGAGATGACGATCTCGGTCGCCTCCGGGTCGGCCTGCACCCAGAACTGCTCGTACGACGCGACGTTCAGGAGGAAGATCGCGTCGAGGCTCGTCGCGGGCTCGTACACCTTCGTCTGCAGCTCGCGCAGCCGCGCCGAGGCCTTCCAGTGGATCTCCTTGCGCGGGTCGCCGGCCAGGTGCTCGCGCACGCCGCGGAAGCGCAGCGGGTCCGGGAGGAGGCCGCGGCGCACGGCGGTCTCCGCGATCGGGCGCAGCGACGGCCGGTGGCGATCCCGCACCGCGAGGGGCGCGGGATACACGACCGCCTGGACGTCGACGTCGAAGGTGCGCTCCACCTGGGTGAAGCCGAGCCAGTCGCCCGCGCGCAGCCGCAGCGGGCCGATCGAGTGCGCGCCGCGCTGCGGCGCGAGCAGCGGGAAGCGCAGGACCGCGCGCTCGTGCCCGCGCGGCGCGAACCCCGCGCCGACGTGCTGCCGCGGCGAACCCGCGGGGACTCCCGCCGCCTCGATGCCTTCGGGCAGCGCGAGACGGAGCTCGAGCCAGGGCATCGGCAGCGGCTTGCGGTTCGTGACGGTGACGATCGCCGTGAGCGTCTCGCCGGCCTGGAGGCGCACGGGCTCCACCGCGACGGTGGCCTCGACGCCGGCGAGCGCGAGGCGGCCGGTCAGCTCGACCACGAGCCAGGCGACGACCGCACCCGCGGCGGCCACGATGAGCGCGGGCGCGCGCGTGACGGCCGCGAGGGCCACGAGGAGGACGGCCGCGAGCGCCGGGAATGCGCCGATGGGCCGCTGCATCAGCCTGCGGCGGCTTGGTGCTCCGCGGGGACGGGGGTCCGGCTCACGACCTCGGCGATCACGGCGGAGGTCGTGCGGCCGCGCATCTCGGCGTCGGCGCCGAGGAAGATGCGGTGGCGGAGGACGCTCGCGGCCTGCGACTTCACGTCGTCAGGAAGCGCGTAGTCGCGGCCGCGCAGTGCGGCGTGCGCCTGCGCCGCGCGGAAGAGCGCGATCGCCGCGCGCGGGCTCGCCCCGAGGTCGACGCCGGCGGCACTGCGCGTGCCGCGCACGAGGTCGGCGATGTAGCGGCGCACCGCCTCGCCGACACGGACCGCGCGGACCTCGTCGCGGAGCTTCGCGAGGTCCGCGACCGTGAACAGCGGCTCGAGCGTCTCCGGGAGGATCGACGCCGGGCCGTGCGTCCGCAGGATCTCGTCCTCGTCGGCCGCGCCCGGGTAGCCGAGCTCGATGAGGCATTGGAAGCGGTCGAGCTGCGCCTCGGGCAGCGGGAAGGTCCCCTCGAGCTCGATCGGGTTCTGCGTCGCGATGACGAAGAACGGCTCGGGCAACTTGTGCGTGGACTCGTCGACGGTGACCTGGCGCTCCTGCATCGCCTCGAGGAGCGCGGACTGGGTGCGTGGGGTCGCGCGGTTGATCTCGTCGACGAGCAGCACGTTCGCGAACACGGGGCCAGGGCGGTAGTCGAAGCGCTGGGTCTGCGGATCGAAGATCGAGACCCCGGTGATGTCGGACGGGACGAGGTCCGGAGTGCACTGCACGCGCCGGAACTCCAGCGCGAGCGTCCGCGCGACCGAGCGCGCGAGCATCGTCTTGCCCACTCCCGGCACGTCCTCCAGCAGGACGTGCCCATCCACGAGGAGCGCGGCGAAGAGCTGCTCGATCGCCGCGCGCTTCCCGATGACGACCCGCCCCACCTGCTCGACGAGGCGGGCCGCGGCGTCACGTACGGTCACGCGCCGCCCGTCGACGCCGGCTCGAGCGGACCGCTGCGGCCCGCGTACGAGCGGATCGCGCCCGCGGTGACGAGCGCGAGCGCGAGCGCGACGAACGCCGCGACGACGTGCAGCGCGAGGCTCAACGGCTCGTAATTGCGCAGCGCGAAGGGGCTGAACGCCCGCTCGACGAAGAAGATGAGCGCGAGGGCGAAGAGGACGCGGAGCGCGATGGACCCGCCGTGCACCGCCGGCACGGCGACGGTGAGGACGACGACCGCGAAGAGGTAGACGAGCCAGCCGGTCGCGTCACCGGCCGTGTCCCACTGCCGTCCGCCCGGCACGAAGCCCCCGACGACGCCATCGGCCACGAGCACGCCGGCGAGGAGCAGCGTGAGCAGCCCGATCGCCCACGCGGTCCGCGGCGGAAGGCCCGCCGCGGGGATGGCGTCCTCCCCATCGCCCGGGTGGGCGGGGCTGGGCGCGTCGAGCGCGAACGCGGCATCCATCTCGGTCCCTTCGATGCTCCTTCCGAGACGCCATACCCGCATTGCGCCCAGGAGGATCACCAGCTCGACGAGCGCGGTCGCGAAGTGGACCGCGATGGACCCCGCTGGCTTCGGGCCGAGCGCGAACGCGGTGATGGGCCGCTCGAGCATGAAGAACGCCGAGAGACCGATGCGGCCCATGAGCGTGCGCTCGCTGCCGCGCGCGATGACGAACGCGATGGCCGCGTTCACGATCGCGAAGATGTACGCGATGACACCGAGGCCGTAGTGCGCGGGGCCGCCGATCCAGCCCTCACCGCCGGGATACGCCCCGTCGAGCAGGCCGTCGATGACGAAGAGCACCGATGCGAGCGCCATGAGCACGACGACGGGACGCAGCGCTCCGGCCAACTACCCCTCCCCCTGCGCGGACGACGCGATGTTAGCCGGACCCCGGCGCGCTTCGAGTGCCGGAACTGTCTCAGGCGGGACCGGGACGTTCCCGAGCTCGGCGCCGTGCTCGCCGCGGCCGTGGAAGTCGCTGCCGCCGGTCGGCACCAGGTCGTAGCGGGCCGCGAGCTCGAGGCAGTACGCGGTGTATTCGGGCGTGTGGATGTCGTAGTGGCACTCGATGCCGGCGAGGCCGCGGTCGACGAGCTTCGGGAGGAGCTCCTCGAGGCCGACGACCGTTCCGGGATGCGCCAGCGAGGGCACACCAGCGTGGCGCCGCACGAGCTCGACCGCCTCGAGCGGGGTGAGGCCGACGCGCGCGACGTACGCGGGCGAGTCCTTGCCGATGATCGTGTCGAAGGCCTCGTCGTACGTCGATACGTATCCCGCCTCGAACAGCGCGGTCGCCAGATGCGGCCGCCCGAGCGCGCCGCCCTGGGCGAGCTCGAGGACGCGCTCGAGGGTGATGCCGTACCCGAGGGCCTGGAGGCGCTCGACCATGAGCTCGACGCGCCGCCCGCGGTTCTCGCGCAGCCAGCGCAGGCGGTCCTCGAGCGCCGCATCCCCGGGATCGAGGAAGTAGCCGAGGATGTGGACGTCCCCCCACTCCGACTCGGTGTTCAGCTCGGTCGCCGGGATGATGCGGACGCCGAGGGGGGCGCCGGCGGCGATCGCTTCCGCGATCCCCGATAGCGTGTCGTGGTCCGAGAGCGCCTGGACGCGGACGCCGTTCGCCGCCGCGCGCCGCACGAGGTCTCCCGGCTGGAGGGCACCGTCGGACCGGAGACTGTGCGTGTGCAGGTCGACGGTGCTCGGGCCGATCACCCGCGGATCACTCGAGCGTGAGGTCGACGCGATCGACGGTCCTTGCCCTGCCGGTCGCGTCGTCGACGTCGACGACGACGCTGTTGAAGACCGTGGTGCCCTCCGCGACCTGGAAGCGGATGGGCATCCCCGTGCGGAAGCGCTCGAG
>DASUCM010000135.1:0-12525 GCA_036276035.1 Candidatus Limnocylindria bacterium | reverse complement strand
GCGCCCGGCGACGTCCTCGCGCGAGATCCCCTTCGCGCGCGCCTTGAGCGTGAGGTGCCGGCGGCCCGCGTCGTCGTACCGGAACGCGAAGGTCGTCGTCACGCCGGACGAGAGCGCGTGCAGCTCGATGCCCTCGTCGTGGCACCGGCGCTCGAGCGCCTCGCGCTCGAGCGGACCGACGCGCGTCACGAGCGCGGCGCGCCGGCCGAGACGCGCCGCCGCCACCGCCGCGTAGAGGGCGGTGCCGCCGAGCCGCCACGGCACGCCCGGGAACTCATCGCGCGCGACGTGCCCGACGGCAAGGAGGTCGATCACCTAGACGTTGAACAGGACGTGCGCGATGTCGCCGTCCTGCATGACGTAGGTCTTGCCCTCCGTGCGCACGAGACCCTGCTTCTTCGCGGCCGCCTCGCTGCCGGCCTTCAGCAGCTCGTCCCAGCGGATGACCTCCGCGCGGATGAAGCCGCGCTCGAGGTCCGAGTGGATCGCGCCCGCGGCCTGCTGCGCGGTCGAGCCCTTCGGGACGGGCCAGGCGCGCACCTCGTCCTCGCCGGTGGTGAAGAAGGACAGCAGGCCCAGCAGGTCGAAGGTCGCACGGACGATGCGCTCGAGCGCGGGCTCGGCGAGCCCGAGCTCCTCGCGGAAGGCCTTCGCCTCGTCGGCGGGGAGCTCCGCGATCTCGGCCTCGATCTTCGCGCACGCGGGGATGACCGCGGTCGCGCGGTGCTTCCCCACCGCGTCGCGCAGCGGAGCGAGGATCGCGTCGGGCGCGCTGACGTCCGCCTCGTCGACGTTCACGACGACGAGCTGGGGCATGAGCGTGAGGAACCGATAGCCGCGGACGCTGCGCAGCTCGTCCGGATCCGCGTCGATGTCCCGCAGCGGGATCTCGGCCGCCAGCGCGTCGCGCGCGCGGAGCAGGTACGCCTTCTCGCGCTCCTTTGCCTCCTTCTCGCTCGCCTTCGCGCCGCGCAGCTCCGGCTCGATCCGCTCGAGCCGCTTCTCGACGACGGCGTGGTCCGCGAAGAGGAGCTCGAGGTCGATCTGGGTCAGGTCGCGCAGCGGATCGACCGCCCCCTCCGTGTGCGGGACGTTCGGGTCCCGGAACGCCCGGACGACGTGCACGAGCGCGTCGGCCGTGCGCAGGTCGCCGAGCTTCTTCGGCGAGATCTCGGATCGCGCGTCCTGCCCGGCGCGGCGGCCCGCGAGCCCGAGGTCGCGGTACGTGATCTCCGCGAACGTCGTCTTCTTCGGCTTGAAGAGCGCGGAGAGCTTCTCGACGCGCTCGTCGGGCACCTTCGCGACCCCGATGTTCGTCTCCGCCTCGGCGCCGGCGAAGCTGCCCGTCGCGGCGTGTCCGCCGGTGAGCAGGTTGAAGAGCGTCGTCTTGCCGACGTACGGAAGGCCGGTGATCGCCGACGCGAGATTCATCTGCCGGGCCGCAGGGTGCGCCGCACCTACCGGCCCGCCGGGGACGTGTCGGCGAGGTCCGCGGTCTCGACGGCCGGGAGCAGCTGCCCGTCGGCTCCGCTGCCGAAGATCGTGCGGGCGACCTCCTGGAAGCGCTGCACCGGGCCGGTCGCGAAGACGCGGTGCGTCGGCCGCTCCCCGCTCCGCGTGAGGCGGTGCGATTCGAGCACCTCGCGCACCGCGAGCGCGGTCGTCGCGGCGGAGTCGACGACCCGCACGCCGGGGCCCGCGACCTTCGCGATGCGCTCGCGCAGGAGCGGGTAGTGCGTGCAGCCGAGCAGCAGCGTGTCCACGGCCGGCGAGACCACGGCGCCCTCGCGCAGCAGCGGCGCGACGTACTCGCGGATCGCGGCCTCCGCCTCGTCCGTGTCGGCCTTCCCCGCCTCGACGAGCGGCACGAGCTTCGGGCAGGCCTGCTGGATGACGTCCGCGAGCGGGTCGAGGTCGCGGACCGCGCGCACGTACGCGCCGGAGCGCACGGTCCCGCTCGTCGCGAGGACGCCGATCGCGCGGCGCGCCGACGCCGCGATGGCCGCGGCAGCGCCCGGGCGGATGACGCCGATCACGGGCACCGCGCTCTCGTCGCGCACGCGCTCGAGCGCGACCGAGGTCGCCGTGTTGCACGCGAGGACGATGAGCTTGCAGTCCCAGCGCGCGAGCCAGCGCACCGCCTCGCGCGTGAAGGCGACGACCTCATCGGCGGGACGCGGGCCATACGGCATGCGCGCCTCGTCGCCGAGGTAGACGGTCGACTCGTTCGGCAGCTGGCGACGCAGCTCGCGAAGGACGGTGAGGCCGCCGACGCCGGAATCGAAGACGCCGATCGGGCGGTCGGCGCCAGGCAGGGCCTGCCTCAGCGTCGCTGCTGGCTGACGAGGGACATCGCGAGCTTGTTGATCGCCTGCGAGACCGGGGCGCCCGGGTTCACGAGGACCACGGGCTGGTGCTTGTTGCTCGACTCGCTCACGAGCTTCCAGTCGCCCGGGATCTCACCGATGACCGCGAGGCCCAACGCGTGCTCGAGCCCGCCCTTCGACATGCCGAACAGCTGGTCCGACTGGTTCACCACGAGGAGGATCGGCTTGTTCGCCTTGTAGCCGAGCGCCTCGAAGGTGTCGACCGCGGCGCGCGCGTTCGCGATCGTCGCGCCCATGTACGTGACCATCAGCAGGATCACGTTCGCCGCGTCGAGGATCGCGAGGGTGTCCTCGGAGAGGCGCGAGGGCGTGTCGACGACGACGTAGTCGTGCGTCTCCGAGAGCAGGCCCATCGCGTTCGCGATCTCGCCTGGCGCGACGAGGTCGGCCTCCTCGGGACGAGGTGGGGCGAGGAGCACGTCGACGCCGCCAGGTCCCTCCCAGAGCGCCTCGTTGATGGAGGTGCGCATCGCCGCGCCGGCCGGGAGATCGACGATCGAGCGCGTCGACGGCGGGACCTCGAACATGTACCGGACGCACCCGAACTGCATGACGCCGTCGAGCAGCGCGACGCTCGCGCCGTTGCGGCGCAGCGTGCACGCGAGGTTCACCGCGATGGTCGTCTTCCCGGTGCCGCCCTTCGGCGAGTACACGGCGACCATGTGGCCCTTCCCGTCCTTCTTGCCGCCGCCCTGCTTGCTGCCGATGCCGAGCGCCTGCCCGAGCTCGTTCGCCCCGCCCGGAAGGACGAAGACCGCATCGATGCCCTCGTCGGGCTTCGGCGCGACCGGCTTCTGCGGGACGGTGACCATGACGATGCGGGTCCCCGGGGACGCGGCGCGGATGCGCTTCGCGACCTCGAAGCCGGTGATCTTGCCCTGCATGAGCGCATCGACCATGACCACGTCGGGTCGCTCGGTCGTCGCCTGCGCGATGCCGGCCTCGGGGTTGTTCTGCACGCCGGCGACCTGTGCCTCCTGCTCGCGGCCGAGCAGGCCCTTCAGATGCTCCGCCACCTGCGGGAGGTCTTCGATGAGGAGGACTCGCTTCATGCGGC
Organism: Candidatus Limnocylindria bacterium; assembly: GCA_036276035.1. Classification (GTDB taxonomy): domain Bacteria; phylum Chloroflexota; class Limnocylindria; order P2-11E; family P2-11E; genus JACDAF01. Next base: position 9,081 of record DASUCM010000135.1, on the reverse strand, counting down.
GAGTTTAGGGGGAGGCGCGGCGGCCCCGCAGCGATAGGTGCGCGAGGGCCGCGAGGACGAGCGCGGCGAGCACGAAGGTGCCGCCGATCCGCAGGGTGACGCCGTAGAAGTAGTCCTGCGGATACAGGGCGAGGAGGTTGCTCCCGGGCTCGAACAGGAAGTTGCCCTGCGGGAAGAAGATCTGGTGGAAGAGCAGGAAGGCGGCGTCGAACGCGACCGCGGCGAGCGCCCCGATGGCCGCGACGATGGCGAGGACGACGAGCGCGGCAGCCCGGACCAGTCGCGCGAGCGTCCCGCGGCGCCACGACCGGAGCGCGAGCCACGCGAGCAGGAGCGCGCCGACGCCCGCCGCGACCTGGGCGGCGATGAAGACGTTCCGCACGTCCGCCATGTGCGCGCGCTCGCTCGGCGTGAAGTGCTCGCGCCCAGAGGGGTCGGACGGCTGGTCGCCGCTCCGTCCGAGCAGGTACGCGAGCCAGCCACGGTGCAGCTCGAGCAGCTCGGCACGGGACATCTCACGCCGCCCGAGGACGAGCTCGCCGGGCGGCGCGCCCGGGAGCCGCGCGCCCGTCTCCCGGAATGTCGCCGGTGGCCGTCCGGACGCCAGCGCGATGTCCGAGTACGTCGCGTCTCCGGCGAAGACGAGCGTCAGCAGCACGAGCCCCGTGACGGCGAGCGCGGTCGCGAAGAGCGCGACCTCCCGGACCGGCCGCCGTGGCGGGGTGGCGCGCCTGGGCGCGGACGCCGCGTCGACGATCACGTCCGCGGGATGGCGCCCAGCCCCGGCCGCTCCGAGAAGACGAAGCGGCCGCGCTCGACGGGCACCGCAACGAACGGGTCGTCGACGATGAGCAGGTTGCCGTCGAGGTCCGCCCACTCGACGGACGGCGCGAGGTGCGCGGCCGCGGCGATCCCGACGCTCGTCTCTGCGGCGCGGCACCCGAGCATGACCTTCAGGCCGAGGCCGTGGGCCTTCTCGATCATCGCGCGCGCTTCGGCGATGCCGCCGCACTTCTGGAGCTTCACGTTGATCCCGTCGCACGCGACGGCGAGCGCGTCAAGGTCCGAGGCGCGGACCGCGGCCTCGTCGGCGACGATCGGGAGCTCCGAGCGCTCGCGGACCTGGCGGAGCCCGGCGAGGTCCTTCGGGTCGACGGGCTGCTCCACGAATTCGATCCCGAAGGGCGCGATCGACGCGATGCGCGCCGGCGCCTCGGCGGCGCTCCAGGCCGCGTTCGGGTCGACGCGGATCGTCCCGCTGAAGCGCTCGCGGATGCCGCGCAGGATCTCCACCTCCGCGCCGTGGCCGAGCTTCACCTTCAGCACGGTGAACCCCTTCGCAGCGGCCGCCGCGGCCCGTTCGGCCATGACCGCGGGATCGGCGATGCCGATCGTGAACGAGGTCGGCGGCGCCTCCGCCGGGGCGAGGCCGAGGAACGTGCGCAGCGGCACGCCCGCCGCCTGCGCGGCGCGGTCGTGGCCAAGGATGTCGAGCGCGCAGGCCGCGGCGCCGCCGTGCGGGAAGCGCTCCTCGAGACGCGATCGCAGCAGCGCGAGGTCGCCCGGGTCTTCCGGGATGAGGCCGACCGCGCCACGCACGTCGCGCTCGAGCGACTCGGGCGTGTCCCCGAAGTACGGATCCGGCGACGCCTCGCCCCGGGCGACGCGCCCCTCCTCTTCGAGCTCGACGAGCACGAGCCGTTTCTCCGTGCGGACCGCGCGGGAGATCTGGAACGGGACCTCGAGGTGCACGTCGATGGCGCGCACCGTGACCTTCATCGCGGGTCGCCGCGCGGGTCGCCCGCGCGCCGGTCGCCCGTGCGTGGGTCGCCTGCGCGCGGGTCGGCCGCGAGCAGCGCTGCCGCAAGACGGTCCGCGCCCGCGTCGCCCTCGCGCACAGGGTCGGCCGCGGGGAGCCCCGTTTCGTAGGCAGCGCTCTCGATCGAGGCCTGAGCGAAGGCGCCGTCTCCCGACATCGCCGTGTTGAGCGCGACGGCAACGACGCGCGCCGGCGGGTAGCCCGGCGGGTGGCGCCAGGACGCGGCCTCCTCGTAGATGTGGACGTTCTCTTTCAGACCGCGCACCGGCAGGCCGGTCGCCTCGTAGCCCTTCACGGTGTGGCGTCTGATGTCGTGGCACAGCACCATGAGGTCCGGCGCGCTGCCGTGCAGCAGCCCGAGCGTCACGCCTGAGAAGCCGGGATGGGTCAGTGATCCCTGTCCCTCGACGATCACCCAGTCCGCGGTCTCCGCCGCAGCGCAGGTGAGCTGCTCCGCCGCGCCGGCGATGAAGTCCGCGACGACCGCGTCGACGCTGATCCCCGCGCCGGCGATGGCGATCCCGGTCTGGCCCGTGGCGACGAACGCCGCGCTCCGGCCGGCGCGTCGCAGGGCCGCGACGATCTCGAGCGACGCGGTCATCTTCCCCACCGCCGCGTCCGTGCCAACGGTGAGCACGACGCGCGCGCCGTCACGCCGTTGGCGATGCCCGCCGACCAAGAGATGCTTCGGCGGCTCGCGCAGCTCGCGCACCTGGCCGCCGCCGCGGCGCGCCGCCTCGGCGAGCGCCGGATCGTCGAGGACGCGCTCGTGCAGGCCGTTCCACACGGACATCCCGGCCGAGAGCGCCTCGGCGAGCACCGGCCGGTACGCATCCGGGATCCGGCCGCCCGCGGCCGCGGTGCCGATGAGGAGCACGGTCGCGCCGAGGCGCCGCGCCTCGCCGAGGGACGCAACGACCGGCACGCCGGCGCCGGTGCCGACGTGCTCGTCGGCGGTGGTGCCCGCGCGCACTGAGTCGACGACCGCGACGATCGGGTACGGCGCGTAGCGCAGCGCGCCGATCGCGGTCTTCGCGGTCGCGCGCGTGAAGAGTCCCTCCGCGAGGATCGCCACGCGGGGAGATTCGTGCCCTGGCGCCTTCGCGTCGGGCGCTCCGCTCACTCGCGACCCCTCATGCCGCGTCCCGGCCGAGCCGCAGGAACCGCCCGTGCCGGCCCGGCAGCGTCTCGCCACCCGACAGCGCGAGCTCGCCGTTCACGACGACGTGCTCGATGCCTATCGGGTAGCGGTGCGGGTCGTCGTAGGTCGCGGTGTCTATGACCGTCGCCGGGTCGAAGACGACGAGGTCCGCCGCCCAGCCTTCCCGCACGAGGCCGCGCTCGCGCAGCCGCAGCCGGGAGGCGGTGAGGCCGGTCATCTTCCGGACCGCGTCCTCGAGCGTGATGACGCGCTCGTCGCGCGCGTACCGTCCGAGCACGCGCGGGAAGGTGCCGTACGAGCGCGGGTGCGGCTTGCCGTACGACAGCGGCCCGTACGGCGCGTTCGCCCGCGAGTCGCTGCCGATCGAGATCCACTCCTTCGCCATGACGAAGCGCACGTCGTCCTCGCTCATCGAGTGATGGACGATGTCGATGGCGCCGTCGTGCTCGATGAGCGCATCGCACGTCCACTCGAGCGGATCCTGCTGCGCCTCCGCCGCGAGCGCGGCGACGGTCTTCCCGGCCCACTCCGGCCGGTGTCGCGCGCGCGCGATGACGATGCGATCCCAGGCGCGCCCGGTCTCCACGTACTCGTCGCGGATGCGCACGCGTACGTCGCGATCGCGAAGGCGCTCGCAGAGCGCCTGCGAGCCGCCCTCGTGCGCCCAGTTCGGGATCGTGACGGCGAGCCCGGTGGAGGAGGCCGTGTACGGGTACTGGTCCGCGATGACGTCGACCCCCGCCGCGCGGGCCTCTTCGATCTTCGCGGTCGAGTCGCGCACGCGGCCCCAGTTCCGCTGGCCCGACGCCTTGTGGTGCGACAGCTGCACGCGGACGCCCGAGCGGCGCCCGATCTCGAGGTTCTCCTCGACCGCCTCGAGCAGCCGGTCTCCCTCGTTGCGGATGTGGCTTGCGTAGAGGCCGCCGTGCGCGCGCACGACCTCGCAGAGCGCGGCGATCTCGGCGGTGGTGCCGTAGGCGCTCGGCGGGTAGATGAGCCCGGTCGACATGCCGATCGCGCCGTCGGCGAGCGCGGCGGCGAGCACCGCCTTCATCGCGGCGAGCTCGCCCGCCGCCGGCGCGCGGTCGCCCGCGCCCATCACGCACATGCGCAGCGTGCCGTGGCCGACGAACGAGCAGAAGTTGATCGACGAGCCGCCGCGCTCGACCGTTGAGGCGTATTCGCCGAACGAGGTCCAGGTGCGCTCCAGCTCGTAGCGCGCGATGTCGCGCTCGAGCTCCTCCGCCGCCAGCCCCATCGCGGGTGCGGACGAGCCGCCGCAGTTCCCCGCCACGACCAGCGTGACGCCCTGGTGGATCGCGCTCTCGAGCGCGGAGTTGACGAGCACCGACTCGTCCGAGTGCGAGTGGATGTCGATGAACCCGGGCGCGACGACCCTGTCCGTCGCGTCGACGACCCGCGCGCCGGACGCCGGAAGGTCGGGCCCCACCTGCGCGATCCGCCCATCGCGCACCGCGACGTCCGCGCGGTGCCCCGGCGCGCCGGTGCCGTCGATGACCGTCCCGCCCCGGAAGAGGAGCGACGTCACCGCCGCCGCTCCCGCGCCTCGCCGCGTTCGCGCCGCCGCGCGACCGCGAGGAGCCGCGGTGAGTGCTCGTCCGCCGGCGACCCGTCGTAGTCGCCCTGCAGCTCCTCGAGCGCGAAGCCCGCCGCCTCGAGCATGAGCTCGAGCTCGCGCCGGTAGAGGAAGTGGAGGGTGACCTGGCGCTCGTAGCGGCGGACGACGCGGTCGGTCCCGACCGCGTCGTAGCGCCACGTGAAGGTCGTGCGGTCGACGGTCGCGATCCCGGACGAGAAACGCGTGACGCGCTCCCCGGTCTCGGGATCGTCGAACGAGGCCTCCTCGATGAGGCCGCCGTCGCGTGACGCGATCTTCTCGGGGTCCGGCTGGAAGACGTCGAGGGCGAACCGCCCGTGCGCCCCGAGGTGCTCGCGGACCCGCGCGAGGCAGGCGAAGCGGTCGCCCGGCACGAGGTGGAGGAAGCTGCTGAACGGGATGAGGATGAGCGCGAAGGTCTCGTCGAGCGCGAAGTCGCGCATGTCGCCCTCGACGAAGACGGCATCCACGCCGGCGCGCGCCGCCCGGTCGCGGGCGCGCGCGAGCATCGCCGCGGAGAGGTCGAGGCCGACGACGCGATGCCCGTCGGACGCGAGCGGGACCGCGATGCGGCCGCTCCCGCAGGCGAGCTCGAGGACCGGGCCGCCGGCACGCGCCGCGAGGCGGCGCGCCCAGTCGATGTCCTCCTCGCGGCCGTCGAACTGGAGGTCGTAGAACGCGGCGAGCCGGGCCGCGTCGTCCGCCCCGGACGCTGAGCCGGTCCAGTCGAAGTCAGCGCCGCCCGTCGTGCCGCTCCCGGGCGCGCTTCACGAGCGCCGGATCGCTGAGGACGTCGAGCGCGGTGTAGGCGAGCGCCTTCGCGCCGAACCGCATGGCCGCGAGCGCCTCCGGCCGTGCGGCCGCCTCCGCGAAGGCGTGCGAGTGACCGGGCGTCGGCCGGTCCGTGATCGCGACGATCGGGTGCAGCGAGGGCACGACCGTGCTCACGTTGCCCATGTCCGTCGAACCGAGCGGAGCGTTCGGCCGCCGCGGGCCCATCGTGCGTCCGAGCGCCTTCGCGTTCGCGGCGAAGGCCTCCGCGAGCGCGGCGTTCGTCGTCACCGCGTCCATCGTCTCGGCCCACTTCACGCGCAGCTCGCAGCCGCTCGCGGTCGCGGCTCCCGCGAAGCAGGCCTCGACGCGCTGCCGCAGCTCTGCGAGGTAGGCGTTGTCCGGCGAGCGAACGAGCAGCCGCGCGGCGGTGCGCTCCGGGATGATGTTCGGGGCCTGGCCGCCGTCGGTGATGATCCCGTGGATCCGTGAGTCGCTCCGGATGACCAGACGCAGAGCGGCGATCGCGCTGAACCCGAGGAGCAGCCCATCGAGCGCGTTGACGCCGGAGTGCGGCTCGCCCGCCGCGTGGGCGGCCTTGCCGATCATCTCCACCTCGAGCCCGGTGAGCGCGAGCATCAGGGGGTCGAGCTCGTCGTGGTCGCCCGAGTGGTACATGAGCGCGGCGTCGACGTCGGCGAAGACACCGGCCTCGAGCAGCGTGACCTTGCCGCTGCCGCGCTCCTCCGCGGGACAGCCGACGAGCCGCACCGTGCCGCCGAGACCGTCGAGGACGTCGCGCAGCGCGAGGAACGCGCCGACGGCCCCGGTGCCCATGACGTTGTGCCCGCAGGCGTGGCCGACGCCGGGCAGCGCGTCGTACTCCGCGCAGAGCGCGACGACGGGTCGCCCGCTCCCCGCCTCGGCGATGAAGGCCGTGTCGAGGCCGGCGACGCCGCGCGTGACGGCCGCCCCCTCGCGCTCGAGGTGATCGGCGAGCGCGCCCGCGGCGAAGCGCTCCTCGAACGCGAGCTCGGGCCGCGCGTGGATCTCGAGCGAGAGCCGCTCGAGCGCGGCGCCGCGCGCGTCGACGCGCTCGGCCGCGCGGGCCTTGCGTGCTGCGATGTCCATGGGCCCCGTCACGCTAGCGGCAGAGCCGGACCGGCGCACGCCGCGTCAGCGGACCGACGGCGTGCGCGCGGTGAGCGCGACCTCCGCGAGGGCGAACGCGAGGACGACGAATGCCGCGGTGATCGGCGTGAGGCCGTCGATCGCGCGGAGCGCGACCAGCAGGCCGGCGATCGCGCCGAGACCGGCGCCGCGCCGGAGCGCGCGGGACCGCTCGCCGCGCGCGCGGGCCGAGCGTCCGGCCTTCGCGACCGCGAGGAGGACGCGCGCGGAGAGCGCACCGACGCCGATCGCCACGGCAGCGGCGAGCGTCGCGACCGCGAACGGCTGCTCGGGATCCCTGAGCGTCACGGTCAGCACGGCGACGACGAGGGCGCCGAGCGCGGCGGCCTCGAGGCCCCGTCTCACCGCTCGCGCGGATCCGCGAGCGACTCGTCGAAGAGGCGCTCGACGGGCGCGAGCTCGCGACGCTCCACCTGGGCCAGCGGCAGCGTCGGCTGCTCCACCGCCGGCACGCGCGTGAGCGACTCCATCGCGTCGGCGGCGCGGTCGAGACCGCGCACCGACTCCGTGTATTTCTTCGTGGCGTTGTCGAGGTGCCGGCCGAGCTGCTCGTGCATGCCCCGGAACTTCTCGAGCTCGAGAGCGGCGCGCCGTATCGACGCGTGCAGCTCACGCGTGCGCTCCTGCATCGCCAGTCCCTTCATCCCGAAGGACACCAGCTGGAGATACGCGAGGAGCGTGTTCGGCGAGGTCGGGATGACGTGACGCTCCGCGCAGTATTCGCGCAGCTCGGCGTCCTCGCCCCTGATCACGGCCTCGTAGAAGACCTGCTCCGCGGGCACGTACATGAGGGCGTGATCGATCGTCCCGTCGTCCGGTGACACGTAACGCGCAACGGAGTCGACGTGCCGCTTGACCGTCTGCAGGAAGGCGCGCCGCTTCGCCTTGCGGTCGGCCTCGTCCGTCGCGGACGCGAGCGCGTTGAACGCCTCCATGGGGAACTTCGCGTCGATCGGGACGAGCCGCCCCGCGAAGTGGACCACCGCGTCGACGCGCGCGCCGCTGCGGTACGTGTACTGGAGCTGGAACGACCCCGCCGGCAGCGCGTCCTCGAGCACGCGCTCCATGAGCAGCTCGCCGAATCCGCCGCGCAGCTTCGGGGCGCGCAGGAGGTCGTGCAGCGAGCCGATGTCCTTGGCGAGCTCCCCCACGCGCGCGCTCTGCTCCCCGAGGACGGCGAGCTGGCGGCCGAGGTCGGACAGCGCGCGCTGCGTGGACCCGCTCTGCGTGACGACCTGCTGCTCGGTCTCGCCGAGCGACCGCCGCACGTCGGCGCGCAGCTCGCCGATGGCGGCCGCGCTCGTGGCACGGAGCTCGGCCACGGCGTCGCGCAGCACGGCCAGGTCGGGGGCGATCGACGGCGGAGGCGCCGGTGGCGCCCGCCGGGAGGCCGAATAGGCGATGGCCGCTGCGAGCAGGCCCGCACCGAGCAGGGCCGCCCCGAGCGCGATCAGAACAGGCTCCACGGTCCCTCCGTCCGCCTGCTGCGCCGCCCCGCGCACCGCCATTGTCGCACCGCGCCGCCCATGTGAACGCCTGTTCTAGCAGGTCGGAGCCGGCCGGTCGAGTGGCGCTTCCTGCCGCGGCGCGCGGGCGGATCGCGTCACCCGGTGCCGCCGATACCTCTTTCGGTTGCTACTCCCCGGCGCGATGAGGCGCGCGCACCGTGAGGAGGAGCGCGAAGCTCACCAGCACGAGGACCGCGGCACCGATGAAGGAGGAGCGGTAGGTCCCGGTCGCGTCGATGAGCAGCCCCGCGATGAGCGCGCCGATGGGCTGCGCGAAGGACCACACGGCGGACGCGAGCCCGCTCACCTCCCCCGCCCGCGCCGGCGGAACGAGGTCGATGAGAAGCGGCACGTTCAGCGCCGTCCAGACGCCGTTCGCGAGACCGACGATCGCCATCGCGATGAGCGCCTGCTGGATGTTCTGCACCTGGGACGCGACGAGCGCGATGAGGCCGAACGCGAGCACGCCCGCGGCGAGGACCGGCCGCTTCCCGCGCCGGTCCGCGAGGATGCCCGCCGGGATCGCGCCGACGATCGTCCCGACGAGCGCGGGCAGGAAGAGCTGGAAGGCCTCTCCCTCGCTCGTGCCGAGGACCTGCACGCCGAAGCGCGTGAGATACGGCAGGACACCGCCGGTCCCGAGCCAGAAGAACAGCGCCGCGATGACGTACTTCACGAGCTCGCGCTCGCGAAGGACGCCGCGGACGTAACCGGCGAGGTCGAAGCGGAGGGGCTCGCGCGGTGCCGGCGGCTGCTCCGGTTCCTTCACGAAGACCGTCGTGATCGCGAAGCCGCCGGCGAGGACGACGGCCACGAGGACGAACACGAGCTCGGGCGAGCGGTCCCACAGGAAGATCCCGAGCAGGGTCGCGAGGATCTGGCCGACCATGTTGAAGACCGCGAGCACCGTCCCCACCCGGCCGCGCTGGCCCGGCGGAACGATGTCGGCCATGAGCGCCATGTACGGGTCGACGGCGACGTTCAGGAAGAACGCGTTCACCGAGAGGACCAG
>DASUCM010000134.1:0-5165 GCA_036276035.1 Candidatus Limnocylindria bacterium | reverse complement strand
GGTCGGCCAGTGGTCGCCGATGTACACACGCGCTAGAAGGGTGATGACGACGAACCCGGCCGCAGCGACCGTCACCGCCCGCCGCGCTGCGACGAGCGCGACGAGCGCGGCGAGGAACGTGAGACGGGTCGCGTGCCCGCTCGGGTAGCTCGACGGCGTGTCGGGCGCCGGGACGAAGTGGATGACGGTGCGGCTCGTCTCCGGACCGGGAGGCGCGTGACCGGTCGTGAGCTTCAGCGCGAGCTCGACGCAGACGGCCGCGCCGATGAGGAGCGGTGCGAGCGAGGCTGCTCCGTGGCCGCGGCGCCAGAGCGCGAGGGACCACGCGGCGGCGAGCGGGAGCGTCACGTAGGGGAGGCCCAGGATCGTGTGCACGTTCGCGGCGAGATCGAACGCGCCGTTCGCCGGGCCCTGCACCGCACGCAGCGCCGCGCGGTCGAGCTCGTGCGTCACGCCGGTCAGCACGAGCACCGTGACCGCGACGAGAACGAGCCCGGATGCGAGTGCGGCGCTCAGCACGGCACAGGCATCGACACGAGCGCCCGATGGCCCGTTGCGGTCGCCACCGCCCGTACTATCCCAGCGTGCGCGTGCTCCTCGCCGCCACCCTCCTCCTGCTGTCGGTCGCCGCACCGGCGGGCGCACAGACGCTGACGTACATCGAGGGCTACGTGCGCGAGGCGGGTGGATTCGAGATCCCCGTGCCCATCGCCGACGTCTGCGTCACGCTCGGCCCGCCGACCGGCTGCACGGCGGCGACGAACGCCGACGGCTACTACCGCATCGACGGCGTCCCCGCCGGCAACTCGCAATGGGAGCTCATCTTCAGCCGGCAGGGCTTCCAGACGGGGCGCACGGGCACCTTCACCGTGAGCGGCCCCACGCGCAAGGACGCGTTCCTCCCGCGCGGCAACGGCAACTGCTCGCGCCCGGACACGCCGCGCACCACGGTGTACCTCCCGAACATCACGAAGACGCTCGGCGGCCCCGGCGGCTTCGTGACCCCGTTCATCGTGCAGAACACGAGCAACGGGATCATCACCTCGCTCCAGATCGACTTCTACCGCTTCAGCGACGGGGCGCTCATCACCCGTCGCGAGATCTGCGTGCTCCGTCCCGGCACCTCGTTCGCCGACGTGCCGAACAACGACCTCGACCTGCCACACGACTCGCAGTTCTCGGTCGTCGTGCGCTCCTTCATGACCGACGCCGTCGCCGTCGTGAACGAGCACGCCGGGTCGGGCGCAAGTGCCGAGTCGGCGTCCTACGTCGGGACGTCGTCCGGCTCGACGAGCGTGTTCCTGCCGAACATCACGCGCCGCTTCTTCGGCTTCTTCACGCCGTTCATCATCCAGAACCTCGGCAGCGCCACGACCGTCGCCACCGCGTCGTTCGTGTCCTTCGACGGGACGAAGACCGCCACGGCGACGCGCACCATCGGCCCCGGCCGCTCGCAGTTCATCGACCCGAACCTCGAGCCCGGGCTCGTGGACGGCACCCAGTACGCCGTCACCGTGACCGCGACGCAGCCGCTCTCCGTCGTCGTGAACACGCACTGCCTCGCCGCCTCGTGCGGAACGCCGCTCTTCTACGCGACGAACGGCCTCACGAGCGGCGCGGCAACGGTCTATGGGCCGTACGCCGTGAAGAACGTCGAGGGCGTCGGCCAGGGCGTCTCGCCGATCGTCGTGCAGAACCTGGGCGCCGCCGCGGTCACGCCGACGCTCACCTTCCGCCCGCTCGGCGGCGGCGCGGCCACCGTGTTCAACGGCCCTTCCGTGCAGCCCGGCGCGTCGTGGGCGTTCGATCCGCGCTTCGTGAACGGCTCTTCGGCGAACGGCGTGTGCGGCGCGGGCGCGTCCGCGGGCTGCCTCGCGAACGGCGAGTACTCGTTCCGCGCGACCGCCGCCGGCACCCTCGCCGCGGTGGTGAACGTGATCAGCGCGTCCACGGCGAGCGGGTACAGCGCGCTCGCGCAGCCCGGCCCCCGCGTCTTCCTGCCGAACGTCACGCGGCGGCTCGGGGGCGCGAGCGGCTGGACGACACCGGTCGTCGTGCAGAGCGCCGGCGCGACCGGCGCGACGCTCTCCTGGTACCGCTTCAGCGACGGCAGCCTCGTGACGACGACCAGCGTCTCGTTCTCGAGCGAGGCGGCGGTGAACGTCGACCCGCGCAACGTCGCCGGCCTCGCCGACGAGACGCAGTACTCCGTCGTCGCGCAGGGCATCGGCGGCGACATCGTCGGGATCGTCCGCGAGCTGAACTTCCAGGGCGGCGACGGCGCGATGACCTACGAGGGCTTCGCCCGCTAGCGAGGCTGCGCTACAGCTCCTCGGGGACGACCGAGAGACCTTCCTGGCGCGCGGCTGTTCGCTGATCCCTGTCCCAGCTCACGAACGAGACGGTAGCCGGCGAGTCGCCTGCGATCTCGAGGGCGGACGCGACGTGGATCGCGTCCATCCCCCGCAGGCGATGGCGGAGCGCGAGCATGCCGGCGCGATGAGCCATGGCCTCATCGACCCCGATCACGAAGAGGGCGGGCCACGATCTCTCCAGCTCGTTGCGCGCACGGTGCGCCTTCGGCGACGCTTGGCGTGACTCCCAGACGGCCACGGTGGCACAGAGCTCGGGATACGAGATCGCCGAGGTGGCAGGCGCTCCCGCGCCGTCGAACGCCGCGCGAGCGATCTCATGGTCCTGTTCCGGTCGAAGGAGCTTCGCGAGCGCGCTCGAGTCGAGGTAGACGCTCATGGCTTCTTCCGTTGCTCGATCACGGCGTCCGAGAGCATCTTCGAACCCGGCTCGTAGGGGATCACGGGTCGAAAGGGCCTCGTCATACGTCGCCGCGGTGGCACGAGCCGGCCCTGGCGGATCATCTCGATGAGGTGGGGCGGCAGGTCCGGCGGGACGAGCCGCGCCACGGTCACACCACGATCGGTGACCACGATGTGCTCGCCCGCCCGCGCCCGCCGGAGATAGGCGCTCAGGGAGTTCTTCAGCTCGCGGACTCCGACACGCACCTCGCCCCCCATGTAGCCTCATTATGGCCTGCTGTAGCCACTATCGGTCCGGCCTTGCGCGCCGGCGCCGGCGCCGGGGTCTTGCTCGCCAGCGGGCAGACTTCGGCGGTGTCCCCTCATGACGATCACGCGCACGACGAGCACGAGGCCCGCTACGCCGAGGGCGACGCCGCCGCGTGGGACCGGCCGATCCGGGAGAGCGAGCTGTACCTCCCCGAGCGCAAGGACGTCTTCAACTTCATCGACGAGACGAAGGTGCGCCACCTCCGCCCGCTCCTACCCGCGGACGGCATCTGCGCGGAGGTGGGCGCCGGCTCTGGGCGCCTCCTCATCCGGGTCGGGCGCGAGCGCCCGTACCGGCTCGTCGCGCTCGACTACGCGCCGTACGCGATCCGCGCGGTGCGCGAGAACTACGCGCGCGCGGGCGTGCGCGGGCACGCCGCGTTCGGGGACGTCCGCGCGCTCCCGTTCGCCGACGGCGCGCTCTCGGTGGTCCTCTCGGGCGGCCTGCTCGAGCACTTCCGCGAGCCCGCGCCGGTGATCCGCGAGATGGCCCGCGTGCTCCGCCCGGGCGGCCTGTTCTACGCCGACATCGTCCCGCGCAAGGTGTCGCTGTACCGCTGGGCGGAGCGCGCGCGCATGGCGAAGGACGAGCACCTTGCGGAGGGCATCTACGAGAGCGACCTCCCGAAGGGCGCGTGGGCGCAGCTCGTGCGCGACGCGGGCCTGCGCGACGTCCGCATCGTCTCTGCCGGCGTGTACCCGCCGTACACGATGCGCGACCACGAGCGTCTCATCTGGAAGTACGGGCGGGCCCTGCGCGTGCTCGACGGCACGCCGGTCGCCGACGCGCTCGGCTTCTTCTATATGGTCACGGGCCGCAAGTGACAGCGATCCGCGCGGACCGCGTCTCGAAGTCATACCGCCTTCGCCGCGAGCGGCAGCGCACCCTGAAGGAGGCGCTCCTCCGCCAGTACGCGCCGGCGGAGACGGTGCACGCGCTGCGCGACGTCTCGTTCGCCGTCGAGGAGGGCGAGGCCTTCGGCGTCATCGGCGCGAACGGGTCGGGGAAGTCCACGCTGCTGAAGCTCCTCGCCGGGACCGCGAAGCCGACGAGCGGGACGCTCGAGGTGAAAGGGCGCGTCGCCGCGCTCCTCGAGATCGGCGCCGGCTTCCACCCCGACTTCACCGGCCGCGAGAACGCGTACCTGAACGGCTCGCTCCTCGGCCTGTCACGCCGTGACCTCGCCGGACGCATGCCGGACATCGAGCGCTTCGCCGACCTCGGCCGCTTCTTCGACGCGCCGGTGAAGACGTACTCGAGCGGCATGTACACGCGGCTCGGCTTCTCGGTCGCGGTGCACCTCGAGCCGGACGTGCTCCTCGTCGACGAGGTGCTCGCCGTTGGCGACGAGTACTTCCAGCACAAGTGCTTCGCGAAGATCGCGGAGTTCCGCGCGCAGAAGCGGACGATCCTCCTCGTCTCCCACGACCTCGGCGCGGTCTCGCGCCTCTGCGACCGCGCGCTCTGGCTGCGCGCCGGCGAGGTCGCGGCGGCAGGCGCAGTGCGGGACGTCGTGAACGCGTACCACCTCGAGGTCGGCGAGCGCGAGCAGCGCGAGCGCGCAGCGCGCGGCGAGATCGGCGCGCGGTGGGGGACGAAGGAGGTGGAGATCGAGCGCGCCCGCATCACCGGGCCCGGCGGCGACGAGCGCGCCGTCCTCGAGTCCGGCGCGCCGGCGGCGATCGAGATCGCGTACCGGAACCCCGCCCTGGTCGCGGACGCGGTATTCGGTGTCTACGTGTACCGCGAGGACGGCACCGGCATCTACGGGACGAACACGCTCATCGACGGCTGCGCCGTCCCGGTGCGGCCGTCCGGCGTCGCGCGGTTCGTGGTCGACGAGCTCGAGCTGCTGCCCGGCGGCTACGACGTCGACATCGGGATCATCGACCCGCAGGACCGCTACTACGACTACCACGAGAAGGGCCTGTCCTTCCGCGTCATCGGCGGCTCGCGCGAGGTCGGCATCGCCCGCCTGCGGCATCGCTGGGAGTTCGACGCGACCTAACATCGCAGGCAATGCGCATCATCGACGCCTTCCGCCGCACGGACCCGATCTTCTCGTTCGAGTTCTTCCCGCC
>DASUCM010000133.1:0-13019 GCA_036276035.1 Candidatus Limnocylindria bacterium | reverse complement strand
CGCACGCGTTCCGCATCCTCCGCGCGGCGAAGAACCGCTTCGGCTCCACCGACGAGGTCGGCGTCTTCGAGATGGCGGAGAACGGGCTGCGCGAGGTAGACGCGGACGCGGAGCCCCGGCGCCGAACCGGAGTCGAAGAGTTCGATCGCGTGCTCGGCGGCGGCGTCGTCCCGGGCTCGCTGGTGCTGCTCGGCGGTGACCCGGGCATCGGCAAGTCCTCGCTCCTCATGCAGACCTCCGCCGCGCTCGGCGCGAAGGGCACCGTCCTCTACGTCACCGGCGAGGAGTCCGCGGCGCAGGTGAAGCTGCGCGCGCGGCGCTTCGGCATCGACGGCGCGGGCATCCTCATCCTCGCGGAGACCGACCTCGACACCGTCATCGAGTCGATCCGCGAGACGCGGCCGTCGTTCGCGGTCGTGGACTCCATCCAGACCATGAGCTCGGACTCCATCGGCTCGGCGGCCGGCGGCGTCTCGCAGCTGCGCGAGTGCGCGGCGCGCCTGCTCGAGGTCGCGAAGGGGGAGGACGTCCCCATCTTCCTCATCGGCCACGTCACCAAGGAGGGCAACGTCGCGGGGCCGCGCGTGCTCGAGCACATCGTGGACGCCGTGCTCTACCTCGAGGGCGAGCGCGCGCACGCGTTCCGCATCCTCCGCGCGGCGAAGAACCGCTTCGGCTCCACCGACGAGGTCGGCGTCTTCGAGATGGCGGAGAACGGGCTGCGCGAGGTCACGAATCCGTCCGAGGTCTTCATCGAGGAGCGCACCAAGGGCGTATCGGGCAGCGTCGTCGTCCCGACGGTCGAGGGCGCGCGACCGCTCCTTGTCGAGGTGCAGGCGCTCGTCTCGCCGACGAGCTTCGGCCTCCCGCGCCGCACCGTGAACGGCACCGATCCCCAGCGGCTCGCGCTGCTCCTCGCTGTGCTGCAGAAGCGCGCCGGTGTCTCGACCGGCCAGCACGACGTGTACGTGAACCTCGTCGGCGGGCTGAAGGTGCGCGAGCCCGCGTCGGATCTCGCGGTCGCGGCCGCGGTCGCGTCGGCGCTCCGCGACCAGCCGATCGACCAGCGCACGGTGTGCCTCGGCGAGCTCGGCCTCGGCGGCGAGCTGCGGCGCGTCCAGCGGATCGGACCGCGACTCAAGGAGGCGGAGCGGCTCGGCTTCACCCGCGTCGTGCTGCCGGAGGCGAACCGCGGCGACGTGAACGGCAGCGGCATGGAGATCGTCGGCGCGGCCGACCTCCGCGCCGCGCTCAAGGCGCTGCTCGCCACGGGCGCGGAGTGACCGGAGGCGTCACAGGCCGGGAATAGACTCAGCGGCATGTCATCGGCCGCCGGCGACCACATCTTCATCGGTCGGGCGGCACCACATGCGCGAAAGGAGGCAGACCGGCCGTGGCTTTCATCCGTCTTGGCGGTGCACTCATCGGTTTCTTCTTCGGCTTCTTCCTCGGCGCCGAGCTTCTTCAGGTCAGTCAGGTCACCCCTGTCAGCAACCAGGTCCTCGTCGTGTTCCTTCTTGCAACGGCCTGCGCGATCCTCGGCTGGCTGGGCGCGCCGTACGTCACCGTGGTCCCGGTCCGCTGGCTCATGCGGCGGATCCACGAGACCTCGGCGGGCGACCTGCTCGGAGGGGCGTTCGGCGGCGGCGTAGGGCTGCTGCTCGCGCTGCTCCTCGCGATCCCGCTCGCGTTCGTGCCGGGCGACATCGGGCGGTTCGGCCCGTTCGTCGGAGCGCTGGTCCTCGGCGCCAGCGGTGCGATCGCCGGCATGGTGAAGCGCCACGAGCTCGCGGCCTTCATCCGCGACCTGCGGACCGGCCGGCGGACGGCCGTGCCGGGAGACCGGATGCTGCTCGACACCTCGGTGATCATCGACGGCCGCATCGCCGACGTCGTGAAGAGCGGCTTCGTGCGCGGCACGCTCCTCGTTCCGCGTTTCATCCTCCACGAGCTCCAGTACTTCGCGGACTCCGGGGACGGCAGCCGCCGCGAGCGCGGACGTCGCGGGCTCGAGATCCTGCAGAAGATGCAGAAGGAGCCCGGCGTGAGCGTCGAGCTCTCGGACGCCGACCCGAGCGACGCGACCGGCGCGGACGCGAAGCTCGTCGCGCTCGCGCGAACGCTCGGCGTGCCGATCATGACGAACGACTACGGCCTGAACCGCGTCGCCGAGCTGCAGGGCGTGAAGGTCCTGAACGTGAACGATCTCGCGAAGGCCGTCCGGCCCGTCGTCCTCCCGGGCGAGGACATCACCGTGCGGGTGTCCCACGAGGGCAAGGAGCCGGGCCAGGGGATCGGCTACCTCGAGGACGGGACGATGATCGTCGTCGAGAACGGCGCGCGGTCCATCAACACCGAGGTGACGGTCCATGTCATGCGGGTCCTGCAGACCGTCGGCGGCCGCATGATCTTCGCCCAACCGAAAGGCGAGGTCGTGGAGCCGCGCCGGCCTCGGGCGGTGAACCCCGGCGCGTGACCGCCGCGCTCGCGATCCTCGCCGCCGGCTCCTCGTCGCGGCTCGGCCAGGACAAGGTCCTTGCGGACCTCGGCGGCCAGCCGGTCCTCGCGTGGTCGCTCGCGGCGGCCGACGCTTCGGGCGCGTTCGGCGAGACCATCGTCGTGGCGCCGGGCCCTTCGCTGGACCGCATCGCGGACGCCGCCGCGCGCGCGGGGCATCGGGTCCGGGTCATCGCCGGCGGGGCGACGCGCACCGCTTCGTCATGGGCGGCGCTCGACGCGCTCCCCGACGCCGACGTCATCTGCATCCATGACGCGGCGCGGCCATTCGTCTCCCCGGCGCTGTTCTCCCGCGCGGTCGAGGCCGCGCGACGCTCCGGCTCCGCCGTGGCGGGGCTGCCGCTCGCCGAGACCGTCCGCCGCGCGGACGAGGCGGGCGTCTCCATCGAGGAGGTGCGGCGCGACGGGCTCTGGGCAGCGCAGACGCCGCAGGCCTTTCGCCGCGACCTGCTCGCGCGCGCGCGCGCGGCCGCCGGCGACCGGACCTACACCGATGACGCGGCGGCCGTCACCGCGCTCGGCGAGACGGTCGTCATGATCCCCGGGGACCGCCGGAACCTGAAGATCACGACGCACGAGGACCTCGCGTACGCGCGCGAGCTCGCGGACAAGGGGCTCGCCGCGATCTGCGCGATCGTGCCGCGATGAGCGGCGCGCGCGTCGGGTTCGGCTACGATATCCATCGCCTCGCACCCGATCGCCGGCTCGTTCTCGGCGGCGTCGTGCTCGAGCATCCGACCGGCCTCGCCGGCCATTCCGACGGTGACGTGCTCCTTCACGCGGTGATGGACGCGCTCCTCGGGGCCGCCGGCCTCGGTGACCTCGGCGCGCGGTTCCCGAGCGACGATCCGGCATACCGGGATGCGGACAGCCTCGCGCTGCTGCGCCGGGTGGGCGCGCTCGTGAGGGGCGCCGGCTACGACGTGGCGTCGCTCGACGCCACGGTCATCGCCGAGTCGCCCCGGATCGCGCCGCACGCCGGAGCGATGCGCGAAGCGATCGCGAAGGGCCTCGGGATCGACGTCGACGCGGTGAGCGTCAAGTCGAAGACGAACGAAGGTCTTGGCGCGGTCGGCGCATCCGAGGCCATCGCGGCGATGGCCGTCGCAATGATCACGCGCTAGGAGATCGACCCTGCCCGACGCGCCCGCGATCCGCCTCTACGACAGCGCGAGCCGGACCGTCCGTCCCTTCGAGCCACTCGTGGCCGGGGAGGTCGGTATCTACGACTGCGGGCCGACGGTCTGGGGCTACCAGCACATCGGGAACCTCTACCGCTACATCGTGGCCGACGTCATCCGCAGGACGTTCGACTATCTCGGGCTCGACGTGCGGCAGGTCATGAACATCACCGACGTCGGCGCGATCGTCGGCGATGTCGACGAGGGCGAGGACCGCATGGACGTCGCTGCGCGCCGCGAGGGGAAGGACCCGCTCGAGATCGCGGCGCACTACACCGACGTTTTCATGCGCGACCGCCGCAAGCTGAACATCCTCGACCCGCACGTCATGCCCAAGGCGACGGACCACATCCCCGAGATGATCGCGCTCATCACGACCCTCATCGAGAAGGGTCACGCCTACGCGGCGCCCGACGGCGTGTACTTCGACATCTCGACGTTCCGCGGCTACGGCACGCGGCTCAACCGCGAGCTGCCGGAGGACCGCCAGGCCGGCGCGCGCATCGAGGTGAACCCGCACAAGCGGAACGCCGCGGACTTCGCGCTGTGGCGCGGGGCGAAGCCCGAGGACCGGCAGCAGTGGGATTCACCGTGGGGCAAGGGCAAGCCGGGCTGGCACATCGAGTGTTCCGCGATGTCCATGAAGTACCTGGGCGAGTCGTTCGACCTGCACTCCGGCGGCGAGGACCACCTCTTCCCGCATCACGAGTGCGAGATAGCGCAGTCCGAGGCCGCCACGGGCAAGCCTTTCGTCCGGCACTGGGTGCACGTGTACTTCCTGCGCGTCGACGGCGGCGGGATGCACAAGTCGCTCGGCAACCTCCACCTCCTCAGCGACCTCGAGGAGTGGGGCTACGAGCCGCTCGCCTTCCGCCTCTTCGTGCTGGGCGCGAGCTATCGCAAGGGCCTGGACTTCAGCAGGGACGCGCTCGCGCAGGCGCAGAAGCGGCTCGTCCGCTGGCGGAGCAGCGTCGTCGGTGCCGCCCAGGCGACGGGCGGCGCGGTCGTGGCGCTCGAGCCCCTGGATCCCATCCGGAAGGAGTTCGTCGACGCGATATGCGACGATGTGAACACGCCGCGGGCGCTCGCGGCGGCCGAGTCGGCGCTCGGGCTCGCGAACGCGCCGACCGACGGCGAGCGGAGCCGGGCTCTCGGCCTTCTTCTCGACATGGACCGTGTGCTCGGGCTCGGCGTCCGCGAGTGGATCGACGGGGCGCTGTACCTCACAGATGAGGAGCGGGCGCTGCTCACGGAACGCGAGAAGGCGCGCCTCATCGGCGACTACAAGCGGTCGGATGAGCTGCGCGCGGAGCTGGAAGCGCGAGGCATCCGCGTCAAGGACACCAAGGCGGGCCAGCGCTGGGAGCGCATCCCGCGCGAGGGGAACGAGGGACGGCCATGAACGAACAGGGTCCGGAGCAGTCACAGGGCGGCGACGGAGGTCCGCCGGACGGCGACCGCGGGCGCGGGCCGCGCCGTCGCGGGCGCCGCGGACGCGGCGGCGCGATGCCGTTCCGCCCGCAGTCCGCGCCCTTCCGCGCCCCCGGCGCGCCCCCGCGTCACGTCGACGAGGAGGGCGCGCAGCAGGCGAACGAGATCGCGGCGTACGAGCGCCGCCAGATGCGCCAGCAGAACCGCGGCTGGCGGCCGCCGACGTCCGTCGGCGGCTTCGGCCAGCGGCCGGCACCGGCCGCGCGACCGGGCGGCGGCTTCCCGCGGCCCGGTGGCGGCGCGTTCCGTCCCGGCGGGGCGGGCTTCGGCGGGCGGCCGGCGGGACAGGGCTTCCGTCCGCCGATGGGCGGACGGCCGGGCGGACCTCCGATGCGCGGCGGCCGCGGCGGGCGGCCGATGCCCGCCTACCAGGACCAGGTCCGCCGCATGACCGGCGGCGCGCCCGGCGGCCCCGTGCAGGAGCCGGGTGAGCCGATCGCGGGCCCGCACGCCGTGCTCGAAGCGATCCGCTCCGGACGCGCGGTGCGCAAGCTCTACGTGTCACAGGACCGCGGCACGCGGACAGGCCCGGTGAACGACCTCATCACCGAGGCGCAGCAGCGCCGCATCTTCGTGAACTACGTCGACAAGCTCGACCTCGCGCGCCTCTCGCCGATCGAGGAGCACCAGGGCGTCGTTGCCATCGTCGAGGGCCGCAAGGGCGTCGACCTCGACGAGCTCATGCTCCACCTCGAGGCTGTCGAGGAAGCGCCGCTCGTCCTCGTCGTCGACTCGCTGCAGGACCCCCAGAACTTCGGCGTCCTCCTCCGCTCGGCCGAAGGCGCCGGTGTCGAGGGCGTCGTCATCCCGCGCCACCGAGCCGTCGGCGTCACCGCCGCGGTCGCGAAGACGAGCGCCGGCGCGAGCGAGCACCTGCTCATCGCCGATGTCGCGAACCTGCGCCAGGCCATCGACGCGCTGAAGGAAAAGGGGATCTGGGTCGTCGGCGCCGACGACACCGGCGAGATGCTCTACGACGAGGTGGACTACCGCGGCGCGACAGCGATCGTCATCGGCGGGGAGGGCGAGGGCATCCGCCGGCTCGTGCTCGAGGGTTGCGACGAGGTCGTGCGTATCCCGATGGAGGGCAAGGTCTCGTCGCTGAACGCCGCTGCAGCCGGCACCGTCATCCTCTATGAGGCCCTGCGCCAGCGCCGCCGCGACGCGGCGCCGCCCGGCACGCGCACCCCGCGCCCGGAGCAGCCGGCCGCGACGATGCCGGAGCTCGGGCGCGACGAGCGCGACGAGGGCGACCGCCGCGAGGAGCTGGGCGATGCGGACGAGGTGGCTGCGGATGCCGTCCTCGAGGACGAGGTCGCGCTCGAGGAGGACACCCCACGCGGCACCGCCGGCGAGCTCGAGGCGGACAGCGTCCCGATCGAGGCCGACGAGGCGGACCAGGCCGAGGAGCCCCCGGCCGTCGTTGCGGAGAAGCCGAAGCGAAAGACGACGACACCCCGGAAGCGCACGACGAAGAAGGCCGCCGAGGAGTAGGAGCAGAGCGCTGACCCCGGCGCGCGGGTGAGACAATCCGCTTCGCGCCGGGGTAGCTCAGTCGGTAGAGCAGGGCTTTTGTAAAGCTCAGGTCGCGGGTTCGAGACCCGCCCCCGGCTCCGCCGGCGCCGGTCCTAGGCGGGGATCGGCCTCCCGAACGCGTGGATCGGCGCGACCTGCGAGTGCGTCTTCCCGACCTCCGCGATCTCGGCGGCCTGCGAGGGATCGAACGCCGAGATGGGGTAGCCGCAGAGCAGCGTGAAGGAGTGGGTCCGCGCGAGGTCGTTCCACATCTTCTCGACCGCGATCGCCGCATCCGGACGGCCGGCGAGCCACAGCAGCGCGACCATCTCGCCGTACGCGCGCACGTGCTGGCACTTGCAGTCGGTCTGCGCCTTCGCGATCGCCCCGCCGATCACCTCGGCGAACCGCTCGGGGTCGGGCTGGCCGTCGACGAGGAACTTCGAGAGCGTCGTCGCCGCGTCGAGCGCGACGTAGCGGCTCTCGCGGATCGCACCGCTCACGTCGATGCCACGCGAGGAGAGCTCGCTCTCGAGCTCGCGGCGGTGCTTGTCCGTGGCGATGACCACCGCCACCTCGCTGCCGCCTTCGAGCGCCGGAGCGACGAAGCGCGCGACCTTGTCGACGATCTGCGCGTCGTACGCGTAGAGCTCGACGCCGTGCCCGCCGCGGTCGAGCGTGCCGGACGACGGCTTTCGTTCGAAGGGGGAACCCACGTCCACGATCCTGCGTTACGCACGTCGCATGCCACGGTCCGGCGACGGCTCGCTCGTCCGGCGGCTCGCCGACCAGTGGACCAGCGCTCGCGGGCTCATCCGTCCCAATCCCGCCGGTGTGGTCAGATCGTCGAGAGACCGTTGATGTGACGTTAGAAAGTTTCGTCGCAGCGCAACTAAAATGGGCCGCACTTGGGTACCGGCCCGCGCGTCCTGATCGTCGAGGATGACGACGCCACGCGCGAGATGCTCTGCGCCGCCCTGAACGAGGCGGACTTCGACATCGTCGCCGCCCTTGACGGCATGCACGCCCTGCGGACGACGATCGCGAAGCGCCCCGATGTCGTGCTGCTCGACCTCGGGCTCCCCGCGCTCGATGGGAGCGGCTACCTGAAGCGCTGGCGCGAGCGGGATGACCACGCGCGGAACGTTCCCGTCATCGTCATGAGCGCGTCCGAGTACGGCGAGCAGATCGCGGCCGAGATCGGCGCCGTCCAGTTCTTCAAGAAGCCGTTCGACGTCGAGGACCTCGTCACGGCCGTCAGCCGCCACGCGCGCCGCTAGGCGTTCCCTCGCGCGCTAGCCGGACGGACGCTTTCCTCTAGGCTCGGCCGATGCGCGCCGACCGCCCCGTCATCGCGACGGCCGGGCTCACGAAGGACTACGGGCTGGGCCGCGGGATCTTCGATCTCGACCTCGTCGTCGACCACGGCGAGATCTTCGGCTTCCTCGGCCCGAACGGCGCGGGAAAGACGACGACGATCCGGCTGCTCATGGGGCTCATCCGCCCGACGCGCGGCGGGGGCGAGGTCCTCGGGCTCGACTGCCAGCGCGACTCGGTCGCGGTGAAGCGCCATGTCGGGTACCTCCCCGGCGAGCTCCCGCAATACGGCGGCTGGAAGGGCGCCGAGGTCGTCGGCTATCTCGCCGGGCTCCGCGGGAACGTCGACCCCGGGGAGGTCCGCCGCATCGCGGAGCGCTTCGAGCTCGACCTCGGCCGCACCTACCGCGAGTACTCGCGGGGCAACAAGCAGAAGCTCGCGCTCGTCGTCGCGTTCATGCACCGGCCGGAGCTGCTCATCCTCGACGAGCCCACCAGCGGCCTCGATCCGCTCAACCAGCAGCAGTTCCACGAGCTGGTGCGGGAGTCGATCGGCCGTGGGGCGACGGTCTTCCTCTCGTCGCACGTGCTCTCCGAGGTCGAGCAGCTCTGCGACCGCGCCGGCATCGTCCGCGACGGCAGGCTCGTCGCGCTCGCACCGCTCGCCGAGCTCCGCGCGGCGAAGGAGCGGGAGGTGGAGATCCGCTTCCGCTCGGCGCCGCCGGTCGACCGGATCAGGGCCCTCGACGGCGTCACCGTCCTCGAGGCGACCGGCCAGCGGGTGCGCTGCCGGGTGCGCGGGAGCATCGCGCCGCTCGTCGCGGCGCTCCGCGAGGCCGAGGTCGTGGACCTCGTGACCCGGGAGCCGACCCTGGAAGAGGCCTTCCTCTCCTTCTATTCGGCGTGATGCTGCGGATCGCGCTCCGCCAGGGCCGGGCCGGGCTCATCGCGGCCACCGCCATCGCGGCCTTCAACGGGGTGGCCCAGGCGCTTGGCTACGCCGCCATCGCCGGCGACACGCCGGCGACCCGGGCGGCCTTCGCCGCGCAGATGGAGCTGCTCGGCCGCCAGCTCACGTTCCTCCTGCCGGTGCCGACCCAGGTGGAGACCGTCGCCGGGTTCCTCCAGTGGCGCCACTTCGGGACCCTGCCTCTCGTGTACGGGATCTGGGCGCTCCTCGCCGCGACGGGCGCGGCGCGCGCGGACGAGGAGCGCGGCCACGTCGAGATGTGGCTGGCGGCGGGCGTCGCGCGCTTCAGGTACCTGGCCACGCGCATCGGAGCGTTCGCGGTCTTCGCGGTCGCCTCCTCGGCGATCACCTGCGGCGCGACGCTCCTCGGCGCAACGCTCGCCGGCGGGACCCTCCCGCTCGAGGGCCTTGCCGCTCAGGGTCTCGCGCTGGCGGCGCTGACCCTCTGCTGCTACGGCCTCGGCCTGGCCATCGCGCAGGTCGCCGTCACCGGCCGCGCGGCCGCGGGCCTCGGGGCGGCCCTCCTCGGCGCGCTCTTCCTCATCGCCGGGGCCGCGCGCAATGGCGGACTCGAGACGATCGCGCCCGCTTCGCCCTTCTGGCAGTACGAGCGGAGCCGGCCGCTCGTCACCGGTGGCGCGCTCGACGTTCCCTCCGTGACCTGGCTGGTCGCTGTCGCGGCCGTCGCGACCGGCCTCGCGGCGCTGCTCTTCGTGCGGCGCGACCTCGGCGCCTCAGCGCTGCCGCGCCGCGTCTCACACAGCCCGGCCGTGCGCGTCCACGCTCAGCGCCCGTCGCTCCGCATCCCGGTGGTCGCCGGCCTCGACCGGCAGCTCGGCGGGCTCGTCGGCTGGTCGATCGGGCTCGGCGCGCTCGGGCTCTTCCTGGGCTCGTTGCTCCCGACGATGATCCGGGTCGCCAAGGAGGTGCCGCTCATCCAGCTCATGGTCTTGCGCGGCGGTGCCGGTGATCTCGAGAGCGGCTTCGTCGGCGCGGTCTGGGGGAGCACCGCGCTGCTCGTCCTCTCCGCGTATGCGATCTCGCAGGTGGCCGGGTGGGCCGCGGACGAGGCCGACGGCCGGCTCGAGATGGCCCTCAGTGCGCCGATCACGCGCGGCCGCGTCGTCCTTGAGCGCGCGGCCACGCTGACGGTCGGTGCGTCGCTGCTCGTCCTCGTCGCCTCGCTCATCGTCGGCAGCATCGTCCGCGCGCAGGGACTCGCGGTCGACGTCGCGAGATTCGCAGGGGCGTCGGCGCTGTTCGTCCCGCTCGTCGTCGCGTTCGGCGCCATCGGCGCGGTGCTCATCGGCTGGCGGCCGCGCGCAGCCGTGTGGATCCTCGGGCTCGTCGTCGTCGCGAGCTACTTCATCCAGCAGCTCGCGCCGATGTTCGACTTCCCCGACCTCGTGCGGAACCTCTCGCTCTTCGAGCTGTACGGGACGCCGCTCCTGCTCGGGCCGAATTGGGGCGGCCTCGCGGCGCAGCTCGCGATCATCGCCGGCGGCTTCGGCGCGGCCCTCGTGGCGATGTCCCGGCGCGACATCACGCGCTAGAGCTGCCGGCCCGGGCATCGGGCTTGCTCCCTTCCCCGGCATGCCCTTCTTCCCGCTGTTCATCGTCTGGCAGGTCTTCGGCAAGAGCTCGACGTTCGCCCTCGGTTGGGCGACCTCGCTGTTCTTCGGGCAGATCCCCGGCAACAAGGGCCGCGTCGTCTCCGCGGCGTCCGTGCTGTCGCTCGCGTGGGTGCTCCTGCTCGTGCTCGTCGGCCCGATCCTCTCAGCATCGATCGTCGCGGACGCGCTCGGCCTTATCGCGCTCGACCGCATGGACTTCATCAAGCTCGACGACGTCGTCATGCCCCTGCTCGGGCTCGTGTTCCTGCCGCCGCTCATCACGCTCATGGCCGAGCTCGCGCGATTCCACGAGCGGTCATCGCTGCGCCGCTGGGTCTCGCGCCTGCCGCTCAGCTACCCGATCGCGCTCTCGCTCGGGACGGGCCTCCTGCTCATGCTCGTCATCACCCCGTTCCTCCAGCTGCGGCGGGCGCGCGAGGGACGCGCGACCCAGCACCTGCCGCTCCTGGTGAAGGAGGGGCGCTTCGAGCAGCTCGCGTGCGACATCGAGCCCTGGCTCGAGGAGCTGACCGGGGAGGCGGTCACGCGCGAGGAGTACCGCGGCGTCGCGTCGTGGCCGCTGCGCGTCCTGCGCTTCGCGGCCGCGCGCCTGCTGCGGAGCGTCGTGTCCGACGCGCCGGTGCGTCTCCGCGCCGGTGCGAGCGAGGTCGCGCTCTTCGCGACGGCGCTCAGCGTCACTGCACCGAAGGACGACGTCTACCGCCTGCGCGCGGCGCTGCACAAGCGGCTCGCGCTCACCGAGGCCTTCCTCACCTGGAGCGAGGTCCCGCAGCGCTTCGAGGCGGAGCTCATGAAGCTGCACACCGCCAAGCTGCCGCTCGACGAGCGGATCGCGGCGCTCGAGCGGCTGCAGGACGAGATCGACGCGGCACGCATGAAGAGCGACGAGTGGGATGTGCTCTACCGGCTGCGCCTGCAGGTGGAGCGCGACGCCTACGAGTCCGCCGCGAGCGCGAGGTCCCGGGCGAAGGCGGGCTAGCGGGGCAGGGGGAGCAGCATCGGCGTGCGCGCGGCGTACGCCTCGTAGTCCGCGCCGAAGCCGTCGCGCAGCACGCGCTCCTCGTAGCCGATGCGGATCGCGGTGTACGGCACCACGAAGAGCGCGCAGACCGCGAGCACCGAGAGGCTCTCGAGGGCTAGTGCCGCGCCCACGTGGTAGACGATGATCGCGAGGTACATCGGGTGGCGCACCACGGCGAACGGTCCGTCCGTCTTCAGGCGGTGTCCCGTGAAGAGGTCGAGCGTGGCGCCGTAGGCCTTGCCGAGCGACCACATGCTCCACGCGCCGAAGGCCGAGCCGATGAACGCCGTCGCGAGGCCGACGAGCTGCAGCGAGTCGTCAAGCTCCCGCTCCCCCTTGATGACGAGCGTCGCGACGACGAGCGGGACCCACACGAGCGGGGGATAGAAGGACACCCACCAGGGCGCCCGGGCGCGCAGGCTGTGCCCGCGCGAGCCGCGCGCGAACCGCAGGGCTGCGGTCGAGAGCCACATCATGTGGCCGATGACGATGATCAGAACTCGGAGCGTGCGGTCGTCCATGTGTCCTTTAGAATGGCGTTCGCTCGGGCAGATCGAGCAGGTGGTGAGCTCCGCTGACTGTAGATCAGCCGCCTTTGTGCTGTGGGGGTTCGATTCCCTCTCTGCCCACCGAGCCTTCCATCGCAGGCCAGTGACGGGCGTCCGTCGCTGCTAGCCTCTGGCGGCGCGCCCGCGACGCGTCCGCGCCGCATGGCGCGGGGCGAATGGGGAGGAAGACATGAAGCGCTTCGTTCTCACGATCGTTGTGAGCTCGCTCGCGTTCGGCAACGCGGCCGCCGCATCCGGTCCGACCCTCGGACCCGAGGCAGGCCCCGGATGCTTCGGCAAGTGGCGCGCAGGATCGGTCCAGTGGATCAACGAGAACGGACTCGGCCCGGTCGGGCTGAACTTCTTCTCGGTCCGCAAGGCCGACAATGCGACGATCAACGCCTCCAACCGCGCGACCTGCGCTGCCCTGAGCTGATCCCCGGCGAGAGAGCGGGCTTCGCGGGGCCCCCTCTCTCGGCTGGCACTCGCGCTGAAGCGCCGTCGACGGTCCGACCCGGATCGATGTAGCGCGCGTGTAACATCCTGGCCCGATCGCACATCGCGGAGGGCAGGACGTTGGGACCGAAGGCGGTCTGGCGTGAGGACCTCACCACGAGCCTGCTCGCGTGCTTGCTCCTCGGCGGGCTGCTCCTCGACGGCTGGAACCACATCAATCTCCAGAACGGCGCGCTCGGGGGCTTCTTCACGATCTGGCACGGGCTCCTCTACCTGGGCTTCAACGCGACGGCGCTCTGGGTGGTCACCCGTAACCCGCACCTCTACGGGCGCGGCACGCCTGCCCCGTACCTGCACAAGATCGCCGGC
>DASUCM010000132.1:0-18327 GCA_036276035.1 Candidatus Limnocylindria bacterium | reverse complement strand
GCGGTGCGCGGTCTTCGCCGCCGTGGCGGCGGGCGACACGG
Source organism: Candidatus Limnocylindria bacterium (assembly GCA_036276035.1). Classification (GTDB taxonomy): domain Bacteria; phylum Chloroflexota; class Limnocylindria; order P2-11E; family P2-11E; genus JACDAF01. Next base: position 18,286 of record DASUCM010000132.1, on the reverse strand, counting down.
CGGACTACGACGCGGTCGCGGTCGTCATCGACGACCAGGTCCTCCCGTCACCCTGCGGCGCGTGCCGCCAGGTGCTGTACGAGTTCGCGCCGGACATGCGCGTGATCCTCGCGACGACGGGGGGCCTCCGGAAGGCGACCACCCTGCGCGACCTGCTGCCCGACGCGTTCTCGCCGGAGCGCCTACCCCGCTAGCCCGGCGCCCGCGGACGCCGCAATGCCGTCGCGGCTTCGACCATCGCCGGATGCTGGAGCGACAGGGGCTCGACGCCGAGGACCCGTAGGTCCTTCCGATCCCAGATCCCGTAGGAGTGCCACCGCGAGTCGTGGAACGACCACCACCGCACTCCGTCCCACCGCCGCTCGTCGATGACCCGCCTCGCCCAACGCTGGGTGACCGAGCGGTCGGGCGACACCACCTCGGACGGACGGACGCCGAGCGTGCGAAGCGCTTCGGCATCGTCGAGATCGAGGATCTTCGCGTCGTGTGCAAGCTCGTAGCGGCCCAGAGATCGCGGCGCCCCCGGTAGGGTCGGCGAGATGAACATCCTCGGTTCCCATACGGCGAGCGTCGCGAACACCTCGACGATCGCGCCGACTGGTGAGCTCGAGAGGTAGAGGACCCGTACCCCCGGCACGTCCACACGGCCGGTCGCCCGTTGTTGGCGGACGAACAGCGCGCCGCCGGGCTCCTCGGGCTTCGCGCTTGCGAGGTAGGGAAAGACGCGAAAGAGCTCGGTCGTCGACCTAGAGGTAGGCGCCCTGGTCCTCCGCATCGATCGCCGCGATGACGTCGGTCACGCCCCGCTGACGGAGTGTCTCGACGGGGGTGCCCCAGCCGAGTCGGGGGTTCGGGGAGGTCAGCCACACTTTCGCGACCTCCGGCACCCAGACCTGATGGAGGCGCGCTACGACGTAGTCGAGATCGAGCAAAGCCCGCTGGCTCTCTGCGGCGAGACCCTCCTGACCGCTACGCCAGCGTGATGGCTGGGAGCGGCTGACACCGAGGAGCTCCGCGACCTTGTTGTTGCCGAGCGCCGAGACGAGCCAGTCCAAGCGCTGGCGCACATCAGCCGGAATCGCCGCCCTAGACGCGCGCGCGCGCGGCTTTGCCTTACGGATCGCGGCGGCACCAGCGCGGATCGTCACCCAACCATTGTCGTTGGGCAACCGCGCCGTGTCAACGCCGCGCTAGACGCCCGCTCCGCGCGCGCCGTGCTCCGGCGTCATCGCGTCGGTGAAGAGCCGGTAGAACGCGCTCGCCCGCGTCATCTTCAGGTCGCGAAGGCCCGCGGAGATCTTCTCGTCGCTCATCTCGCCCGCGGTCTCGACGTGGATGACGCCGTAGTCGCGGATGAGCGAGAGCGGGAAGGGCCGCGCGAGCTGCGCATCCTGGATGTGGTTCAGCAGGAGCGCGGTCTGGTGACGGTTGAAGACGCCCCAGCGCGTGATGACGCGCCGGTCGGTGAGCACGAACCAGCGCGCGCGCCAGGGGATCCAGCGGATGAGGAGCCAGAGCGCGAGCACGCCCGCGGTCACGAGCATGAGGCCCGCGAGCCCGGGCTGGGTCTGCGAGACGGCGGCACCGGCGGCCGCGAGCACGACGAGCAGCAGGACGAGCGGCTCCCAGAGGAAGAGCGGTCGCGTCGCGATGAGCACGCGCTCGTTCGGCTCGAGGATGATGTCGCCGGGGATCCGGTCGGGCGTCGGCACGGCGCGAGTCTAGTCGCGCGCGCCGCTACGCCGCCGCCGCCTCCGTCACCCCGGTCGTGGCCTCGACGAGCTGCTCCAGCAGCGCAAGCGCCTCACGTGCCGCCGCCACCTCGCCGATGCCGCGCAGCACGTGCAGCGCCCGGCTTCGGTGCGACGCGATCTCCCGCTCGATGAGCCCGCGGACGCCGAGGTCGTCGAGGATCGCGCGGATCCGCTCCACGTTCTCGGCAGGGAGCGGCGCGGGTGGCCCGTAGAGCGCGGCCAGCTCCTCGCGGACCTTCGGCGACGCGCGCTCGAACGCGAGCACGACGGGCAGCGTCTTCTTCCGCTTCGTGAGGTCGTTCAGCTCGACCTTGCCGGTGCGCTCGCTGGTGCCCCAGATCCCGAGCAGGTCGTCGTGCGCCTGGAAGGCCTGGCCGAAGTCGTCGCCGAACCGCGCGAGCGCCGCCCGCACCGACGCGTCGTCGGTCGCGAGGACCGCGGCGCCCTCCGCGGACGCCGAGATGAGGGCGCCCGTCTTCTTGGCGACCATCGCGCGGTGCCGCTCGGCCGTCACGTCGGTGCGCGTCTCGAAGCTGATGTCGAGGAACTGCCCCTCGCAGACCTGCACGCAGGCCTGGTCGAGCAGGCAGGCGAAGTCGAGGATGCGGTCGGCCGGGAAGCCGCGGTCGCGCAGCCGCTGGACCGCGAGCCGGGAGGCCGCGTACATGCCGTCGCCCGTGTTGATCGCCTGCGGCACGCCCCAGACGGACCACACGGTGGGGCGGTGGTGGCGCGTCGGGTCCTGGTCCTCGATGTCGTCGTGGATGAGCGTGAAGTTGTGCAGCAGCTCGAGCGCCGCCGCCGCGGGGAGGGCGCGTCGCGGCTCGCCGGCGAGCGCTTCGAAGACGAGCGAGCAGAGCAGCGGGCGGAGCCGCTTGCCGCGGCCGGGGACCGTCGAGTCGAGGCCGAGGTGGTACAGCATCATCCCGTAGAAGGGCTGCAGCGACGGCTCGGCCTGCGCGAGCACCGCCTTGATCTCCTCATCGATCGCCGCGATCCGCGACGCGAAGGGCGACGCGTTCACCACCTGCGACCGATGATAGGCGGCCGCCTCGTCCTGTCGGTGGCCAGACAGACCCTTCGCCCTTAGCATTCGTCACGATGGCGTCGCGCACGTACCGTGCCGAAGCGATCGTCCTCAAGACGCTCGATTTCGGCGAGGCCGACCGCATCCTCACGCTCCTCACGCGCCACTTCGGGAAGGTCCGCGTCGTCGCGAAGGGCATCCGCCGTTCGACGAGCCGCCTTGCCGGGCACGCGGAGCCGCTCGCGCACGCGACGTTCCAGCTCGCGCGCGGGCGCGAGCTCGACGTCCTCACCGGCGCCGAGACGCGCGCGTCGTACCGGACGATGCGCGAGGACCTCCCGCGGATCGCCGCGGGCTGGTACGTCGCGGAGCTCGCGGACCGCTTCACCGCCGACCATGAGCCCTCCGCGCCCGTCTTCGACCTCGTCGAGAACGCGCTCCGCCACCTCGAGGCCGGACACGCGCCGGCGCTCGTGTGCCGCTGGTTCGATCTCCACCTGCTCGACCGCTCGGGCTTCCGCCCTGAGCTCGGACGCTGCGTGCAGTGCGAGGGCGCGCTGCCGGAGGCCGAGAACGTCTGGAGCCCGCTCGCCGGCGGCGTCATCTGCGCCGGCTGCTTGCGGGCGCCCGAACACGTCGGCGTCCCGCTCTCCGTGCGGGCGCTGAAGTCGATGCGCTTCCTCATCGTCAGCGACTTCGCGGCCGCGGCACGCCTGCGCATCGACGAGGTACTGGCGCTCGAGCTCGAGCGCACGCTCCGCGGCTTCCTGCACGTCGTGCTCGATCGCGACGTCCAGGCCGCGCGCCTCATCGAGCAGATCCGCCACCTGCCCCCGCCGCTCGCCGTCGCGTCCCGGTGAGCGTCGCCGACCTCGGCGACAAGGTCATCCAGCTCGCGAAGCGCCGGGGCTTCGTCTTCCCCTCGAGCGAGATCTACGGCGGCGCGGGCGCGACCTGGGACTTCGGCCCGCTCGGCGTCGAGCTGAAGAACAACGTGAAGCGCGCGTGGTGGCGCGCGATGGTGCAGGAGCGTGACGACGTCGTCGGCCTCGATGCGGCGATCCTCATGCACCCGCGCGTATGGGAGGCCTCCGGCCACGTCGAGAACTTCATCGACCCGCTCGTCGAGTGCGGCAACTGCCGCAAGCGCTTCCGCATCGACGAGCTGCCCGACGGGGACGCGCTCATGGACGTCTGGCGCACGAACGACCGCGCCCTCGACGAGCGGCTCCGCGACATGCCGTGCCTCGCCTGCGGCTCGAAGAAGCTCACGCCGCCGCGCCGCTTCAACCTCATGTTCAAGACCTTCGTCGGCCCGGTGGAGGACTCCGCGTCGGTCGCCTGGCTGCGGCCGGAGACCGCGCAGGGGATCTTCGTGAACTTCGAGAACGTCGTGCAGTCGATGCGCCGGCGGCTCCCGTTCGGCATCGCGCAGATCGGCAAGTCGTTCCGCAACGAGATCACGCCGGGCAACTTCATCTTCCGCTCGCGCGAGTTCGAGCAGATGGAGATGCAGTACTTCTGCCGTCCGGAGGAGGCGCCGCGCCACTTCGACGAGTGGCTCGCCACGCGGCGGCAGTGGTATCGCGACCTCGGCGTGCCGGACGCGCTGCTGCGGTTCCGCGAGCACGCCGAGAACGAGCGTGCGCACTACGCGGCGAAGGCGATCGACATCGAGTTCGAGTACCCGTTCGGCTGGAAGGAGACCGAGGGCATCCACAACCGGACGGACTACGACCTCCGGCGCCACACCGAGTTCTCCGGCAAGAAGCTCGAGTACTTCGATGACGCGACGAACGAGCGCTTCGTCCCGTATGTCGTCGAGACGGCCGTCGGCGCGGATCGCTCGACGTTCGCGATCCTCTGCGCGGCGTACGACGAGGAGCCGGACAAGGAGGGCGTCCGTACGGTCCTCCGGCTCCACCGCTCGCTCGCGCCGTACAAGGTCGCGATCCTCCCGCTCTCGAAGAAGCCCGAGCTGTCGGCCCTCGCGCGCGAGGTCTGGGCCGCGCTCCGCCCACACTTCATGACCGTGTACGACGAGACGCAGGCGATCGGGCGCCGGTACCGCCGCCAGGACGAGATCGGCACGCCGCTCTGCGTCACCGTCGACTTCGACTCGTTGAACGACCGCGCGGTCACGGTGCGCGACCGCGACTCGATGGAGCAGGTCCGCGCACCCATCGCCGAGCTCGTCGGCGTCCTGCGGGAGCGGCTGGGGCCGTAGTGCCGCGCCGTTCGGCCGCACGGCACTGACGTGGCGGGTCAGCTCGCCACCGCGACCGTCGTGTACTCGATCGCGGCGGTCGCGCTGCTGGGCTGGGCGCTCGCGACGGCGGGACCGGCGCCGGCCCCAGGTCCCCTGCGCGCGGTCGCGGCCCTCATCCCCGGCGGCCTGACGACGGTCGGCCTCCTCTGGGGCGCGGCCTTCGCGCTCACGTCCATCGCGGCGCTGACGCGTGGGGCGGGGAAGCGGACGCTCCTCGTGACGCTCGTCGCGTTCGTCCTCACCTGGGCGCTCCTCGAGCTCTGGACGCAGCTGGCGGCCCGCTCGAGCGGTGGAGCGATCTCGCCGAACGAGCTGTGGCTCTACGCCGGAAGCCGCTGGTTCTTCCTCGGCGCCGGCGTGCTCGTCGTCGCGGCGGCGGCGATCCGCTGGCCGCCGCGCGGGGCGTAGCGGCCCGGCCGGCTAGTCCAGCCCGGCCGCCAGCGCCGGCTTCAGCGGGTTCGCGCCCGCGCGCTTCATCCCGCTCGCGTCGACGAGGATCGCGCTTGGCCGCGCGAAGTGCGAGCTGAAGAACGTCTCTTCGCGCAGCTCGAGCTCGTGGCCCATCGCGCGCAGCTCGGCCTGGACGCTGTCCTCGATGCGCGCGTCGAGGATCGACGGGCGGCCCTCGGCGTGCACGCGCGGGCGCGCGACCGCGGCCTGTGGCCCCATCCCGTGGTCGACGATATTCATGACGACCTGCGGGACCGCGCTCATGATCCGGCGCCCGCCCGGCGCCCCGACGGCGAGGAACGGCCTGCCGCCGTCGAGGAGGAGCATCGGCGAGGGCGCCCAGAGGATCCGCTTGCCGGGCGCAGGCGAGTTGATGGTGCCGGAGCGCGGGTCGAACCAGGTCATCACGTCCGCCATGACGATCCCGGTGCCGCGGATGACGACACCCGAGCCGAAGCCCTGGCCGAGCGTCGAGGTGAGGGACACCATCGCGCCGTCACGGTCGACGACGCAGAGGTGCGTCGTGCAGTCGCCCTGCGGCGGCGGCACGGCCCCGGCGGCGATCTCCGGCGTCGCGCGGGAGGGTTCGATGGACGCGGCGCGCTCCCGCGCGTGCTCCTTCGAGGCGAGACGCTCGAACGGCGCGCCCGGGACGTCCGCGAGGTGGGCGAAGCGATCGACGAAGGCGCGCCGCGAGGCCTCGAGGACGAGGTGCCGCTCCGCTGCGGAGTCGGGCCGGCCGAGGTCGGACGCCTCGACGATGTTCAGGAGCTCGAGCGCGGTCACCGCACCGCTCGGCCCGGGGACCGTCGCGAGCTCGTGACCGCGGTAGCTGCTCCGCAGCGGCGCGAGCTCGCGTGAGCGGTACGAGGCGAACTCCGCCGCCGTGAGCAGCCCGCCGTTCGCCTGGACGTCGTCGCAGATCGCCTGGGCGAGGGGGCCGTCGTAGAACGCTTTGGCCCCGCGCCGCGCGATGGCCTCGAGCGACCGCGCGAGGTCGGCCTGGACGAGGCGGTCGGCCGGCTCGAATCCGGTCGCGACGCGCAGCGGGGCGCCGCTCGCGCGGTAGAAGGTGCGCTTCGTCTCTGGATAGACCCACAGCCGGTCGGCGTAGGTGCCGATCGCGAGACCGAGGTACCAGTCGACGTCGAACCCGTCGCGCGCGAGCGCGATCGCGGGCGCCATCACGCGGTCCCGCGGCAGGGTGCCGTAGCGGTCGAGCGCATCGAGGAGGCACGCGACCATCCCAGGCACGCCGAGCGAGCGGTAGCCGACGTTGTTCGCGTTGTCGCGCGTCGCGGGCCAGCCGTACATCCCGAGGCGCTCGCCGGTGTCCAGGACCTCGAACATGTCGGGACGCGCGCCCTGCGGCGCGGTCGTGCTGCCGTCGACGACGGTGAGGTGGCCGTCCTTCGTGCGGATGACCATGCTGGCGACGCCGCCGATGCCGCTCGTGACCGGCTCGACGACGCCCATCACGAACGCCGCGCAGACCGCCGCGTCGACGGCGTTGCCGCCCTCGGCGAGGATGTCGAGGCCCGCCAGCGTCGCGCGCTCCCGGTCGGCCACGACCATGGCCCCGCGCGCGGTCGCCTCGCTCCGGCCGATCTGCCACGCGCTCACGCTCGACGGGCGGGCCACCGCGGGACGATAGCGTGAAGGCGTGGACATCCCAGGCATCGCGCTCGTGGCGCTGCTCTTCGTCGCGGGCGCGCAGACGCCGCTCCTCGCGCTCCTCGCCCTGCGCCGCCGCCGGACGCTCCTCGTCGTGGCCGGCCCGTACGCCCTGCTCGTCCCGCTCGCGCTCAGCGCAGGCCGAGCGCTGGACGAGCCGATGCGGATCGGCCTCCTCGCCCTCGCGGTCGCGCCAGCCGAGCTTGCCGCACCCGGCCTCGCGGCGGTCATCCGCGCGCGCCCCGACACGACGGGCGCGTACGTCGCCGGCACCGTCGTCGTCTCGTTCGCGCTCACCTTCGCGTTCCTCGGGGCGGCGGGCCCGGCCGCCGTCGGCCCCGCGCGCGACGCGGCGTTCGCGTTCCTCGCCGGCATGAGCTTCGGGGGGATCGTGCCGATGTGGCGCGATCGCGCCCTGCCGCTCCTGCGCCGCGTCGGCGACCTCGCGCTCATCGTGCTCGTCGGCACCGCGCTGCTCCGCGGCGCGCCGGCGCTCGGTCTGGCCACCGTCGGCCTCGCGATCCTCGTGCTCGTCGCGGGGAGCGCGGCCGCGCTCGCGGCGGCGCGGCTCGGCGGCGGCGACCCGTGGTCGGCGCTCGCGGGGGCCGGCACCCGCGACTTCGCGGTCGCAGCCGCGATCGCCGGAGCGCTCTCGCCGGCCGCCGCGGCGCTGCCGCTCGCGTACGGAGCGGTGCTCGTCGCGGCCGCGACCGCCGCGGTCGCGCTGCGCAGGCGGAACCTGGGCGAACGTAGGTAGCGCCATCGACAGCGCGCGCTCCCGCCGCGATGGTCGGAGGGATGACCGCAGCCGCTCTCGCCACCGTCGTCAGCGCGGCCTTCGCACTCACGGTCTGGCTCCAGTACCGCCGCAAGCGCCAGCCCTACCAGCAGGCCTGGGCGATCGGGCTCGCGATGTTCGCGATCGCGTCGGCCGCCGGCCTCGCGGCGCGGTCGGGGACGGCGACCGAGGACGAGTACCGCCTCTTCTACCTGTTCGGGGCCATCCTGAACGTCGCCTGGCTCGCGGTCGGGACGCTGTACGTGAGCGCCCCGCGCGCCGTCGCCGACGCCGGCCTCGTCTTCGTCTACCTGCTCAGCGGCGTCGCGATCATTGCCGTGTTCTCGAGCCCGGTCGACCTCACTGCCGCGCTCGACTCCGGCCGCGGCTTCGACCGCGCGCCGCTCGTCCGCATCCTCGCCGGCATCGGCAGCGGGCTCGGCAGCATCGTGCTGTTCGGCGGCGCGCTCCGCTCGGCGTGGGTGTTCCTCCGCCGCCGCCACAACGGGCGGCGGGCGCTCGCGAACGTCGTCATCGCGGCCGGGGTGCTCATCGTGGCCGCGGGCGGGACCGCGACGTTCACCGGCGCGTCCGGCCTCGTCGACGTCACCAACCTCGTCGGCGTGAGCGTCATGTTCGCGGGGTTCCTGATCGTCCGTTGAACCCCGCGACCGGCGCTGCCTGCGGCTGCTTCGGTCGCGGGGGCCCCCGCGGCTTCGGCTGGGCGAAGCCCAGCCTCGCCTGGCCCACTACCTAGCGCGGGGACCGCTCGTGCTTCTCCTTCGGGAGCTCCTCGGGGTCGTCCGCGGTGAAGCGTCCGGCGAGGTTGCGCGCGAGCTCCGTCGCGCCGGCCGTGAGCGCCGCGAGCCCGACGCCCCACGCGGCCTCCTGCACGGTCCGCTTCGGCTTCTCGACCTCGGAGAGCTCCGAACGGAGCTGGTCGCGGAAGCGCGCCCTCGCGCGGCCCTTCAGCTTGTCGATGTTCCCGCCCAGGTTCTGGATGATCCGCTCGATCTCGGTGTCCGGCCGCTTCGCGCGCGCGTCGCGCACGCGCTTCGCGACCGCAGCGCCGCCAAGCGCCGCGACCGAGCCGAGCGTCCCGAAGACCGCGGCCGGCTGCCGCCGCACGAGCGAAGCGGGGTCGAGGTCCGCCTTCGCGCGCGCGATGAGCGCGTCGATATCCCGATCGATCGCGCCGCGGAGCTCGTTTAGCTCGCGCTCCGTCCGAACAGACGGGCTTTCGCCCACTGGATCGTCTCCTTCAGCGAATTGATGGACCGCGTCGGTCCGCGAAGCTCGATGCGCTTGTACCCGAGGTAGCCGAACAGCGCCGTGAGCGCGCCACAGATGACGAGCACGAGGAGGGCGGAGAGCCACCAGGGGAGGAAGATCGCGACGAGCGCGATGAGGAACACGACGAGCGCGATGAAGGTAAGGAGCGCGAAGGCGGCGGCGATGCCGAAGAACTTCGCCGCGTTGAGGTTCGCGCGGACGATCTCCGCGATCTCCTGCTTCGGCAGCTCGAGCTGCTTGCGGATGAGCGCGCGCACGTTCGAGCGCACGCGGCCGAACAGGGTCTTGTAGCCGGGGCTCCCGTACACGGGGCGCGAACGTACCACGTCAGCCATTCGCGCTCTGCCGAAGCAGGAAACCTGCCAATATCGTCAGCGTTCACCGGGGAGGATCGAAGTGCCAGCAGCCACCGCCCGCAAGACGTCCGCAGCCAAGGGCCGTACCGCCGAACGGTATGTCTACCTGTTCGTCGGCGGGAAGGCCGACGGGAACGCGAAGATGCGCGAGCTCCTCGGCGGCAAGGGAGCGGGCCTTGCCGAGATGACGAACGCCGGCCTGCCGGTGCCGCCGGGCTTCACGATCACGACCCGGGCCTGCAACGCGTACTTCGCCGCCGGCAAGAAGCTCCCCGCGGGTCTCTGGGAGCAGGTCGAGCGCGCGGTGGCCCGCCTCGAGCGGGCGACGGGAAAGCGGCTCGGCGACGCGACCAACCCGCTGCTCGTGTCCGTCCGTTCGGGCGCCGCCATGTCGATGCCCGGGATGATGGACACGGTCCTCAACCTCGGGCTGAACGACGAGACCCGCGGCGCCCTCGCGCGCCTCACCGGCAACGAGCGCTTCGCGTGGGACGCGTACCGGCGCTTCATCTCGATGTTCGGCCGCATCGTGCAGGACATCCCGGCGAAGGCCTTCGACGAGCCGCTCGAGTCGCGTAAGCAGCGCGCGGGGGTCGAGACCGATGCGGATCTCAACCCGGAGGCGCTCGAGGACCTCGTCGACGAGTTCAAGGACGTCGTGCGGCGGCACACGAAGAAGCCGTTCCCCACGGATCCGCGCGACCAGCTCCGTCTTGCGATCGAGGCCGTGTTCGGCTCGTGGTTCGGGCAGCGCGCGAAGGACTACCGCAAGCAGTTCAAGATCTCCGACTCGCTCGGGACCGCGGTGAACGTCCAGTCCATGGCCTTCGGGAACATGGGGACGGACTCCGGCACCGGTGTCGCGTTCACGCGCAACCCGAACACCGGCGAGAAGGTCCTGTACGGCGAGTACCTCGTGAACGCGCAGGGCGAGGACGTCGTCGCCGGCATCCGCACGCCGAAGCCGATCTCGGAGCTGAAGCGGGACCTGCCGAAGGCGTACGCGGAGTTCGAGCGCATCGCGAAGCGTCTCGAGTCGCACTACCGGGACGCCCAGGACCTCGAGTTCACGATCGAGAAGGGCCGCCTATACATGCTCCAGACGCGCTCCGCGAAGCGCACGGCGAAGGCCGCTCTGAAGATGGCGACCGACATGGTCCGCGAGCGGCTCATCACGAAGGACGAGGCGCTCGGCCGCGTGGACCCGATGCAGGTCGAGCAGCTGCTCCTGCCGCGCTTCGACGAGAAGGAAGTGGAGAAGGCGCGGAAGGCCGGCCGCTACCTCGCGAAGGGACTGAACGCCTCGCCCGGCGCGGCGACGGGGCGCGCGGTCTTCGACGCCGACCGCGCCGTCGAGCTGAAGGGCACGAAGCAGCTCGTCGTGCTCGTGCGGCCCGAAACGAGCCCCGACGACTTCCACGGGATGATCGCCGCGACCGGGATCCTCACCGCGCGCGGCGGCTCGACGAGCCACGCGGCCGTCGTCGCGCGCGGCCTCGGACTGCCGTGCGTCGCGGGCTGCGCGGAGCTGTCGATCGATCTCGCGAAGCGGGAGATGCAGGTCGGCGCGAACACGATCCGCGAAGGGGACTTCATCTCCATCGACGGCACGACCGGCGAGGTCTTCGCCGGCGAGCTGCCGACCGTCGAGCCGGACTACACGAAGGAGACGGAGCTCATCGAGCTCCTCTCGTGGGCCGACAAGCGCCGCACGATGGGCGTCTGGGTGAACGCGGACACGCCTGAGGAGTGCGTCCAGGCGCGCAAGTTCGGCGCGGAGGGCGTCGGGCTCGCGCGCACGGAGCACATGTTCCGGCAGGCCGAGCGCCTGCCGATCGTGCAGGACATGATCCTCGCCGACACGCTCGAGGCGCGGAAGAACGCGCTGGCGAAGCTGCTGCCGTTCCAGCAGGGCGACTTCCGCGAGATGTACAAGGCGATGGACGGCCTCCCCGTCGTCATCCGGCTCATCGACCCGCCGCTCCACGAGTTCCTCCGCGAGTTCGCCGACGTCGACGTCGACATCGCGGTCGCGGAGGCGACGGGCAAGGGCGGGAGCGCCGAGACCGGCAAGCACCGCGTCATCCAGAAGCGGCTCGAGCAGCTGCACGAGGACAACCCGATGCTCGGGCTGCGTGGCTGCCGGCTCCTCCTCGTCTACCCGGAGATCCTGGAGATGCAGATCCGCGCGATCCTCGGCGCCGCCGCCGACGTGGCCGAGAAGGGCGTCAAGGCGAAGCCCGAGATCATGATGCCGCTGGTCGGCACGATGGGGGAGCTCGACCGGCTCCACGAGCAGGTCATGTCCGTCGCCGACGCGGTGCAGAAGGAGCGGGGGCGGAAGATCCCGTTCAAGTTCGGGACGATGATCGAGATCCCGCGCGCCTGCATCATCGCGGACCAGATCGCGACCAAGACGGAGTTCTTCTCGTTCGGCACGAACGACCTCACGCAGACGATCCTCGGCATCTCGCGCGACGACGCCCAGAAGTCGTTCCTCACGCGCTACGTCGAGGAGAAGATCATCCCCGCGGACCCGTTCCAGGTCCTCGACCGTGACGGCGTCGGCGCGATGATGCGGATGGGCATCGAACGCGGGCGGAAGACGAAGCCCGACCTGAAGATCGGCATCTGCGGCGAGCACGCGGGCGAGCCTTCCTCGGTGGCGCTCTGCCACGAGCTCGGCCTCACCTACGTGTCGCCCTCCACGTACCGGGTGCCGGTCGCGCGGCTCGCCGCGGCGCAGGCCGCGCTCGCGCAGGACGGAGCGAAGCGCGACCGGTAACGCCGGAAGGGATCCGGACCGGTGAGCTCGCTGAACGGGATGGACCCTGCCGACATCGCCGCCGCCATCGCGGAGGCGAAGGCTGACCCGGCACGCTCCGAGCGGCATCCGCACCTGGTCGCCGAGTGGACCGGCGCGGACCGCTCGCGCGTGCGGATCGACGGGAAGACCCTCGACGTCAGTGGACCGGGACACCTTGACGCGATGCAGCTCGTGCTCGCGGCGTACGCGGCCTGCATCATCGAACTGATCGCCACGCACGCGACCCTTATGGGTCTCACCATCCGATCCCTGGAGCTCGAGCTCGATGCGCATTTCGACGTGCGCGCCTACCTCGGGCTCGAAGGGCCGGCGCCCGGCTACGACCGGCTCGGGCTGACGGCCCGGCTCTGCGCCGACGGGATCACCGACGAACAGGCGCAGCGGCTGCAGGAGTGGATGGAGCGCGCCTCGCCGGTCGGCGCGACGCTCGCGGGCGGGCTGCAGCTCCGGCCGAGGCTGGAGATCGTCAGGGAGCCCGCCGCGGGCTGACCCCCGCGGGCTAGGGGAAGATCAGGCCCTCGCGCTCGTCGAAGGACGTGCCCTCGGCCCAGGTGACCTCCCAGACGTTGCCCTCGGGGTCGCGGAACTCGAAGCCGCGGCCGCCGAACGACAGATCTTCGGGCGGGCCGGATAACACCGCACCGTCAACGCCCTGCAGCGTGCGATAGATCCTGTCCACCTCCGCCGGCGTGCGGCAGTTGATCGCGAGGACGACGCCGCGGAACACGCCCTCGGGCGGCGGCGCGCCGTACTTCTGCTCGTAGTTCACTGCTCCGTAGATGCCGAGCACCGCGCCGCCGCACTGGAACGCCGCGAAGTCCTCCGCGTTGTGCTGCGACTCGGGCCAGCCGAGCGCGCGGTAGAAGGACGCGAGCCGCGGGACGTCCCGGGCGCAGAGCGTCACGAACGACACCCGCGCGGGGACGCTCACCGGAGGTGCTTCCGCCAGAACTCGAGGGTCCGCTTCCACGAGTCGCAGGCATGCGCGTATCCCTGCCGCTCGCCGGCTTCGACGGCGCTCTCCTTCTCGAGGAAGGACTTCAGGAAGCCGTGGCCGACACCGGGATAGATGTGCCAGGTGTGGTCCACGCCTGCCGCCCGCAGCTGCTCGTCGAGGGCCTTCACGTTCTCCATGCCGACGCCCGCGTCCTGGTCGCCCCAGTGCCCGAGGATCGGCCCCGTCATCTCCTCGGCGACCTCGAGCGGCGCGGGCGGAGCCAGCGGGTTCTCGCCCCGCCGCGCGGGGAAGCCGTAGTAGCAGACGGTCGCGAGGTCGGTGCGCGACGCCGCGAGGTCGAGGACGAGCGTCCCGCCCATGCAGAAGCCGATGGTCCCGACACGCCCGCCCCGCACCTCGGGCCGCGCCTTCAGCCACTCCACGGCCTGGTCGAGATCGTCGAGGGTCCCCATCTGGTCGAGCTGTCGCGCCCGCGCGGTCGCGCCCTCGCGGTCATCCGGGGCGACGGGGGCCTGGCGGAAGAAGTACTCGACGTCGAGCGCGACGAAGCCGGCCTGGGCGATGCGCCGCGTGAGGTGGTCGTAGAAGGGAGAGCGGCCGAAGACGTCGTTCACCACGAGCACGCCGGGCGCGGGGGTCCGCACCGGAAGCGCGAGGATCCCGGGCAGTCGCCCGTCGTCGACCTCGATCGCGACGTCCTGCACGCGGACGTCGGGGAGCGGTGTCCCGGCGGGGACCTCGGGATGGCACATCACGCGACCTCCGGACGTAGCGTCGGCGCCGACCAGCGTCGGGGCCGATCAGCGTCGGCGCTAACCTAGCGCCATGGCGACGCAGGTGGATGCCGCAGCGCTCTCGCGGTCCCGCAGCGTCGCGGCGCTCCGGGTCCGTCAGCGGCTCGAGGAGCACGAGGAGCGCATCCTGTCCGTGCACGGCACCCGCTCGTCGGCGGCGCGCCGCGATCAGGACGAGGAGCCGTCCCCGACCCGCACGGCCTTCCAGGTCGACCGCGACCGGATCATCCACAGCAAGGCGTTCCGCCGCACGAAGCACAAGACGCAGGTCTTCCTCGCGCCGATCGGCGACCACTACCGCACGCGGCTGACGCACATCCTCGAGGTGACGCAGATCGGCCGCTCGATCGCGGCGGCCCTGGAGCTGAACGAGTACCTCGTCGAGGCGATGGCCATCGGCCACGACATCGGGCACACGCCCTTCGGCCATACGGGAGAGGAGCTCCTCGCGAAGTTCCTGCCGGACGGCTTCCGGCACAACCAGCAGAGCGTGCGCATCGTCGAGCGGCTCGAGAAGAACGGCACGGGGCTCAACCTGACGCGCGAGGTGCGCGACGGGATCCTGAAGCACTCCGCTCCGACCGAGGGCGGTCTCCAGGACGCCGCCTGGGGCGAGCCCGAGACGCCGGAGGGCTGGGTCGTCCGCTACGCCGACAAGATCGCGTACCTCCATCACGACGCCGACGACGCGATCCGCGCCGGGATCATCGAGGAGTCCGACCTGCCGCGCGAGGTCACGGCGGCGCTCGGCGCGACGCGCGCGGAGCGCCTCGACACGATGGTCTACGACGTCATCTGCACCTCGTACGGGAAGCGGGAGATCCGCATGAGCGACGAGGTGCTCGAGGCGACGAACGCGCTGCGCGGCTGGATGTTCGAGAACGTCTACCTCTCCGGTGCCGCGAAGACCGAGGACCTGAAGGCGCAGAACATGCTCTGGGAGCTGCTGCAGCACTTCGAGCAGCACCCCGACGTCATGCCCGCGGAGCACCAGCGCATCGCGGAGAGCGAGGGTGTGAAGCGCGCGGTCGCGGATTACGTCGCGGGCATGACCGACGGCTACGCGCTCGACACGTACGAGTCGATCTTCATCCCCGCGGGCTGGAGCAGACGCTAACGCCCGGAGACTTCGACCGCGTCAAGGATCGCATCGAGATCGTCACGCTGGTCCAGGAGAGCGGGATCCCGCTCCGGAAGAGCGGGCGGACGTACATCGGGCTGTGCCCATTCCATGCCGAGAAGACGCCGTCGTTCCACGTCGACCCGGAGCGGCGCACCTTCCACTGCTTCGGCTGCGGCGAGAAGGGTGACGTCTTCGACTGGGTCATGAAGCGCGAGAACCTCGACAAGGCCGACGCGCTGAAGCAGCTCGCCGAGCGTGCGGGGGTCGAGCTCTCGACGCGGCCGCGCCAGGAGAACGAGCTCGAGAAGCGGCTCCTCGCCGCGCACGAGACCGCGCTCTTCTACTTCCGGCAGGCGCTGCGGAGCCCGCTCGGCGCCGCGACACGCGCGTACCTCGACAAGCGGGGCATCGCGCAGGAGACCATCGACCGGTTCGGGATCGGCTACGCGCCGAACACGCGGGGCGGTCTTCTCGCGTACCTGCGGAAGAAGGGCTATACGGACGCGGAGGCCGTCGCGACGGGGCTCGTCGTCTCCACGCAGAACGGGCTCTTCGACCGCTTCTTCGACCGGCTCACCATCCCGACGCGCGACGCGAAGGGCCGGGTCATCGCGTTCGGCGGCCGCACCATGAGCGGCCACGCGGCGAAGTACATCAACTCACCGCAGACGATGCTGTTCACCAAGAGCGCGACGCTCTTCGCCCTCGACGTCGCGAGGGCCGGCATCCGCAAGAAGAGCGAGGCGGTCATCGTCGAGGGGCAGTTCGACGCGATCTCCTGCCACCAGGCGGGGATCGACAACGTCGTCGCGTCGCAGGGCACCGCGCTCACCGAGGAGCAGTACCGGGTGCTCGACGCGATGAAGATCGACCGCGCCACCGTCGCCTTCGACGCGGACGCCGCCGGCGGCGCCGCCGCGGAGAAGCGCGGCGTCGAGCTCGTGACCATGGTCCGCCGCGCGCGCACGGGCTCGCTGTCGACGAGGACCGGTGTCGCGGTCTACGTCGCCGAGCTGCCGGAGGGCGATCCCGACGAGATGGCGCGCTCCGACCCGGCTCGGCTGCGGGCGGTGCTCGCGGAGGCGAAGCCGGTGCTCGAGTTCGTCATCGACCGGATCGCGGCCCGCCACGACCTCGCCGGGCCGGACGATCGCCGGCGCTTCCTCGCCGAGGCCCTCCCGCTCCTGGGCCAGGAGCCGGACGCCCTGACGCGGGAGCTCTACCTCGGCAAGCTCGCGGCCCTCACGGGGGTGCCCCAGGAGGCCCTCCGGGAGGAGGCTCAGCGGGCGCCGAAAGCGCCCACACGGCGCCCGGCTGCCCAGCCTGCGGCGCCAGCGGCCCCTGCCGCGGCCCCGAGGGAATCTTCGAGCGATCTCGAGCGTTCCGTCATGGCACAATTGGTCCAGTTCCCCGAGGATGCCGCGCGCGTCGATCTCGCGCCCGAAGACCTCCAAGACCAGGCCCATCGGGCGATCTTCGAACATCTGCGAGCCAAGCGTCCGACCGGCGACTTCCCGGCTCACCTTGCCGCCATCGTTGCGGCACTTGGCGCCACAGGCGCCGAGCCGGCAAGCGAGGTGGACGCGGCCCGCAAGCTCGAGATCCTTGCGCTGCGCCTCAAGGAACGGAACCTGCGGCGGCGTCTGGACGAAGTGCGCGGCAAGCTCGCGCGCGCGACAGAAGGCGACGTAGGCGCGCTCGACGACGAGGTGGCACGGCTGGCCGAGGAGATCGTGGCTGTCCAGCAGCGACAGCAGCGCTCCACGGTCCTTCGCGCCGAGATGGAGAACGAGTAGACGATGGCGACGAAGACAGCGACCAAGGAAAAGGAAGCCGCGCGTCCGCCGGAGCGCACGGGCATCACGCCCGAGCACCGCGAGCATGCCGAGAAGGCGCTCGCCAAGGGCAAGCAGCAGGGCTACCTCACGCAGGAGGACGTCGCCCGCGCGATCCCCGACGCCGAGCCGGGAGAGGTCGAAGAGCTCCTCACGCTGCTCGACGACAACAACGTCGAGATCCTCGAGGCCGAGCGCGGCCCGACCTTCAGCCAGGTCAAGGAAGAGGAAGACGAGACCGAGGAGCTCCAGCGCGAGGACAGCATCTCCGCGGTGCTCGCGAGCGACCTCATCTCCGTCGACGACCCGGTCCGCATGTACCTCAAGGAGATCGGCAAGGTCCCGCTCCTCAACGCCGAGGAAGAGGTGAACCTCGCGAAGTCGATCGAGCTCGGCGAGCAGGCGCTCGAGTCGCCCGCGCTCGCCGCGATCCACCTGTACGAGCTCGGCGTCGAAGTGAAGAAGCGGATGGCCGTCGGCCGCCCGAAGGAGTTCGTCGACGAGGCGACCCGCTTCACGAACAAGGCGCTGCGGTACGCCCTCGACCAGGAGGAGGGCGGCAAGGAGCTGCGCAAGCACACCACCCGCCTCCTGAAGCTGCGCGACCCGTTGAAGGCGGAGGGCAACAGCAAGGAGATCTCGACCGAGGCGAAGATCCTCATCGAGGAGATCGTCGGCATCATCGACGCCGCACGCCGCGACCCGGAGCGCCTTGCGTTCCGGATCCTCCCGGCGTACTCGAAGGTCCACGGCGCCGCGGAAGGCGCCGACCGGCTCGCGGAGCTCGTCGCGCTCGGCCAGGAGATCCGCACGGTGCTCGTGCGGCACCTCGACGAGTACGTCGAGGACGACACCGACGAGCAGCGCGGCCTGCGCCGCCTCGCGGACGAGCTCATCCAGAAGGGCGACGACGCGCGCCACAACCTCACCGAGGCGAACCTCCGTCTCGTCGTGTCGATCGCGAAGAAGTACATCGGCCGCGGCATGAGCTTCCTCGACCTCATCCAGGAGGGGAACATCGGTCTCATCCGCGCGGTCGAGAAGTTCGACTACCGCAAGGGCTACAAGTTCTCGACGTACGCGACGTGGTGGATCCGCCAGGCGATCACGCGCGCGATCGCGGACCAGGCGCGCACGATCCGCATCCC
>DASUCM010000131.1:0-37479 GCA_036276035.1 Candidatus Limnocylindria bacterium | reverse complement strand
AGGGTCTGCACGACGATCGCGATCGCGAGGTAGGTCGAGCCCCAGATGACGTACACGATCGCGAGCGCGATCCAGATCGCGACGGGGGAAGCGGTGCGATCAGCGCTCACCGATCGATGCTATCGAGTGATCGCTTCACCCGACCGTAAACTGCGACGCATGCGCATCGCGTGCGCGCTGCTGTGCGTCCTTCTTCTCGCGTCGTGCAACCCGTTCGCGCAGCAGCCGCCGCGGATCACCCGGCCACCCGAGCCGACGTTCCGCCCGCTCGTCGGGTCCGACGCGCTGAGCCTCGTGTCGAAGTCCGTCACGGTGACGTACGCGGTCGCGTACGCGATGCAGGGCGACATCGATCGCACGCGCGTGACCGGGAGCTGGACGACCTACCAGCGCCCGCCGAACGTGCGGCTCGACATGATGGTGAACAGCGAGGGCGGTCAGGCGATCAACTTCCGGAGCTACGTCACGCCCGAGGGCACGATCGTGTGCCAGATCGCGACGCCGCCGGTCTGCCAGCGTGCCGGCGAGGCGGCGGGCCCGGACGCGTCGGCGACGAACCTCCTCGCGCGGCGTCCCGCCGACTACACGGTCGTCGAGCGCGAGAAGCTGAAGATCGCGGACGAGCAGACGGAGTGCTTCCTGTTCCGGCCGAACGAGGGGACCGACGCGTCGTTCAAGGAGGCCTTCATCTGCTACGCGCCGGACGGCGTCCCGCTCATGATCGACATGGACCTGAACGACGGGAGCTCGTTCGCGCTCGAGGGCCGCATCGTGAAGCGGACCGTGACCGACGCGGAGATGCGGCCCCCCGACCTGCGCTGACCGCGGACCCTCACGCGACGCTCCGACCCCCGCGCTCCCTAGACTCGCGGGCGATGGACTTCGACCTCACCCCCGAGCAGCAGGAGATCCGCAAGCTCGCGCGCGAGTTCGCCGACCGGGAGATCGCGCCCGGCGCGCGCGAGCGGGACCGCAACGAGACGTTCCCCGCCGACGTGCTGGAGAAGATGGCGCCGATCGGCTTCCTCGGCGGTCCCGTCCCGGAGAAGTACGGGGGGATGGGGGTCGACCTCATCTCGCACGCGCTCATCACGGAAGAGATCGGGCGGGCGGACTCGTCCGTGCGCACGACGCTGTCGGTCCAGATCTCGCTCGTCGAGATGACGATCCTGAAGTTCGGGACCGAGGCGCAGAAGGAGCGGTACCTCCCCGCCCTCTGCCGCGGCGAGATCATCGGCTGCTTCGGGCTCACCGAGCCCGAGGTCGGCAGCGACGCGACGAAGCTGCGCACCACCGCGAAGCGCGACGGGGACGGCTGGATCCTGAACGGCCGCAAGATGTGGATCAGCAACGGCTCCGTCTCGAAGCTCGCGCTCGTGTTCGCGCAGGCCGACCCCTCGAAGGGCCACAAGGGCATCACGGCCTTCCTCCTCGAGCGCGACGCCCACGGCTACGGCTCGCAGGGCATCCACGGGAAGCTCGGGCTGCGGTCCTCCGACTCGAGCGAGCTCATCCTCGACAACGTGCGCGTGCCAGACAGCGCGCGCCTCGGCGAGATCGGCAAGGGCTTCACCATCGCGATGGCCGCGCTCGATTCGGGGCGCTATTCGGTCGCGGCGGGCGCGGTCGGCGTCGCGCAGGCCTGCATCGACGCGTCGGTGACGTACTCGACGCAGCGCCAGTCGTTCGGCAAGCCGATCGCCGGCCACCAGCTCGTGCAGGAGCTCATCGCGGACATGGTCGTCGAGACCGAGGCCGCGCGGCTGCTCGTCTGGCGCGCCGGACTGCTGAAGGACAAGGGCCTGCCGAGCACGCGCGAGACGAGCATCGCGAAGCTCTACGCGAGCGAGGCCGCGCAGCGCGCCGCCGACGGCGCGATCCAGATCCACGGCGGCTACGGCTTCTCGGACGAGTTCCCGGTGGAGCGCTACTGGCGCGACGCGCGCGTGAACCGCCTCTACGAGGGCACGACGCAGATCCAGAAGCTCATCATCGGCCGCTTCGCCACCGGCATCGACGCGATCGGATGAGCTGGGAGCCCGAGGCCGAGCGCGCGCTCGAGCAGCTCTGCGCGATGGTGCCGGAGACGTACCGCGAGCTCGCGCGCGCGAACGCCCAGGCGGAGAGCGAGGTCGCGGCCGGCGAGCGGGGCGCGAGCGAGGTGGGCCCCGAGGACGTCATCGTCGGCTGGATCCGCATGACGCCGATGGAGCAGCGGGACGGGCTCGTCGCGATCATCGAGTCGCTCGGCCACGACCCGGTCGAGTACGCGGACGAGCTTCAGGCGGAGGAGCCCTCCGAGGAGTCCGACGACCCCGGGATGTGAGAGCGCTCGCGACGAGCGAGCGCCTCGCCGATCGTGCCCGGCCCCGCCGCCATCGCCTGCGTGAACGTCGCGCGCGCGTCGCCGGCGAGACCGAGCTCGCGGAGGGCGACACCGCCGAGGTACCCGATGAAGGCGCGGTCCGGACCCTCGAGCACGTCGCGCTGGCGCTCCGCGACGTCGAGCGCGGAGCGCGCGAGCGTCGCGTCCTTGCGCTGCGCGGCGGCGATCGCGACGAGCACGTTCGCCATCGCGGTGCGTTCGGCACCGTGCTCCACCTTCAGCTCGGCCAGGAGCTCGTCCGCGAGGCGCGCGCCCTTCGCGCGGTCGCCCGCGAGCGCGACGAGCTCCGCCCATGCCAGGGCGAGCCGCACGTCGTAGTCGGCGGGCAGCAGGCCCGCGCTGCGGCGCGCGTCGCCAGCCTTGTTCAGCGCCGCATACGACGCGACGAGACCGACGACGACGTCGCGATCGCGCGACAGGCGCTTCGCCGCGCGCTCGTACAGGCTTGCGGCGGAGAGCGGGTCGCCGGTCGCGTAGAGCACGTCCGCCGCGGCCTTCTCGACGAGGGGCTGTCCCGGGAAGCGGTCGAGCAGCGGCGCCGCGATGGCACGGGCCGTCGCGAGATCGCCGCGCGTGAGCGCCCGCTCCACCGCCCCGAGCGTGCGCACGAACCGGACGTGCCGCGCGAGGTAGGCGGCGAAGGCGCCGACGGCGATCGCGACCGAGAACGGTAGCAGCGGCGGGGACCAGACCGATGCGATCGCGAGCACGAAAGCCGCGATCCACGCGAGCGAGATGACGACGTGGCCGCCCGGAGTGGACGGTCTCAGCCCACCCGGCTTGTCCACACGAAACCCATCAAAACGCTCGAAACAAGGCGGTTATCCACGCAAACGGGGCGGTTATCCACGCTCGAGGTCGCGACGAGCCGAGATCTGGGCGCAGAGCGGTCAGCCGTCCGCAAGGAGCGCACTCGAGATGACGACGCGCTGGATCTCGCTCGTGCCCTCGTAAATGCGGTAGATACGCGCGTCCCGGTACGCGCGCTCGATCCAGAGCTCCCGCATGTAGCCCATCCCGCCGTGCACCTGCACCGCCATGTCCGCGACGCGGCCGAGCATCTCCGTCGCGAACAGCTTCGCCATCGCGGCGCGCTCGGTCACGCGCTCGCCGCGGTCGAGGCGCAGCGCGGCGTCGTAGACCATGAGCCGCGCGGCGTGGATCTCGGTCGCAGCGTCCGCGAGCGGCCACTGGATCCCCTGGTTCGCCGCGATCGGCCGGCCGAACTGCGTGCGGCCCTTCGCGTACTCGACGCTCGCCTCGAGGAGGCGCTGCGCCGAGCCGACCGCGTGCGCGGCGAGCCCGAGCCGCCCGTGGTCGAGCGTGCGGAGCGCGAGCGCGAAGCCCTTCCCCTCGTCGCCGATGCGCTGCGTCGCCGGGACACGCGCCCCGCGGAAGAAGAGCTGCGCGGTCGTGGAGCCGTGGAGACCCATCTTCGCGTCGTTCGGACCGACCTCGAGCCCGGGCGTCGCGCGCTCGACGACGAACGCGGTGATCCCCTTCGAGCCCGCGTCGCGGTCGACCGTCGCGAACACGGCGAAGAGATCGGCGATCGGCGCGTTCGTGATGAAGGTCTTCGCGCCGTCGAGGACGTAGCCGTCGCCGTCCCTGCGCGCGGTCGTGCGGAGCGCGCCGGCATCGCTCCCGGCGCCGGGCTCGGAGAGCGCGTACGCGCCGATGCGCTTCCCGCCGAGCAGGTCAGGCAGGTAGCGCGCGCGGAGCGGGTCCGGCCCGCCAAGGTGGATCGCTGTGCCGCACAGCCCGACGGAGCCGCCGATGACGTTCCAGAGCGACGCGTTCGCGCGCGCGAGCTGCTCGACCGCGACGCAGTACCCGAGGCGCCCGAACCCGCTCCCGCCGTGCTCCTCCGGGAAGCCGATGCTGAAGAGACCCAGCTCGGCCATCTCGGCGATGAGCTCGCGTGGGATCTCGTCGCGCTCCTCGATCTCGCGCTCGCGCGGCTGCAGGCGCGTCTCCACGAACTCGCGGACCGAGCGCTGGAGGAGCCGCAGGTCCTCGGGAAGCTCCGGATCCATCGCTAGGTGTCGCTTCCAGCGGACGGGGTCGGCAGAACGCTCGCGCGCTCGAGGACCTGGCGCAGCTCGGCCGGGATGCGCGTCGCCTTGAACGTGGCGCGGTCGATGATGACCTGCACCGTCGACATCGATGCGCAGAGCAGCCCGTCGGCGCGCTCGACGTCGTACTCGAACGACCACGAGCTCTGCCGGATCTCGCCGACGCCGACGCGGATGTCGAACTCGTCGTCGAACCGGAGCGGCGCGCGGTAGCGCACCATCGCCTCGCCGATCGTGAAGTCGACGCCGCGCGCGAGGAGATCGCGGTCGTAGAGGATGCCGAGGTGCCGCATGTACGCGACGCGTCCGACTTCCGCGTACACGAGGTAGTTCGCGTAGTAGACGACGCCCTGCAGGTCCGTCTCGCCGAAGCGCACCCGCTGCCGGTGCGCGAATGAGAAGGGCATGTATCCCGAGGCTAAACGCTTGGCACGATGCTTGCTCGACTGTTCGGCATGACGATCGATCGCACACGCCTGCCTGACGACGACCGCACCACGGTGGTCGAGCGGACGACCGAGACGCGCGTCGACGAGCACCGTCCCGCGGCGCCGTATGTGGCGGCGCCGCAGACGAACGTGAACGCGGCGCCCGTCGCGCACCCGGTGTGGACCCTCACGCGCGTCGTGACGCTCATCTTCACCGTGCTCGAGGTGCTGCTCCTCTTCCGGTTCCTGCTGAAGCTCTTCGGCGCGAACCAGACCCAGCCGCTCGTCGCCGCTCTATACGGCGTGACGGACCCGCTCGTGCGGCCGTTCGAGGGCATCTTCGCGATCCCGCCCGACTCGCCGTTCGACGTCGCCGCGCTCCTCGCGATCGTGTTCCTCTTCCTCGTCGCGGCGCTCATCGTCGCGCTCGTCAAGGCGATCGCCGGCCGCACCGCCTAGTCAGCGGCGCGGGACCCGCCGCGCCCATCCTCGGCAGACATGCGAAGGGACCGCCCGATGGGCGGTCCCTCGCGGATCTCCCTGGTGGGTCCGCTCAGCTCACGGTGCGTTGTGGACGGGCGCTGCGATGCCGGTCGGACCCGGGGACGAGGGGCTCACGCCACCCGGCCCGCCCGCGCCGACCGTGATCGTCGTCGCGGGGTCGAGGGTCGCAGTCGATCCGCCCGCGACGCACACGCCGATGCTCGCGCCGCCTGCGCCGCCGCCGCCGGCCCCACCCGCGCCGCCGTCACCGCCATCGCCGCCGCGGCCGCCGTTCGAGCCGTCGTCCTGCTCCGTGTCGCCGCCATAGAAGTTTCCCGCGCCGCAACCTGCGCACCTCGCGGCACCGGCGCCACCCGCGCCGCCCGGCTGGCCCAGACCCCCACTCCCGCCGGGCTGACCGGCCGACGCCGCGACCGACGTCGTCGCATCCGTCGAGAGCGTGGAGTTCCAGAGGTAGACCGCGATGGACGCGCCCGCGGAGGTGCCACCCTGGCCACCCTGGCCACCCTGGCCGCCTGCGCCGCCGCCACCGCCACCACCGCCGTACGAGTCGCAGTTCGTCTCACCGCCGCCGCCACCACCGCCGCCGCCACCACCACCGCCATGCGCGCCGAGTCCGCCATTCGCGCCGTTGCTCGGAACGTACCCGGCCGCTGTGAACTGCGGCTGTCCGGCCGCGCCAGCGGTGCCGGCACTCCCGTTCAGCCCATCACGTCCCCAGTACGTGCTCGGGGTGTTCCAGTTGCCCTGGCGCGACGGGGTGCCGGGCCCACCGGCGCCGGCGCCGATACCAAGACCCGGGAAGCCGTCGAAGCCCGAGCTGCCGCCGTGTCCGGCGTTGCCGCCGCGGCCGCCAGTCGCACCGACCGACGACAATCCGCCCGCGCCCCCCTGCGGCTGCGATGCGGTGGAGCAGGGCCAGGCGCTGTCTTCGACGCCGGACTGCCCCAGGGAGCCAGCACCGCCACCGGGCGCCGGGAACTGCGGAGCGAACGCGCCGCTCAAGCCCGCGGTCCCTGGCGCCGCGGTCACGTTGACGTTGTGCAGCGCGATCGCGCTCGAAACGGCGAAGATCCCGTACGCACTGCGGCCCGGCCCGGAGAGCGGACTCCCGCTGAGCCGGAGGTTCCACAGCGCGGCGTTCGTGGCGTTCGTCGCGAGCGCGGCCTGCGGCGCCCCGGTGATCGTCGTCGGCGCGCCGGTGAAGACCCAGGTACCGGCGTCGTAGCCGCCGGCCACCGCCACGTTCGTCGCGAGCTGGGCGCCGTTGGCCTCCGCGTACGTACCCGAGGCCACGTACACGGTGCCGCCGCCTGCGGCCGCGGCCGCGCTGATGCCCGCGGTCACGGTGCGCTTCGGCGACGTCGGACCGCCGGACGCGCTGTCATCGCCGCTCGTCGCGACGTAGACCTGCACCGCGGTCGGCGGCGGCGTCGGCCCCGTTCCGGGTGGCGGAGTCGGGGTCGGGACCGGTGTCGGTGTCGGGACGGGTGTTGGCGTCGCTGCGCCGGTGTCGCAGCGCAGCGCGATCGCGCCATCGGGCGCGACGGTGAGCCTCACGGTGCCGATCACGCCATTGCTCGTGCACTGCAGTCCGGCGACGTCTTCGATGCGCACGTACTGCGTGCCTGACGCGCCGCTCGGCCCGCTGGCCCCGCTCGCCCCGGTGGCACCGGACACTCCGCTGGCGCCTGCGGCTCCGGAAGCGCCGCTCGGACCGCTCGCTCCCGTCGCGCCGGCCGGGCCGCTCGCACCCGTCGCACCGCTCGCTCCGGACACACCACTCGCGCCGCTCGGCCCGGTGGGACCCGATGCGCCGGCCGGCCCCTGCTGGCTCCACGAGATGGACAGCTCGTTGCGCCTGCACTCCGTCGGGCTGGTCACGACGCGCAGCTCGCCGTTCACGCTGTTGTAACAACCTTGGATACGACCGTCGGGTCCGGGGATGCCGCCCGTCGCGATCACGACGCTCGCGCTGCCAACGAGGAACGCGATGACGCCGACGACAACGGGACGGAACGCGGCTGTTCCGCGAAGACCTGCCATCAGACCCCTCCCCGACGCGACCGCGACAGTAAAGAGGGCGGACGCGGTACCGGTCAAGGGAGCAAGCGCCCGGCGTGGTCAGCGCGGGGCGCAGTCCCGCAGGCCGGGCACCCCGCGCACCTCGACGCAGCTCGCGCGCACCCACGCCATGACCGGATCCCGGCCCGGCCCGGCCGGACCCGCGGGCCCGTCCGGGATCACGAAGCGCACCTCGCCGCGCCGCACGAGCGCGGCGAATCCCTCGGCGTCGAGGATGCGGTCGCCGCCGCCGAAGCCGCCGAGCGCCATGACCGGTGCTTTCGTCTCGAGCATGAGCGGCGACGCGATGCCCGCGCTCGCGACGGCGACGATCCAGCGCGCGCCGCCGCGCTCCGCGAGCAGGTGCGACACGAGCCGGGGATCGGCGCGACCGGGGCCGCCAGGACCCGGGCCCTGCGGCGCCGGCAGCGGGGCCGGGCGTGGGAGCGGCGCGCGCGCGGCACCGCGCGCGCCGGGACCGCCGCCGGGACCGCCGCCGGGACCGGCCGCGGGGAGCATGTCGCCGGGCGCGTTCGCTGCCGGCATCGCGGCCCAGGCCGCCGGAGCGGCCATGAGCATCAGGATCGCTGCCGCGACAGCGACCGGAGCGACGCGAGGGGACATGCGAGCCCGCGCGAGGGAGGCGGCAGCGGCGACAAGCGCGGCGACCCCGCTGGCGGCGGCGACCGGTGCAAGCCGCGCCTCCCACTCCGGGTACGGCGTGAGGATGAGGACCTGGAGCGCGGCGGTGAGCGCGAGCGCGAGCGGCAGCGCGGCGGCGGTCGCGCGCCGCCGATCCGCATGCTCGCGCCAGAGCTCCACGGCCCCTGCGCCGGCGAGCGCAGCGACCGCGGGCGCGAGCATGACGAGGTAGTAGCGGTGGAAGATGCCGCTCGTCGCGCTGAAGAACGCTGCCATCGTGAAGAGCCAGACACCGAAGAGCAGGAGGAACGCGGCGCGCCGGTCCGGCCGCGGACGCCACGACGCGCGGAGCGCGATGACCGCCGCACCGATGAGCGCGAGCGGCAGCAGCCAGCTGACCTGACCCGCGAGCTGCACGTTCAGGAGGCGGAACGGGCCTGGCTCGCCGGACTCGCCGCCGGGACCGGCGGGACCGGCGGGACCGGCGGGCGCAGCGATCGCGGGGCCGAGCGGCGGCAGGCCCGGCCCGGCAGGCGGTCGCGCCGCATACGGCGCGCTGGCCGGTGGCGGACCCGCGGGCGCGGCAGGTCCAGGTGCGCGTCCGAGCACCGCGCGCCCGAACGCGCCGAGCCGCGCGACACCGTTGTGGCCGGTGATGAGCTCGAGCACCGAGTTGTCACGGCTGCCGCCGACGTAGGGCCGGTCGCCCGGAGGCGTCAGGTCGACGGCGAGCGGCCACGCGAGCGAGACGGCGAGCATGAGCGCCGTGGCGAGGCCGAGGTGCGCGACGCGCCGCACGAACCCAGCGCGGGCCGCGATGAGATACAGCAGCCCGAGCGCGGGGAGGACGAGGTAGGCCTGCAGCATCTTGATCTCGAAGCCGATGCCGACGAGCGCGAACGACACGAGCAACCAGCGCAGCCCGCCGCTCTCGACCGCTCGCAGCGCCGCGAACGCCGCGAGCAGCGTCACGAGCACGAGCTGACCGTCCATCGTGTTGTTCCGGTCGGTCGCGACGCTCACGGGCATGAGCGCGAGCGCGAGCGCGGCGATCAGCCCCGCCGCGACACCGAACGCGCGCCGCACCATCGCGTACAGGACGGCCACCGAGGCGATCCCTGCGAGCGCCTGCGGGAGGATGAGCGCGACGCCGCTCAGCCCGAGGACCTTCGCGAACGCCGCCTGCACCCAGAGCCCGAGCGGCGGCTTGTCCACGGTGACGAAGCACTCAGGGTCGTAGCAGCCGAAGAGGAACGCCTTCCAGCCCGTGAGCATGCTCTGCACGGTCGCGGCGTAGTACTGGTTGGACCAGCCCTCGCGGTCGAGCCAGAGCAGCCGCAGGACCGCCGCGAGCGCGAGGATGCCCGCGAGCGGGAGCCAGCGCAGCGCTGCGGCGGTCATGCCGCGCTTTCTAGCGGACGGACCTGAAGATCTGGTGAGAGGACGTCAGCGAAGCGCCCAGAACGCGTCCACGAGGCCGATCGAGCGGAGGAGCTCCTCGGTCTCCTCAAGGGTGTGCCGCCGCCAGTCCGCGCGCAGCTTGTTCCGATACCAGCCGTCGGCGAGCCGCCACGCCTGATCGAGCGAAAGCACGGCGCCGACCTCGCGACCGCGCGCCTCGCACCAACGCCTCACGTGATCTTCCGACCGGAAGAACAGCATCGTCGCTCAGGTGAAGACGATGTCGACCCACCAGTGATGTGCCGGCACGGCGATGTGCAGCACGGCCTTGCCCTGCGGGACGCCACCCCGGACCGTGACCTCGAGCGGGTCCGCGCAGTCCGCGCAGGCCGTCGTCACGGACCCGTCGGCCCCGAGCGCGGAGAGGATGCCGAGCGCATCCCAGGCGCAGTTGCCGTACCACTGCCGGCCGTTCGCGCGCACGAGGAAGTCCGTCGGCCGCGCGGCGAACGGGTTCGCCATGAGGATCTCGCGGCCGCCAGGGACAAGGACGATCACCTTTCCGGCGGCCAGGCGCCGGTACGAGGCCTCGGCGTCCGCTTCGGTGATGCCGAGGGCGCGTGCTGCGCCCGCGACCGTCGGCGGGAAC
Source organism: Candidatus Limnocylindria bacterium (assembly GCA_036276035.1). Lineage (GTDB taxonomy): Bacteria > Chloroflexota > Limnocylindria > P2-11E > P2-11E > JACDAF01. The sequence continues at coordinate 27,330 of DASUCM010000131.1, read as the reverse complement.
CCGTCGCTGACGACGCGCTCGTAGACGTGGAGCCTCACGGTCCGGTCAAGGTCCGCCTCGCTCACGGCGCTCACCTCGCGCCGCGCACTTCATCGACGGCGGCGGGGTTCTCCAGCGACGAGAGGTCGCCGAGCTCCGTCTTCCCGAGATACGCGCCTCGGATCACGCGGCGCAGGATCTTCGCGTTCCGCGTCTTCGGCAGCTGCGTCACGAAGCGGATGCGCTCCGGGCGGAGCGGCTTGCCGAGGTGCTCGACGATCGTGTCCGACACCGAGCGCGCGAGCTCGTCGGACGCGCTGTGGCCCGGGCGCAGGATCGCGAAGACGACGATCCCCTCGCCCTTCAGCTCGTGCGGGATGCCGATCGCCGCGGCCTCCGACACCGCGGGGTGCGCGACGGCCGCGGACTCGACCTCCGCGGGGCCGACGCGCTTGCCCGCGACCTTCAGCGTGTCGTCGCTGCGTCCCTCGATGTACCAGAAGCCCTCGTCGTCGATGCGCGCCCAGTCGCCGTGGTACCAGACCCCATCCCAGCGGCTCCAGTACGTGTCGAGGTAGCGGCTCGTGCCGGGATCGCGGGTGTCGTTCCAGAAGCCGCGCGTCATCCCCGGCCAGGGCTTCCGGATGACGAGCTCCCCCACCTGCCCGCGGACCGGCCGCGCCTCGTCGTCGACGACGTCGGCGTCCATCCCCGGGCAGGGGCCCGAGAACGAGCCGGGCTGGATCGGCGTCCACGTCGTGCAGCCGACGATGCCGCCGGAGATCTCGGTGCCGCCGGAGTAGTTGATGATCGGGCAACGGGACTCGCCGACGGTGCGGAAGTACCACCACCACGGGTCGGGGTTCCAGGGCTCGCCGGTCGAGCCGAGCACGAAGAGGCTCGAGCGGTCGTGCGCCGTCACGGGCTCCTCGCCGGAGCGCATGAGCCCGCGGATCGCGGTGGGCGAGATGCCGAGGTGCGTGATGCGGTGACGCTCCACCATCGACCACACGCGCGACGCGTCGGGGAAGTCGGGCGTGCCGTCGTACAGCACGATCGTCGCGCCGAGCATGAGCCCGCCCGCGATGAGCCAGGGACCCATCATCCAGCCGAGGTCCGTCATCCAGAAGATGACGTCGCGCTCCTGCAGGTCGAAGCAGTGCGCGAGATCCTGGGCGGCCTTCACCGGGAAGCCACCGTGTACGTGGACCGCGCCCTTCGGCCGGCCGGTCGTGCCGGACGTGTAGATGACCATGAACGGATCCTCGGCCGAGGTGTCCTCGAGCTCGAGCCGGTCGCTGCCGCGCGCGACGACCTCGTCCCACCCGACATCTTTCGCGCCGCGCGGGGCGTCGCGCCCGAGGCGCGAGAGGACGACGACGCGCTCGACGCTCGGCGCGAGCGCGACCGCCGCGTCGGCGGTCTCCTTCATCGGCACGACCTGCCCGCGGCGGTGGAAGCCGTCCGCGGTGATGAGCACGCTCGCGTCGCAGTCGCGCAGGCGGCCCGCGATCGCCTCGGCGCCGTAGCCGGAGAAGATCGGGATGTACACGGCGCCGATGGCCCCGACCGCGAGGACCGCGACGGCGCACTCGGCGGTGAGCGGCAGGAAGATCCCGACGCGGTCGCCCTTCCGCACGCCGAGCGCGCGCAGACCGGACGAGAAGCGCGCGACGTCACGCTCGAGCTGGTCGAACGTCAGGGTACGCACCGTGCCCTCCTCGCCCTCCGCGATGACCGCGACGCGCGCGGGGTCGTGCCCCAGCGCTGTCGCGACGTAGTTCATGCGGCCGCCGCCCCACCAGGTCGTCCACGGCACGCCCCTCGAGGTGTCCATCACGCGCTCGTAGCGCTGCGACCAGCGGATCCCGAGGTCAGCCTCCGTCGCGCGCCAGAACGCGTCGGGCTGGTCGACCGACCAGCGGAGCAGGGCATCGAGATCGCGGTGACCGTGACGCTCCGCGAAGGCGCGCAGCCGGCTGCGCGCGAGGTAGCGGTCCGAGGGCTCCCAGGCGTGCGGCACCGCTGGGGACGCTAGCGCGGCGCGCGACCTCGCGTCTCGCGGCGTGGCGCGCGAGCTCGCACCGGATGGCGCGGCGCGCCCGCAAGACCCGCGAGGAGCTCTTCGAGCTCGAGGATGCGGCGTGCCGTGGCGGCGGTCTCCGGGATCTCGCAGGCCTCGTCGACCACCGCGCTGCGCAGCTGGTCGAGCGTCCGGGGTGGCAGCGGCCGGCGGCCGACCTCGTCGACGCGCTCGACGAGCGCGGCGCGGCGCCGCGCGACGATCTCGCGGAGGAGGGCTCGGTCGCCGTCTGACACCGGACGCATGGTCCGAGAATGCGGCCGGACGGCGCCCCGTACGGGAGCGACCGGTATAGGAATGGACGCGAGTGACGCACGGCACGGGTGCGCGTGCGAAACAGGCGAGGCCGCGCTTTGCCCGGCCGAAGCCGCAGGGCCCACGCGAGCGGAAGAGCGAAGCCTGCAGCGAGCGGGGTTTGGTCAGAGCGGCGGGACGTACTCCAGGACGATGGCCGCCACGAGGATCGCGACGACCGCGCCGATCATCACGACGAGCGGGACGACGTAGAAGAGGACGAGCGCGACGAGGAGGGTCGTGACCGCGCGCTGCGGCGGAAGCCCGTAGTGCGCCTGGAGTGCGTGCCAGGCCATGGCGCCGAAGGCGAGCGTCGTGAGCCCCCCGACGGCGCCGGCGAGCTGCGGCAGGACGAGCGTGGCGAGGTCGGCCGGGATGCGCGCGAGCGCCGAGGCGTATCCGAAGAGCACGAACAGCGGGCCGAACGGCGCGCGAGCGTGCGCGAGGCGCGCGGCCGCGTGGACGGCGGTGGACCCGAGCACCCAGAAGAACAGCGGCGTGAGGGCGGTCACGAGCACGAGCGCGTTCCACGACCGCTCCAGCAGGTACACGATGACGGCCGTACGGTCGGTGCCGATCGCGTCGAGGAGCGCGGTGATCGCCGGGTTGCGCCGCTCGCCGTAGACGAGGTCCTCGAACCTCACGGTCTCGGCCAGGCGCGCGGCGGCGGCAGCGGCAAGGATGGTCGCCACGGCCATGAGCACGACGGCGCGCAGGAGCGTGCCGGACGCGAGCGTCCCCTCGACCCACGCGCGGAAGCGGGCCGCGAGCGCGCTCAGAACGCTGCGGCGAGCGCCTCGCTGATCGCGGTGTCGGTCTCGCTGTCGATGGAACGGCGGCGTTCGCCCCCTTCCTCGGGCGGGTCGGGGTCGTGGAGCTCCTCCGGGACCGGTGCGCCGAGCATGAGGAGATACTCCATCGCCCAGGTGCGGCGGACCGCGTCGAGGCTATAGCCGCCGCCGCCCATCGCGATCCAGGGATAGGGCGTCCCGGCGAACCAGGACACGACGTGGGCACGGGCGCGCGTCGAGAGCTGCAGGTGCGTGAGCGGGTCGGTGAAGTGCGGGTCGATCCCCTGCTGCGTCACGAGCACGTCCGGACGGAACCGCTCGACCAGGGTCGGGACCACGGCGTCGAAGGCGCGGGTGTAGGCGCGATCGTCGCAGAACGGCGGAAGCGCGACGTTGATGCTGTATCCCGCGCCCCTGCCCCTCCCGCGCTCGTGGGCGAAGCCCGTCCCGGGGAAGAGGTAGCGGCCGCTCTCATGGAGCGAGATGGTGAGGACCTGATCCATGTCGTAGAACGCGGCCTGCACGCCGTCGCCGTGGTGCGCGTCGATGTCGACGTAGGCCACCTTCATCCCGCGGTCCGCGAGGAGGCCGCAGGCGATCGCGGGGTCGTTGTAGATGCAGAAGCCCGAGGCGTTCCGCCGCATCGCGTGATGCAGGCCGCCCGCGCCGTTGAACGACACCCTCAGCCGGCCCGCGAGGACCTCCTCCATGCCGACGAGCGTGCCGCCGGTCGTGAGCAGCGAGGCCTCGTGCATGCCCGCGAAGGGTGGGGTGTCGCCGTAGCGCGAGAGACCCCACTCGCTGTGGTCGAGATCCGGGTCCCGGGAGGCCCGCTTCACGGCCTCGATGTACTCGGGCGCGTGGATGCGGCCGAGCTCCGCCTCGGTCGCCTCGCGCGGCTCGAGCAGCCGCGCGCCTTCGCGCTCGAACGCACCGAGCGAGCGGAGCGTCTCGTAGACGCCGATGAGGCGCTTCGGCTTCAGCGGGTGGTCGTCGCGGTAGACGTGCGACGCGAGGCGCGGGTCCCAGGCGAATCCGGCGGCGGGGCTCAGCGCTCGAGGATCTCCATCAGCTCTCGCCACTCGCCGGGGCTCATCCCGGAGTCCGCCTGCTCCACCTTCTCGCCTTTGATCATCCGCTGCACGACGGCGAGGCCCTTCGCGGAGAGCTCGGCCGCGCCCATCCGGTAGTCCATGAACGCGTCGTACGCGAACGGGACCCACGCTTTCACGATCTCGAGCATCGCGTCGGCGTAGACGCGGATCTCGTACTGCGCGTGGGCGTCCGCACGGAGCGAGAGGTAGTGGAAGAGGTTGTGGAGGTCGATCTTCCAGTACATCTGCGTGTACAGGTTCACCGGCAGGTCCATCCGCGCGAGCTCCCGCGCGAGGCCGAACCCCCCGGGTTCGCCGTTCTCGGCAGGCGACTCGTCGAGAAGCTGTTCGTAGTGCTCGTATGCGCGCGCCGCGTCCTCCTTCAGCAGGTCGAGGACGCGCTGCGCCTGCTCCTGCTCGAGCACCTCGCCTCGGCCCTGGCGATTCGCCGTCGACTGCTTCGCGAGATCCTCGGGACGCGGGATGTAGAACTCGCGGTCGAGGATCGAATAACGCCCTGAGATCTCATTGACGTTCGCGGATCTGTGACGAATGTGCTGCCGCGCGACGAAGATCGGCATCTTCAGGTGCAGCTTCAGCTCGCACATCTCGAACGGCGTCGTGTGGCGATGCCGCATGAGGTACTTGATGAGCCCCGCGTCGTCGCGCTTGCGCTTCGTGCCCGCGCCGTACGACACCCGCGCGGCCTGCACGATCGCGCCGTCGTCGCCCATGTAGTCGACGACGCGGACGAAGCCGTGATCGAGGACGGGGATCGGCAGGTACAGGAGCTCTTCGATCCCCGGTGCCGTGGCGCGCCGCGTCGCCTGCGACCGCTCGCGGAGCGCGTCGATCTCGGCGCGCTGCTCCGGCGTCAGACCGGACTCGACGGAGCGCGCGAGCTCGCTCACTGCCACGGCGCGAGTTTAGGGGCGCGTGCGCTCTGCTCCGCCGCGTTCAGGAACGGGAGCGCGCTAGGGCCGTGTCGTGCCCATGAGCGCGACGCAGCCGGGGCGGAGCGCGACGCGCTCCAGGGTGAGCGGAAGGCCCTCGGCAAGCTGCTCGAGCGATGCTTCGATCGCGCGCGCGACCGGGTCCTTCAGCGCGCTCGGGAGCGGACCGAGATCGAGGCTGCGGATCCGGAGAACGAGCCGGCCGCCGCTCGCGCCTGCGATGACGTCGGCCTTGGCCGGCACGGTGAGCGGCCCGACCTGCGCGGTCGCGGCGAGGTGGAGGCCGGACGTGTCGATGGTCACCGAGAGGCCGGACACGTTCACGCCGCCCGTTGCGTTCGCGTCGGCGGCGCCCTGCTGCAGGAGGGCGCCCACCTCCGCCTGCGTGACCACGAACGCCGCGGGCTGGCCCGGGCTCGTCCGCGCGAAGGCCTCGAGCGCCGCACCGCGCTCCTCGACCTTGCCGGTCGCGAACGCAGTCCCGCGCGCCTCGGCGCCGCAGACGCTCGTCACGACCTCGGCCGGCGTGAACTGGCCGGCATTGAGCGCGCCATTCGGACCGACGGCGACCGGGAGCGTCGTCCGCACGATCTCGCCTGCGTTCATCGCGCGAGGGAAGCCGAGCGCGAAGTCCCTCGTCGCGCCGCGGAACCCTTCGACCGTGAGCGAAGCAGCACCCGGCTGCTGCGTCGTGAGCGCGAACGCGTACACGCCGCTCACGACGTCGCCGATCGTCACCGCACCGCCCTGCACGTCGCAGCGCGGGATCAGCCGCACGACGCCACCCGCACCCGTGCCGCAGCTGCGGCCGTGCGGGTCGATGACGAGGTACTGGACGTTGCCCTGCACCTGCAGGCGCGGTGTGGGCGGCTGCGGCTGCGCCGGCGGCGCTTGGCCGCCCTCGGGCACGGTCACCTGGTTGCCGGCGGTCACGATGGTCTCGCCACCGCCCTCGGCCTGGACGAGGACGCTGCCCTCCGTCGTCCTGACCGTCGTCACCGGCTGGCCGTTCACGATCTCGACGAGCGTCTCGAACGCCGTCCCGCGGACGACGGCGGTGAGCGTCGGCGTCCGGAGCTCGAAGCGGGAACCCGGTGTGGTGAGCGCGCGGACCGAGGCCCAGGTGCGGCCGCTCAGCTGCTCGATCGTGACCTGCAGGCCGTCCCCTCCGGCGCGCGCGTGGCTGAGCACCTTCACCTGCGAGCCCGGCTCGACCGACAGCGTCGAGCCGTCGAAGAAGGTGAGCACCGCGCGGCCTTCCTGGTTCGCGCGCACGACGTCGCCCGTCGCGAGGAGCTCGCCGTCGATGGCCGGCTCGAAGTCCTTGTTCGCGCGCTGCGCGTCGACGTCGCCGCGGAGCACCGCGAGCACGGCCGAGTTGAGCGCCGACAGCGCTTCGCCGCCCCGCGGGAAGTACAGGAATCCCGCGACGGCGACGATGAGGACGAGGAGGACGACGAAGAAGCGTTTCACTTCCCTACCCGCCGGGCACGCTAGCAGGCGAGCGCTGCGATGTCAGTCGCTGGGCCGTGTCGTGTCCGCCGAGCGCAGGCGCTCCCAGTCGGAGCGCAGCAGCTCGCAGAGCCAGTGATCGAGCCAGCGGCCCTCGCGGAACGCGTGCTCGCGCTGGATGCCGACCTCGCGGTAGCCGGCCTTCGTCAGCGCGCGCCGGCTCGGGGCGTTGTCGGCGTACGCGCTGCTCTCGAGCTTGTGCAGGTTCAGCCAGCGGAATGCGTACTCGGTGCGGAGCGCCATCGACTCGCTGCCGTAGCCCTTGCGCCACGCGGTCTTGTCGCCGATGACCGTGCCGGTGATGCCGCGTGCGTCCTTCCAGTCGATCTGGTGGATCCCCGTCGCGCCGATCGCGCGGCCCTCCGCCTCGATCGTCCAGAGGACGTCGGTCTTCGATTCGCCGGCCTTCTTGAAGAACTCCTCCTCCTGGAAGAGCGCCATCGCGAACCGCGTCCGGAGGTACCGCGTCACCTCCAGGTCCGCGAACCACTCCACGTAACGCGCGGGATCGCTGTCGTCCGGCGGGCGGAGCGTCACGCGGGTGCCTCGCAGGACAGGACCGAACATCGAGCGGCAGGATAGGGCCATGCGACTGACCTTCCTCGGCGCGGCGGGCACGGTGACGGGCTCGCAGTTCCTCCTCGAGACCGCCCATGCGAGCGTGCTCGTCGACTGCGGGATGTTCCAGGGCAGCCCGCACGAGGTCCTGCGCAACCGCGGTCCGCTCGCGTACGACGCGAAGGCGCTCGACGCGATCCTGCTGACGCACGCGCACCTCGACCACTGCGGGCTCCTTCCGGTCGTCGTCGCCCAGGGGTTCAAGGGCCCGATCTTCTGCACGCCCGCGACCGCGGAGCTCGCGGAGCTCGTGCTCTTGGACTCCGGGCGGCTGCAGGAGGAGTTCGCGGAGCGACGCCGCACACCGCGACGTGCCCCACCCGGAGACGCGGCGGCGAACGAGGTCATCACGAAGATCGAGCATCCGCTGTACGGCGAGCAGGAGGCTCAGGCGGCGGTCCGGCTCTTCCGCGCGATCCGCTACGACGAGGAGGTCGAGGTCGCGCGCGATGTGCGGGCGACATTCCTCGACGCGGGCCACATCCTCGGCTCGGCCATCGTTCGCGTCTTCGCCGAGGCGCGGACGGTCGTCTTCTCCGGGGACCTCGGCCGTCCGGACACGCCGATCATCCGCGACCCGACGCCGGTCTCGGACGCGGATTACGTCGTCGTCGAAGGGACGTACGGCGGACGCGAGCACGAGCCGCAGGAGGAGGCGGTGCGTCTGCTCGGCGAAGCGGTGCGGATCGCGAGCGCGGCGAAGGGGGTCCTGCTCATCCCCGCCTTCGCGATCGGCCGTACGCAGGAGATGGTCTGGGAGCTGAACGCGCTGCTCGACCGGCGCGAGATCCCCCGCATCCCGCTCTACCTGGACTCCCCGATGGCCTCGAAGGCGAGCGCGATCTACCACCGCTACCCCGAGGCGTACGACGAGGAGACGCATGCCGCGCTCAAGGCGCGGGAGCACCCGCTCGACTACCCGCTCGCGAGGACGACGCGGGACGCCGCCGCCTCACGCGCGATCGCGAAGGCGCCGCGGCCGCACATCGTCGTCGCGTCGAACGGGATGCTCACCGGAGGCCGCGTGCTGCATCACCTGCGCGCGCTCATCGACGACGAGCGCGCCGTGCTGCTGTTCGTCGGCTACCAGGGCGAGGGCACGCTCGGGCACGCGCTCCAGAACGGCGCGAAGCAGGCGATCATCGACGGGCGCCCCTTCCCCGTTCGCTGCACCGTGCGCTCCATCAGCGGGTTCTCCGCGCACGCCGACGAGAGCGAGCTCCTCGACTGGCTGCGTGGCTTCAGCCGCGGCGACCGCAAGCCGAAGCGCGTGTTCGTCGTCCACGCGGATCCGGACGCGAGCGACGCGATCGTGCCGCGGATCAGGGAGCTCGGTCTCGAGGCGCACGCGCCGAAGTGGAAGGAGTCGGTCCTCCTGGACTAGGCCGGAGGAAAAGCGGCGGCCAGCTCGACGACGTGCTCGTGCGAGTGGCGCGCCTGGTACGCGGCGAAGTGCGAGGCCGGCACGTGGCCCCAGTCCGAGTGCACGCCCGTGCGCTCCGCCGCGCCCGGCCGCTGCATCGCCTGGACGATCGCCTGATGCGCGCGCTGGAGCCGGCGCGACAGGTCCATCGGATCGAGCGTGCCCGTCCCGACGAGCTCGGCCATGCGCGCGTCGGGGTCGAACGAGGAGATCGCCGGCTGGTCCTCCTCGACGCAGCGGCGGACGCGCTCGGCGAAGATCTCCGCCGAGTCGGCGACGTGCGCGATGAGCTGGACCGCCGTCCACTCGCCGAAGCGTGTGCTCGCGAGGCGCGCGGGATCCGTGCGGCGGACGAGCGCGGAGACCGTCGCCGCGTCGTCCGCGAGCGTGAAGGCCGTGTCCTCGTCGTACCGGAGAAGCTCGGTCACGCGCCCATTCTGCCCCGAAGGAGCGCCACGAAGGCGTCGTAGGCGGCCTCGACGTCCGCGTCCTTCGCGCCGGCGAGCCGCTCCGCCGCGAGGCCGAGCATGACGGCGTCGACGAGGAGCGCGAGCGTGCGCGCGTCGTCTGTCGGCCCGGCCCGCGCGTCCTCCTTCGATCGGAGCCGCTCGATCTCCTCTGCGACCGTGGCATGCCGCTCCGCGAACGCGGACGCGAGCTCGCGGCCGGTGCCCTCGCGGGAGCGGGCGGCGAGGACCTCGAAGAAGAGCCGCCAGGCACGCGTGTCCCCGAGCGCGCGATCCCGCGCGACCGCGAGGCCCGCGAGCGCGCGCTCCGCGCCGGTCGCGCCGGCGATCTCGCGCCGCAGCCGCGCGAGCTGCTCCTCGAGCATGACGCGGACGACCGCGAGGAACAGCGCGTCCTTGCCCGCGAAGTAGTAGTGGATGAGCGCCTGCGCGACGCCCGCTTCGCGCGCGACGTCGCGCATCGTGGTCTGCGCGAACCCGCGCTTCCCGACGGCGCGCCGCGCCGCCGCGAGGATGGAGCCGCGGCGATCGGTGTCGATCAGCGGATGGTCGCACCAACCAAGCGAGCGGATCCGCGGGTCGATACTGGGAGCGTGCGTGTCCTCCTGATCGTCGTGGTGCTCGCCAGCTCGTGCGTCCCCTCCCCCGCCGCGGCGCCATCGCCCGCGCCGACCGACGCGCCGAGCGTCATCGCCACGGAAGCACCGACCGCGACGCCGGCGGCGGCCGCGGCGCCGGCGGCGGCCGCGCCGCCGCCGCTGCGCGAGCCCGCGGTGGCCGTCGCGTCCGATCCGTTCCCCATCGTCTCCTCGCTCGCGCTCCGCCCGTCCCTGAATGCCGAAGACGTCGCGCACGCGCGGCGCGGGGTCGACTTTTACCTGATGGCCCTGAACAACGCGCGGGACAACGGGTCGGATCCCGCGCAGTACGGGCTGACCGGCGCATTCAAGGACGCGGTCGTGCAGGGGCTTCGGGACTCGGCGACGCCCGGGGTGAAACGCCAGCTCGTGCTCGAGTCGATCCGCGTCGACCGGTTCCTGGTGAAGCCATGGGGCGTCCCGGCACTCGCCGAGGTGACCGCGACCATCGTCGACCGCGTCGTCGAAGGATCCGGATCGGATCAGCGCGAAACGGGACGGCTGCGGCTCACGGGTGAGCGGCTCCGCGTCACCGATGCCTGGGACTACGTGAATGTGCGGTGGTTCAACGGTCTCGAACGGCCGAGCCCCGAGATGATCCGGACTTCCGTGGGCCAGACGGTCGCGTCCTTCCTGCGGTTCGAGCAATGGGCCCCGGGTTCGCCGAAAGAGACGTGGCGCGAGGGAGAGCCGACGCCGTTCTCCGCTGCTTGGACGCAGCGCCTCGTTTCGATCGACCGCACGCAGACCGTCGCGCGCTCGTTCGAGGCTGTGCGTGCGACGGTCGAGCGGTTTGACACCTTCGCCGAGCACGGGTCCGGCATCGCGACCGTCCGCATGAGCGGGACGGTCGTGACCGTAGACGCGCACGGGCAGACCACCCGCTCGCCCTTCGAGCGCCGGGTGAAGGCCTTTCTGTTCGGAGGATGGGCGCCCGAGGTCGTCGACGAGGAGGTGGCGCCCGGCGTCTGGCTCGCGGGCGGCGATCTCGCGCTCCATCTGATCGACGTCAACAGAGCCTGATGACCTCGCGTCCCGCCGGTCGGCGGGCAGGATCGCGGTCGGGGACCTAGCGCCCTACCAGCGGTGATAGGCGGGATGGCCTGGCTTCACCGCGACGAAGACGCCGCGGCAGGTCGCGGTCACGACGCCGCCGGCGCTGAGCGTGGCCTCGACGGTCGCGCGATCTGCGCCTGACTCCACGACCTTCGCCTCGAGGCGCAGCGGGCCCCTCGTCGGCGTCGGCTTGCGCATCTTCACCGCGTACTCGGCGGTCACGCACGACGGCACGTGATCCGCGCCGCCCGCGCGCATGAGGTGATGCGCGGCGGTCCAGTTCGAGTGGCAATCCATGAGCGCGCCGACGATGCCGCCGTTCAGCACACCCGGGAACGCCTCGTGATGAGGCTCCGGCTGCCACTCCGCGACGACGGCGTCGCCGTCGACGAACGAACGGATGCGCAGTCCCTTGGCGTTCGCGGGCCCGCAGCCGAAGCACGTGCTCGCCGGGGCGTAGCGCTCCTGGAGCGACTCACTCATTGTCGTCAGCGCCCTCTTCCTCGAGGGTCGCGAGGCGCGCCGCCTCGTCCTGTTGCGCGAGCTCCTCGAGGAGCTCGTCGAGGTCGCCGTCGAGGAGCCGGTCGAGGCCGGACAGGTTGTGGTCGAGCCGCTTGTCCGACAGCCGGTCCTGCGGGAAGTTGTATGTGCGCATCTTCTCGGACCGCTCGCCGCGGCCGATCTGCGCGCGGCGCGCGTCGCCCTCGGTCGTCTCCCGCTGCTCCTGCTCGTGCGCGAGGAGCCGCGCCCGCAGCACGGCCATCGCCTTGGCCTTGTTCTTCAGCTGCGAGCGCTCGTCCTGGCAGGTCACGACGATCCCCGTCGGCAGGTGCGTGATGCGCACGGCGGAGTCCGTCGTGTTCACGCCCTGGCCGCCCTTGCCGCCGGCGCGGTAGACGTCGATCTTCAGGTCGGCCTCGTCGATGCGCAGGTCGACCTCCTCGGCCTCGGGAAGGACGGCGACCGTCGCGGTGGAGGTGTGGATGCGCCCCTGCGCCTCGGTCGCCGGCACGCGCTGCACGCGGTGCACGCCGGACTCGAACTTCAGGCGGCTGTACGCGCCGTCGCCGGCGATGCGGAAGATGACCTCCTTGAAGCCGCCCTTCTCGGACATGCTCTGCGAGAGCATCTCGACCTTCCACCGCTTGCGCTCGGCGTAGCGCGCGTACATGCGGTAGAGGTCGGCCGCGAACAGCGCGGCCTCCTCGCCGCCCTCGCCGCCGCGGACCTCGACGATGACGTTCTTGTCGTCGAGCGGGTCGCGCGGGATGAGCAGGTGGCGGAGGCGCCCCGTGAGCTCGTCGATGCGCGCGAGCGCGAGGCCCTCCTCCTCGCGCGCGAGGTCGCGCATGTCGGCGTCGTCCCCGGCGATGAGCTCGCGCGCGCCCGAGAGCGCCTGCTCGTGGCGCTGGAGCTCCGTGATGGTCTCGACGATCGGCTCGAGCTGCCGGTACTCCTGGCCGACGGAGCGCAGGCGGTCGCGGTCGCCGGTCACCTCGGGATCGGACATGAGCCGGCCGAGCTCCTCGTACCGCGCGACGAGGCCGGCGAGCCGCTTCTGGAGCCCGGGCGAGAGCTCCATCAGGCAGGCTCCGCATCGATCGCCCCGGGCGCGGGCGCGGCCGGCTCAGGTGACGCGTCCGCATCGCCGGCGAGCGCTTCCTCGAGCGAGGCGATGGCGACCTCGATCATCGCGTCCTCCGGCCGCCGCGTGGTGATGCGCTGGAGGAAGAGACCGGGCACGACGATGAGCCGCATGAGCGGGTTGCCCTCGTGGCGCGCGCCGAACCGGAGCACCTCATACGAGACCGCGGCGACGGGGATGACGAGGGCGAGACGGACGATGAGGTCGATGAGCACGCCCACGCGCGGGATGAACGCGAACGAGGCGATCGCGATGACCACGACGAGCAGGAGGAACGCCGTGCCGCAGCGCGGGTGCGCGGTCGGGTACGGCCGCACGTGCTGCACGTCGAGCGGGTCGGCGTGCTCGAAGGCGTGGATCGTCATGTGCTCGGCGCCGTGGTACGCGAAGACGCGGCGGATCTCCGGCAGGAGCGAGATGGCGTACAGGTAGCCGAGGAACAGCGCGAGCCGCAGCGCCCCCTCGGCGAGGTTCACGACGAGGTCGCGCTCGCCGAGCGCGCCGCGAACGAGCTGCGTCGCGAGGTACGGGACGCCGATGAACACGACGATCGCGATGAGGAAGGCGGCGCCCGTGACCATCGTGTTGCCGCCCTTGCCGAGCCGCTCCTCCTCGGCGAGCTGCAGGTCCGCCGACCTCATGAGCATGCGCATCCCGTGCGAGAGCGACTCCCACAGCACGACGATCCCGCGCACGAGCGGCCAGCGCGCCGGTCCCGGCCGCAGCAGTGGCGAGCGCAGCGGCTCGCGGTAGCGGTAGATCTCCCCGTTCGGCAGCCGGCAGGCGAGCGCGAGCGTGCGCTTCCCGCGGATGACGACCCCCTCGATGACCGCCTGCCCGCCGTAGGTCGAGGGGGCGGCGCTCATGTCGTCGCTCCTCGGCCACGCTGGGCCGCCTTGTCCGAGCCAGCAGCGCGGCGCGGCACGTCGTGGCAGAGGCGGCAGCGCGCCTCATAGGCCTCCTGCGCGCCGACGACGATGATCGGGTCGTCGTAATCGGCGGGGATCCCGTTCACGATCCGCTGCGTCCGCGTCGCGGGCTCGCCGCAGACGACGCAGATCGCCTCGAGCTTGTCGACGCGCTCGGCGAGCGCGAGCAGCGCGGGCACCGGGCCGAATGGCTCGCCGCGGAAGTCGAGGTCGAGGCCGGCGCAGATGACGCGCTTCCCGCTCTCCACGAGCGAGCGCGCGACGTCGACGATGCCGGGATCGAAGAACTGCACCTCGTCGATGGCGACGACGCTCGTCTCGGGCTCGAGCAGCGAGGGGATCTCCCCGCTCGTCCGCACTGGCAGGGCGACGAACGAGTCACCGTCGTGCGAGCGCACGACCTCGAGGCCGAAGCGGTCGTCGATGAGCGGCTTGAAGACCTGCACCTGCCGGCGCGCGATCACCGACCGCTTCACGCGACGGATGAGCTCCTCGCTCTTGCCGCTGAACATGCTCCCGACGACGACCTCGAGGCCGGCGTGGGAGGTCAGACCCGGCACGCCCTAACGGGCGGTAGCGGCCTCCGCAGAGGGCGCAGTCTCGGCCTTCTTCTTCGCGAGCCGCTTGTTGAAGCGCTCGACGCGGCCCTGGATGTCGAGGATGTGCTGCTTGCCCGTGAAGAACGGGTGGCACTTCGCGCACACGTCGACGTGCATGTCGGCCTTCGTCGATCCGGTCGTGAACTTGTTGCCGCAGGCGCACTGGACGTTCGCCTGGACGTACTTCGGGTGGATCTTCTCTTTCACGGGACCACGTTCACCTTGCGGCGGTCGTCGCGCGCGGCCGTGTACTGCACGGTGCCGCTGACGAGCGCGAAGAGCGTGTGGTCCTTGCCGACGCCGACGTTGAGGCCCGGAAGGAGCTTCGTCCCGCGCTGGCGCACGAGCACCGCGCCGGCGTCGATCTTGGCGCCCGCGTATTCCTTCACGCCGAGCCGCTGGCCGGCGGAGTCGCGACCGTTGCGGGTGGAGCCGGCGCCCTTCTTGTGTGCCATGTCCTTTAGACCTCGATCTTCGTGATGCGCAGCGTCGTCGAGCGGGCCCGGGAGCCCATCGTCTTGCGTGCGCGCGTCTTGTTCTTGTACCGGAAGACGGTGATCTTCTCGCCCTTGCCGTGCGCGACGATCTCGGCGGTCACCGAGGCCTTGCCCGCCTCGCGGACCTCATCGTTGTCGGAGAGCATCAGGACCTCGTCGAGCGTGACGGTAGAGCCGGGCTCCCCCTCGACCGACGGCACGGTGATGAGGGCGCCTTCCTCGACGCGGTATTGCTTGCCCCCCGAGCGAACGACTGCGAACACTGAGCGACCATCCGGACAGAAAAAGTCGCCGCGCTGGCGCGCGACGTAGGGAAAGTGTAACACCCCGGCCTCAGAATCGGACGGATGGCACTCCGGACGACCCGCATCGCGTTCGTCGGTGGCGGCACGATGGCCGAGGCGATGGTCCGCGGCATCCTCGAGCGCAAGCTCGTCACGCCCGCCCGCGTGACTGTGAGCGGACCACGCCGCGAGCGCAGGGCGGAGCTCACGAAGACCTACCGCGTGCGCAGCGTCGCGTCGAACGTCGAGGCCGCGCGCGGCGCGGATGTCGTCGTCCTGTCGGTGAAGCCCCAGGTGCTCCCGCGCGTGATGGCGGAGCTGCGCGGGAAGCTCGCCGCGGACCAGCTCGTGCTTTCCATCGTCGCGGGCGCGTCATCGGACGCGCTGCGCGCCGGGCTCGACCACGCGTCGATCGTGCGCGCGATGCCGAACACGCCCGCGCAGGTCGCGATGGGCGTGACCGTGTGGTGGGCGACGCCCTCGGTCTCGTCCGCGGAGCGCGGGCGGGCGCGCGCGCTCCTCGCGGCGCTCGGCGAGGAGCTCGAGGTCGAGCAGGAGGAGCAGGTCGACATGGCGACCGCGCTCTCGGGCACGGGGCCGTCGTACATCTTCCTGCTCATGGAGGCGCTCGTGGACGCGGGCGTGCACCTTGGCTTCTCGCGCCGCGTCGCGGAGGAGCTCGTCCTGCGCACCGTCGAGGGCTCGGCGCTCTTCGCGCGCCGCAGCGGCCGGCATCTCGCGGAGCTGCGGAACATGGTCACCTCGCCGGGCGGCACGAGCGCGTCCGCGCTCTACCAGCTGGAGAAGGGCGGGCTCCGGACGGTCCTGTCGAAGGCCGTCTACGCGGCATACCAGCGCACGCGGGAGCTCGGCGAGGACGCGAAGAAGCCGCGGTGATCGGACAGACCGCCAACAGCTGATACCGCAAGAGTCTGTTCGCCAGCCCGACGGACAGGGATACTGGCGCCGGGTTGAGGGGAGTCGGGCTGGGCGCGGTCATCCTAATCGCGAGCCTGCTGATCGGACCGTTCGCGCACGCACGGCCTGCCGCGGCAGCCGGCGCCTGCGACACGCCCGGGGCGCCGACCAAGACCATCTACCTGCCCAACATCACGAAGACGCTCGGCGGGCCGACCGGGTGGGTCACGCCGTTCGTCGTTCAGAACATCGGCACCGGCGTCGCGACCCTCGAAGTCGCCTTCTACGAGTTCACGAGTGGGCTACTGGTGACCTGCCGCAAGATCACCGGCCTCGCGCCGAACACGTCGTTCGCCGACGTTCCGAATAACGACCCCGACCTACCTCACGACTCGGCATTCAGCGTCGTGGTCCGCTCGTTCGGGTCCGACGCGGTCGCCGTCGTCAACGAGCACCAGGGCTCCGGAACGCGGTCAGAGTCGCTCAGCTACGTAGGGTTCACGAGCGGCACGACCCAGGTCCACCTGCCGTACGTACCCAAGACCGTCGGCGGCTGGCTGACGACGTTCGTCATCCAGAACCTCGGCGCAACGCCGGCGAGCGTCACCGCCGCCTTCGTGAGCAGCGATGGCCTTCGCCGGGCGACGCTCAACCGGAGCGTGCTTCCCGGACGAGCGGCGGTCGTCAATCCTTTGGTCGAGCCCACCCTCGTCGCCGGGGTCGAGTATGCGGTGACACTCACATCGACCCAGCCGATCGGCGTCGTCGCGAACGCGCACAACGATGCAGCGGACGTCGTCGCGCCGATGGCCTTCAGCTACAACGGAACGACCTCCGCCGGTCCCGCGGACGTGTATCTGCCGTACGTCGCGAAGAACGTGCTCGGACGATCGAGCCGTCTTGTCGTGCAGAACGCCGGTGTTTCGGATGCGATGCCGACCATTCGGATGACCTCGAGATCAGGCGCGCAGGTGACCCTGACGTCGCCCGGTCCGGTCGCGGGCGGCCGCACGTGGTCGCCCGACCTGAGAGGGGTCGCCGATGGGGAGCATTCCGCGGTGCTCTCAGGAGGTGCGCTGACCGCGCTCGTCATCACGACGGATCCGACGAGCGCGTTCGGCTACACGGGTCAGCGACCATCTCCATCGCGGATCTTCCTGCCGAACGTCACGCGGAGCCTCGGCGGGCACCTCGGCTGGACGACGCCTCTCGTCGTGCAGTCCGCCGGCGCGGCATCCGCTTTCCTGCGTTGGTACCGGTTCAGCGATGGCCAGCTCGTGCACACCCAAGCACTGGGCGCGCTCACGCCTGGTGCGGGACTGCGCGTCGACCCAGTGAACGTGGCGGGCCTTGCGGACAACTCCCAGTACGCGGTCGTCCTGGACGCCCCGGGGCCCATCACAGCCCTCGTGCTCGAGTTCAGTCGCTCGGGCGGTGACTCGGCGATGGCGTACGAGGGCTTCGCAAGCGCCGCGGCTGCGACGCCGGTCCCGTTCAGCGTGACCCTCACGCCGGTCACGGCGACGCTCCAGCGGGGGCAGACGGCCCGGTTCGTGGCCGCTGTGCGGGATCAGTTCGGAGCCGTCATGGCCGCGCCGCCGCTCTCGTGGTCCGTGACGCCTGCGACGCTCGGCACGATCGACGCGAACGGACTATTCACTGCAGGACAGGCCGGCGGCACAGGCACCGTGCGCGTGACCAGCGGTGTGGCATCCGCTACGAGCGGGACGGTCTCCGCGACTGCCGCCGTCACGGTGCAGGTGCCGACGACGGCCACTGTCGGCGGTATCACGTTCCGCGTGACCGCCACCGCCACGAGCGACGCCTACGTGGAGGCGAGCATCAGCGAGTCGGATGGGCAGACGATCACCGCCAGCGTGGATGCGGACGTGGCGAAGGTGCAGACCGAGTTCAGCCGGGCATTCGCAGCCCGCCCGCGGATCTACGTCTTCGGCTCCGCTGCGAGCGCCACGCTCGGCAATCGGACGATCTTCGGCATGTCGGCGACGGAAGCGGCGCGCTTCGCGAACGTGAACGGCTTCTACGACACCGACACGGCGAACACGGTCGCCGTGAACTGGCACAACGTCCGCGACTCGAGGCCGATCACGACCACGCGGCACGAGCTGACGCACGTCATGATCCAGCAGATCGCTGGTCCCGAGGCGTGGCTGCCCGCGTGGTTCAACGAGGGGAACGCGAGGCTGGTCGACAACACCGTGCCGGGCGCACGATGGCTCGCCGACACGAACCGCTACACCGCGGCGTCGGCGGCGGCGCAGGTCCCAAGCCGACTCCTCCCGCTCTCCGACCTGAGCGATCAGGAGGTCTGGAACGCACGGACCGCCCCGGCCCTCCATTTCCAGTACTACGAGGCCTCGCGCGCGGCCCAATTCGTCCGCGATGACGTCGGGATCGCGGGGACGATCCGCATCCTCGACCTCATGCGACAGGGTCCAAGCGGGCGGTCCACCTACCTCGCGACGTTCGAAGCGGCGTTCCAGACGGTGACGGGTCGATCGTTGTCGTCCTTCGCTTCTGCGTTCCCAGAGCGTCTGCGCACATCGGTACCGGTCTACCCGGGGATCGCGGTCACCACGGAGACACCGGACGGTCCCGGCCTGCATTTCGTCGCGTACGGCTTCTCGCCCGGAGCAGCGATCACGTTCTCGCTGGCGGGACCGAGCAAGGGTACGTACACGGCGACGGCGGATGCATATGGCGTCCTGCGGCGCTACTTCACGACCGCCTTCAACTGGATCCCCGGCTCGTACGTGGTGACCGTCACCGAGTCCGCGCTCAAGACCGCGACGGTGACGGGGACGCTCGCGGCGCCCGCCACCGGTCTGAGTGACTGGCTGGACGCGACCGGATCCTCGGGCCTGCTGCTCGTTGGTGAGGATCCGCCGGGAAGGCTCGAGTAGCCCGGGGCTTCTACCGCGCGCGCGAGTCCAACGCCACCACCTGGATGTTCTCGGGGAGCGAGCTGCGCGTGACCGACAGCTTCGGCACGGGCACGAGCTCCTTCACGCCGAGCTCGTGCAGCAGCCGCTCGTAGGGCGTGTCCTTCTTCTTGTCGTCCGGGTCGTAGGACATCGGGACGACGACCTTCGGCTCGAGCTGATGGATCACCTCTGCGGCGACCGCCGCGGTGAGGTTCGTGTCGCCGCCGGCGATCGGCACCAGCACGATGTCGACGTCGCCGATCCGCTCGAGGTCCTCCGACGGGAAGCTGTGGCCGAGGTCGCCGAGGTGGCAGACGACGAGGTCGTCGAGCCGGATCGTGTACACGGTGTTGCGGCCGCGCTTCGCGCCCTTCTCGTCGTCGTGCCAGCTCGCGATGCCCGTGACGAGGATCTCGCGGACCTCGTACTCGCCCGGCCCGGAGAGGACGACCGGCTCGCCGCCGACCGAGCGCATGCTCGAGTGCCCAGGATCGTCGTGCGACACCGTGACGAGGTGCGCCTCGGTGCGCGGGATCGCATGGCCCGACTTCGGGTCCGGCGGGTCCGTGAGGACGATGCCCTCGCGGCCGCGCAGGCGGAAACACGCATGTCCGAGCCAGGTGAGGTCCACGCCCGCATTCTGACGGCTTCTTAGCGTTCTCTCAGGACCGCCCTGGCGCCGCGCTCCTACATTTCTGGCCCCAGCGTCGCTTCGCGGAGGAAGGTCTTGGGCGTGTTCGCGGGTCTCATCGGCACCTGGCCGGGGCGTGCGCTCGTCGGCGCGCTCGTCGCGGTCCTGATCGGCACGCCCATCCTCATCGGGCGGATCACGTCGTCGCCGGCGGCCGCGGAGACGCGCACCGCGCCGGTGACGCGAGCGAGCGTCACGCAGACCGTCGCGGTGTCGGGCTCCGTGAACGCCGGCGGGACCATCCGCCTGAACTTCCAGACCTCGGGACGCGTCGCGGAGATCCTCGTGAAGGTCGGCGACCGCGTCACGGCGGGCCAGCTCCTGGCGCGGCTCGACACGGCGACGCTCGAGGTCGCGGTCGCGCAGGCGCAGGCGAACCTCACCTCCGCGCAGGCGCGCTACGAGCAGGCGCTCGCGGGCGCGCTGCCGGAGGACGTCGCGGCCGCGGCGACCTCCGTCGCGAACGCGCAGCGCTCGCTCGAGACCGCGCGCCGCACGGCGGAGACGGACGTGGCGACGGCGAAGCAGACGCTCGCGAGGGTGACGGGCGGCTACACGGTCGCGCGGACGAACTTCTCCGCGCTCGTCGCGCAGGTCCGCACCGACGCCGATGCCCTCACGCAGGCCGTGTCGGACCTCCAGCGGCAGCACGGCGACATGCTCACGATCGCCTACGCGCTACCGGGCAGCACCGACGCGCGCACCGTCCAGACCTCGCTCGGCGGCGCGACCGCGCCGCTCGCGACGGCCGTGAGCGCCGCGTCGACGCTGCTGCGGGACGCGCTCACCGAGCTCGGCGCGGCACAGGCCGCGCTCCTCGCCTCTGCCGGCACCTTTGACAGCGTCCTCGCGTCGGGTGCGGACACGAGCGCCGCGGCCGGCGGCTACCAGTCGAGCCTGATCGCGTACCAGTCCGCCGTGACGCGGCTGAATGCGGCGATCGACGTCGTGAACGGTCAGCTCAGCGGCCCGCAGAGCTCGATCGCGTCCGCCCTCGCCACGCTGAACAGCTCGAGCGCGCGGCAGCAGACCGACTTCGACAGCCTCCGCGAAGGCCTCCGCTTCCTCACCGACCGCGTCATCGCCGCGCAGCAGCTCGCGTCGAGCGCGAAGTCGCGCCTGGCCCAGGCGGGCACGACCCTCAACACGGTGACGGACGCGATCGCGAACGGCCTCGTGAGCGCGACCCAGGCGGTGCCGGCGGCGCAGGAGCGCGGCGCGAGCTCGATCGCGAACGCGGAGAGCGCGCTCGCGTCGGCGCAGGCGTCGTACGCGCGGACCGCGGCAGCCCCGAAGTCCTCGGACATCGCCACCGCGTACGCGTCGGTGCTGCAGGCGGAGCTCGCGCTGCAGACCGCGCAGAACACCCTCGCGAACGCGGCGCTGCGCGCGCCCGCGCCCGGCGTCGTCGCGGCGCTCACCGGCCAGGTCGGCGAGGCGGCATCGGGGACGGCGGCGAGCCCCTTCCTCTCGATCGCGAACGTCACGACGCTCCAGCTGCACGGCACGGTGGGCGAGGCGGACGTCGCGAAGCTCCGGCTCGGCCAGGTCGCGACCGTGACCGTCGACGCGGTCGGTGCGGGGTCGCGCATGACCGGGAAGGTCACGGGGATCGACCCGGTCGCGACGATCCAGCAGGGCGTGCCCGTCTACGGGGTCGACGTGACGGTCGACGTGCCCGACGCGGCGGTGCGCCCGGGGATGTCCGGCACGGCGAGCGTCATCCTCGTGAGCAAGACGAACGTGCTCACCGTGCCGAACCTCGCGATCCGCAGCACCGGCGGCCGGCGCGGGGTGCAGGTCATGCGCGACGGCAGGCCCGTCGACGCCGAAGTCGTCTTCGGCATCGCGACCGACAGCGTCACCGAGGTCGTGAGCGGCCTGGAGGAGGGCGACCTCGTCGTGCTCCCCGCGCCGCGAACGGGAACGACCACGACGCAGCAGCAGCAGCAGCAGATCCAGCAGCGCCTCGGCGGTGGCGGCGTGCAGATCCGGTGATCCAGCCGGTCCTCGCGCTGCGCGGCGTCACGAAGACCTATCGCATGGGCAAGGACAACATCGTGCACGCCCTGCGCGGCGTCGACCTCGACATCCGCGCCGGCGAGTTCGTCGCGATCATGGGACCGTCCGGCTCGGGGAAGTCCACGATGATGAACATCGTCGGCTGCCTCGACGTGCCCGACAGCGGCCGCTACGTGCTGGCCGGCCAGGACGTCGGCACGCTGAACGACGACCAGCTCGCCGCGATCCGGAACGCGCAGGTCGGCTTCGTGTTCCAGACCTTCAACCTGCTGCCCCGCCTCAACGCGATCGAGAACGTCGAGCTCCCCCTCCTGTACGGAGGGGACCGGCGCGGGCGCCGGGCGCGCGCGGAGGAGGCCCTCGCGCAGGTCGGCCTCGGCGACCGCATGCACCACCGGCCGACCGAGCTCTCCGGCGGGCAGCAGCAGCGCGTCGCGATCGCGCGCGCGCTCCTGAACGATCCAGCGCTCATCCTCGCGGACGAGCCCACGGGGAACCTCGACTCGCGCTCGAGCGTGGAGATCCTCTCGATCTTCCAGCGCCTGAACGACGCCGGGAAGACGGTCGTCATGGTGACCCACGAGGCGGACGTCGCCGCGTACTGCAAGCGCATCGTGCGCATGCGCGACGGCAAGGTCTCGGCGGACGAGCGCATCCTCGCGCCGCGGCGCGCCGAGCACGAGCTCGCCGTCATGGTGCCGGCTTGAAGCTCCTCGACTCGCTGCGCTCGGCGCTCCAGTCGCTCGTCGTGAACAAGCTGCGCAGCTCGCTCACGATGCTCGGGGTCGTGATCGGGGTCGCGGCGGTGATCGCGATGGTCGCCGTCGGCAACGGCGCGTCCGAGCGCGTGCAGCAGACCGTCCTCTCGCTCGGGTCGAACCTCGTCACGGTCACGCCGGGAGCGCAGACCGCCGACGCGCTCCGCGGCGCGGGGGCGCAGGCGCAGAGCCTGACCCTCGACGACATGCGGTCGCTGCGCGAGCAGCTCGGTGACTCGATCCGCGCCATCGAGGCGGAGCAGCAAGCCGGCCGCTGGCAGGTGACGGCGGCGGGCACGAACTGGAACACGCAGGTGACGGGCGTGACCGTCGAGTACCCCATGGTCCGCGACTGGACGCTCGCCTCCGGCGAGTTCTTCACCGAAACGGATCTCAACCTGAACGCGCAGGTCGCCGTGATCGGTGCCCTCACGGCCGCGAATCTCTTCGGCGACGCGGATCCGGTCGGGCAGGCGATCCAGCTGCGGCAGGCAGGACCCGCCGGCCCCGGCGGAGGCGCGCAGCGCGCCCGGATCATCAACTTCAAGGTGATCGGCGTGCTCGAGGCGAAGGGGACGACCTTCGGCTTCAGCCGCGACGACCAGATCCTTGTGCCCGCGACGACCTCGCAGCGCGTGCTCACCGGGCGGACGAATGTGGTGAACGCGATCGTCATCAAGGCCGCGTCGTCGGAGGCGATGGCGCAGACGACCGAGGACGTGCGGGCGGTGCTCCTGCAGCGCCACAAGATCGAGGATCCCGCGGCCGCGGACTTCACCGTCACGAACCAGAACGACACGCTCGCGGCGCTCTCGACGATCACGACGACGTTCACGATCCTGCTCGGCTCGATCGGCGGGATCTCGCTCCTGGTCGGCGGGATCGGGATCATGAACATCATGCTCGTCTCGGTGAACGAGCGGACGCGGGAGATCGGCATCCGCAAGGCCGTCGGCGCGCGGCGGCGCGACATCCTCATGCAGTTCCTCATCGAGGCGATCGCGCTCACGGGCACCGGCGGCATCCTCGGGATCCTGCTCGGCTGGGGCATCACCGAGGTCGTGAAGCGGCTGCAGCCGGACGTCCTCGTCGTCATCACCGCCGGCACGGTCGCGGTCGCGGTCGGCGTGTCGGTGGCGATCGGGATCGTCTTCGGCCTCTATCCCGCGATGCGCGCGGCGCGCCTGCACCCCATCCAGGCGCTGCGCTACGAGTGACCACGGACCAAGGGCCTATGCGAAGCAGTGAAGGAGAGCACAGATGAACGCACGGTCGACACAGATGGTCCTCGCGCTTGTGGTGTCCATCGCGCTCTTCGGCGGTGGCTTCGCCAGCGGCACGATGCTCGGTCCGTCGCGCGGCGATCAAGCCACGCCGAGCACGACGGCGGGCGGTACCGCCGCGCAGCAGGCGCGCCGCGCGGCGCTCGGCGGGCAGGGCGTGCTCGGCGGCGCGGCCCCGACCGTCGGCCGCATCCTGTCGGTGAACGACGGCTCCATCACCGTCGAGGTCCGCCAGCCCGCGGCCGGGGGCGCGGCCGGCGCGACGCCGGCGGTCACGTCGACGATCGCGCTCGTCGGCACCGACACGCGCGTCCTGCGCACCGTCGAGCAGGAGATCAAGCTCGCCGACCTGAAGCCGGGCGACCAGGTGACCATCGTCGGGACGACGGACGCGGCGACCGGGACCGTGAGCGCGAACGCCGTGCTCGTCGGCGGCGGTGCGCTGCAGCAGGTCTTCGGCGGCCAGCGGCCCGGTCTCGGCGGCGGCCGCGTTCCGGGCGCGAGCCCGAGCCCGACCGGGCGGTAGCGCCGGCGCCCGCACGCGAGCGGGTCGCTATGGCCGCGGCAGCGGGGGGAGGTCCGCGATCGTGGCCGCGCCGACGGTGAGGCCGAACAGGACGAGCGCGGAGGTGATCGCGATCGCGAGCGCCTGACCGCGCGACGGCGGCGCGTCGGGTCCGACGGAGCGCCGGCCCTCCGACTCGTGCCACGGCGTGAACACGAGGACGTACAGCGCGAGGAAGAGCAGCGTGTACGCGATGCCCCAGACGGCGACCCCGAGGACGCGCGCGAGGACGTCGGTCGCCGGCGGACCGAGCGCGATCCACCGCGCGAGCCCGCCGAGCGCGTCGACGACGCCGCCGACCACCGGCAGCCGCCCGAGCCAGAGCCACGCGGCCTCGCCGTCCGCGCCGAGACGGTCGAACGGCCGCAGCCGCTGCCACATCGCGTAGCCGAAGAGGACGAACGCCGCGAGGCGCCACGCGACCATCGCGAGGACGCGGTCGCGCCGGCGGTCCCGCCAACGCGCGAACGCCGCCTCTCCGGGGAAGAAGCGCGATGTCCGGTGGTCGGCCGGCGAGTCGATCTCCTGCGCGAGGCGCGAGAGGAACTCCTCGCGGTTCGTGAAGTACGCCCCGTGGTCGGTGATGACGTTCAGCTCGTTCAGGATCGGGAGATCCTCCCAACGCACCGGGTGGCCGCGCCGCACGAGGCGCCCGCCCGAGACCGGGTCGTAGTCGGCCCAGACGTCGAGCCAGCGGATGTGTGGCGGAAGCTCGCGCTCGAGGCGTGTCGAGCGCTTCGACTTGAGGAGGAAGGCATTGTTCAGCGCGCCGCCGACCGTCACGAGCGTCGAGACCGCGCCGATGTGCGCGATCTTCTCCGCGCTCAGGGCGTCGAAGGCGACGACGGAGCCCTGCGAGTGCGCCATGACGACGATGCGCTCGCACTCCTCCTTCGTGACGAGGTAGTCGATCGCGTACGCGACGGCGCTCCGGATGTGGAGCGCCTGCACGTCGTCGTGGAGGAACGTGTAGAAGTCGCCGATCTGCTCGACGACGAACAGCCGGATGCCGAGGACGATGCGCTCGAACGGCCCGGGCAGCTGCGCGAGGACGAAGAGCACGAGGATGAGCGGGAGCGCGACGAGCATCGCCGCGGCGTACCCGATGAAGAGGAAGAGCGCGGAGACGAGCCGGATGGCGCGCTCGGTGGCCGGCCGGGTCCGCTCGGTGTGCCCGGTCGCGTTGCGCTCGGCGCTGTCCGCGAGCCGCTGGAGCACGCGCGTGACGACGATCCAGCCCCAGCCGACCATCCGCGGGAAGCTCGGCGCGCGCAGGCGCGCCGCCCACCAGGCCTCCGCGAAGACCCACGTCTGCGCCGGACCGGCGGCGCCGCCCGGGATGCGGACCGAGAAGCGCGCCGGCGGCTCGCCGCGGTCGCCGTAGCTGAGGACCGACCGCTCGACCTCCAGCGGCAGGCCGCGCGCCTCGTGCCACTCGCGGAGCCAGCGCAGGAGGTGCCCGCCGAACTCGCGGATCGCGTCGCTCTCCGCCTGCTGCCCGATGCCGTGCACGAAGACCACGCCGACGCGCGCCTCGTCCTTCCTGATCGGCGCCGCCTCGCGTTCGACGGCCTGCTGGACCGCGGCGTTCGCACGCACTGCGGGCCCGAGCCTAACCCCGCCGGGCGGGGTCCCCGGTCAGATCGGGCGGAAGCGCGAGAGGAGGAGGCCGGCCGAGAGGAGCGCGCCGAAGAGCAGGTGCAGCCGGCTCGTCCCCGCGAGCGCGGCGTTCAGCTCGCGGCCTTCCCGGTGCGACACGGTGTCGCCGAGCTTCTGCGCGAGCGGCGCCGTGAGCGCGACGAGGAAGATCGCGAGCGGGAAGATCTCGAAGGCCCAGCCGAGGAGCGGCACGACGTAGGCGGCGGCGAGGAGCACCGAGTACCAGACCCGCGTGCCCATGCGGCCGAGGAGCACCGCGAACGTGCGCTTCCCCACCGCCCGGTCCTGCTCGAGGTCGCGCAGGTTGTTCACGACGAGGATCGCGGTGACGATGCAGGCGACCGGCACGGCGGCCCACCACGCGGCCGCGGAGACCGAGCCGGAGTGCAGGAAGTCCATCGTCGCGACGGGGACGAGCCCGAAGAACACGAAGCACACGAGGTCGCCGAGCCCGTGGTAGCCGAGCGGCCAGGGGCCGCCCGTGTAGAGCACCGCGGCGGCGATCGACGCGAGGCCGACGAGGAGCACGGGCACGCCACCGACCGAGACGAGGTAGAGGCCGAGCACGAGCGCGGACCCGAACGCGACCCCGGCGGCCGCCATCATCGCGCGGGGGGAGACGAGGCCGAGGGCCGTCGCACGCGGCGGGCCGAGGCGCTCCGCGGTGTCGGCACCGCGCAGGTGGTCCGAGACGTCGTTCGCGTAGTTCGCACCGATCTGGATGAGCAGCGATGCGACGAGTGCCGCGACGAACACGTCGGCCCGGAACGCACCGCGGGCGGCCGCGACCGCGGAGCCGACGAGGACCGGGACGATCGCCGCGGAGAGCGTGCGCGGGCGCGCCGCCGCGACGAAGACGCGCGCGCTCAAGCGCGCGGCGTCACCCGCTCGGTCCAGGCGACGAGCGCGGCGACGAGCTCCTTCACCTGCTGCCGCGCCCGCTCGTCCGTGAGCGCCCCGGACCCGTCGAACTTCTCCCTGCCCATCGGGACGTAGACCCACGGCGACTGGAGCGTCAGCGCGTCGTGGTAGGTGAGCGTCTGGCGCAGCTGCAGCTGCGCGCGCGTCGTGCCCCAGAAGCCGTTCGACACGCCCATCACCGCGACCGGCTTCTGCTTCAGGGTGGACTGCCCCGTCGGGCGAGACACCCAATCGAGGGCGTTCTTCAGCACGCCCGGCACGCCCCACGCGTACTCGGGCGTCGCGATGAGCACCGCGTCGGCGTCGCGGATGCGCTCCTTCAGCCGGCGGACCGCGTCGGGATCGCCCTTGATCTCCACGTCCTCGTTGAAGACGGGGATGCCGTGGAGATCGGCGACGTCGATGGTCGTGCCTGCCGGCGCCTGCTCCTGCGCCGCTCGCAGGAGGAGCCGGTTCAGCGAGGCTGCCCGCAGGCTCCCGCAGATACCGAGGATCTTCATGTCGTTGCCCCCATCGTCTTGATCGCCTCGTCGCGCACGAGCGAGCGGATCTCGTCACGCAGCTCGTGGAAGCGCGCCGTGGCCATGATGTCAGGCGCGCGCGGCCGCGGCAGGTCCACGACGAGCTCGCGCTTGATGCGCCCCGGGCGCGCGGTCATGACGAGCACCCGGTCGGCGAGGTAGACCGCCTCGTCCAGGTCGTGCGT
>DASUCM010000130.1:0-32219 GCA_036276035.1 Candidatus Limnocylindria bacterium | reverse complement strand
CTCGTGCTCGCGCCCCTCGTGCGCGACCGCAAGGGCGAGCACCAGCAGCTCTTCGCGACGGCGCGCCGCGGCGGCTACGCGCGCGTGCGCGTGGACGGGCACGTCCGCGACCTCAGCGAGGACATCGTCCTCGACAAGATGCGCAAGCACACGGTCGAGGTGGTCGTCGACCGCTTCGTCGTGAAGCACGGTGCCGAGGCCGAGGAGGAGCGCTCGCGGCTCTCGGATTCCGTCGAGACCGCGCTGCGGCTCGGCGAAGGGCTCTGCGTCATCGCCGACGCCGACGGCAAGATCCCCGAGCGGATGTTCTCGGAGCGGCTCGCGTGTCCCGAAGGGGACTTCTCCATCGGCGAGATCGAGCCGCGCACGTTCTCCTTCAACTCGCCGCACGGTGCCTGCCCGTCCTGCACCGGCCTCGGCACGCGGCTCGAGCCCGACCCGGACCTCATCCTCGCGAACCCCGACCTCTCGCTCGCGAAGGGCGCGATCCTCCCCTGGCACAAGGCCGGCGGCACCGCGGCCTACCGCATGGCGGCCCTCGGCGGGCTCGCGAAGAAGCTCAAGTTCTCCCTCGACACGAAGGTGAAGGACCTCACGGAGAAGCAGCGGGAAGCGATCCTCTTCGGCGTCCAGGACAAGCTGAAGCTCTCGTACGAGAACAAGGCGGGCCAGCGGCGCCAGTACGACATCGAGTGGGAGGGCATCGTCCCCTGGCTCGAGCGGCACTACCGCGAGACGACGAGCGAGTACATCAAGCAGGACATCGAGCGGTACATGAGCGAGCGGCCCTGCCCGACCTGCAAGGGCGCGCGGCTCCGTCCTGAGACGCTCGCGGTGACCATCGGCGGCAAGAGCATCGTCGACGTGAGCCGCCTCTCCGTCGGCGAGTCCCTGGAGTGGGTGACCACGCTCGAGAAGGTCCGCGGCGGACCGCTCTCGGCGCGGAGCAAGACGATCGCGCGGCAGATCCTGAAGGAGATCCGGACGCGGCTCGGCTTCCTCATGGACGTCGGGCTCGACTACCTCACGGTGGACCGCGCCGCGACGACGCTCTCCGGCGGGGAGGCCCAGCGCATCCGCCTCGCGACGCAGATCGGCTCGGGGCTCATGGGCGTCCTCTACATCCTCGACGAGCCCTCGATCGGGCTCCACCAGCGCGACAACGCGCGACTCATCCGCACGCTGCTCGGGATGCGGGACATCGGCAACACGGTCATCGTCGTCGAGCACGACGAGGAGACGATCCGCAGCGCCGATCACGTCATCGACATCGGCCCCGGCGCGGGCGAGCACGGCGGCCACATCGTCGCCGAGGGCCCGCTCGAGAAGATCCTCGCCGAGCCCGCCTCGCTCACGGGCCAGTTCCTCTCGGGGAAGCGGCGGATCCCGGTGCCGCGCAGCCGCCGCCGCCCGAGGCGCGAGGAGCTCGTCGTGAAGGGCGCGCGCGAGCACAACCTGAAGGACCTCGACGTGCGCATCCCGCTCGGCGTCTTCGTGGCCGTGACCGGCGTGTCGGGCTCCGGGAAGAGCTCGCTCGTGAACGACATCCTCTACCGGCGCCTCGCGCAGGCGATCTCGAAGGCGAAGGAGCGGCCCGGCGCGCACGATGTCGTCGAGGGGATCCAGTTCCTCGACAAGGTCATCGACATCGACCAGTCGCCGATCGGCCGGACGCCGCGCTCGAACCCCGCCACCTACACCGGGCTCTTCACCCCGATCCGCGACATCTTCGCCCAGGTCCCGGACGCGCGGATCCGCGGCTACACGCCGGGCCGCTTCTCCTTCAACGTGAAGGGCGGCCGCTGCGAGGCCTGCGCGGGCGACGGGATCATCAAGATCGAGATGCAGTTCCTCCCGGACGTCTACGTCCCGTGCGAGGTCTGCGCGGGCAAGCGGTACAACCGCGAGGCGCTCGAGATCCACTACAAGGGGAAGAACATCGCCGACGTCCTCGGCATGACCGTCGAGGACGCGCTCGCGTTCTTCCAGAACGTCCCCGCCGTCGCGACGAAGCTGCAGACCCTGCTCGACGTGGGGCTCGGCTACATCCACCTCGGCCAGTCGGCGACCACGCTGTCCGGCGGCGAGGCGCAGCGGGTGAAGCTCGCGACGGAGCTATCGCGGCGCGCGACCGGCAAGACGCTCTACATCCTCGACGAGCCGACGACCGGCCTGCACTTCGCCGACGTCGAGAAGCTGCTCGAGGTGCTGCACCGCCTCGTCGACGCGGGGAACACGGTCATCGTCATCGAGCACAACCTCGACGTCGTGAAGACGGCCGACTGGGTCATCGACCTCGGCCCGGAGGGCGGCAAGGCCGGCGGCCGCATCGTCGCGCAGGGCACGCCCGAGCACGTGGCGAAGGACCGCACGTCGTACACCGGCCGCTACCTACGGGAGATCCTCAGCACGGGCGAGCTCCGCGGGATCGCGTAGTGGCGGGTCACGTAGCGTGACCCTGGTCGACGCGCTCATCGTCGCGGTCGTCGCGGTCGCGGTCATCGCCGGCTGGCGCAGCGGGTTCATCGTGGCGGCGTACGGGCTCCTCACCTGGGCCGCGGCGCTCCTCGCGGGCATCGCCCTGCAGGCGCCGCTCACGGACGGCCTCGCACCCCTCCTTCCCTGGCCGCCCGCGGTCGTGCGCGCCGCGGTGTTCGTGGCGATCGTCATCCTCTTCGAGTCCGCCTTCGCCGTCGGCGGGCGCTTCGTCGTGGCTCCGCTCTCGCGCGCGCTCCACCGCATCGCGCCGCTCGCGGCGGCGGACCGCGCCCTCGGCGTGTTCCCCGCGGCCGTGCGCGCCGTCCTCGTCATCACGGTCGCGCTCGCGGCCCTCCTCGTCCTCCCGCTCGGCAACGACGCCCGCGCCGCGATCGACGGCTCCCGGCTCGCGCGTGCCCTCATCGCCCAGGTCTCCGTCGTCCAGCCGCTGCTCGGCCGGCTCGTCGGCGAGGGCGACGGCGCGCCGCTCCTCGTCACCCGTCTCGGCGCCGACGACCGTCAGACCCTCGACCTGCCGGCGGACCTCGCGCTCGACGTCGACCCCGAGGCGGAGCGCCAGCTCGTCGCGCTCGCGAACGAGGAGCGCGCGGCCCACGGTCTCGCGCCGCTCGAGCTCGACCCGCGGCTCGTCCCGGTCGCCCGCGCGCACTCGACCGAGATGTTCCGCCAGCGCTACTTCTCGCACACCTCGCCGGTCACCGGGTCGCCGTTCGACCGCATCACCGCCGCGGGGATCGGCTACACGCGCGCGGGCGAGAACCTCGCCTACGCACGCTCCGTCGCGACCGCGCATCGTGGGCTCATGGAGAGCCCCGGGCACCGCGAGAACATCCTCCGGCCGGAGTTCACGCGGATCGGCGTCGGCGTGATCTCAGCGGGCCCGTATGGCCGGATGTTCACGCAGCTCTTCCTGACACCCTAAGTGAGGACGGACGGCTGGGAGGACCTCCAGAGCCCCGCGTCCGGCATCGCCGCGATGGCGGCGCAGCCGTCCCGGCTCCGCTTCAGCGCGTTCGAGGTCCCGCTCTACCGCCAGTACTTCGTCGCGAGCTGGATCTCGTCGGCCGGGGACGGCATGGAGACCGTCATCCGCAGCCTGCTCGTGCTCCGGCTCGCGGGCGACCAGGCCGCGTTCTGGCTCGGGATGATGGTGCTCGCCCACTGGGTCCCGTTCACGGTCTTCTCGCTCTACGGCGGCACCCTCGCGGACCGCTACGACACGCGCAAGGTGCAGCTGGTGGCGCAGGCGCTCCTGTTCGCGGCAGGCCTCGGCGTCGCGCTCGTGACGATCGCCGGATCCGTGACCCTTGCGTGGATCTTCGGCTTCCTGCTCCTGCACGGATCCGCCGGTGCGATCGGGAACCCGGCACAGCAGACGCTCGTCCATTCGATCGTCGGGCCCGAGCGGCTCCTCTCGGCCGTGAGCCTGAACTCGACCTCGCGCCAGCTGTCCCAGATCGTCGGGCCGGCGATCGCGGGGCTCGTGTTCATCGCGTTCGGCCCGGGCTGGGGACTGCTCGTGAACGCGCTCAGCTTCGTCCCGCTCCTTCTCCTGCTGGCGCTCATGCGCGTCCCGCGCGGGGAGATCCTGCCGCCTCAGGCGACGCTCGAGGCGCTCCGCGAGGGGATCCGCTTCGTGCGCACGCGGCCACGGCTGTGGGCGCTCATCGGCGTCGAGATGCTCCCGGTGGTCTTCCTCGGCCACACCTTCCACTCGCTCCTGCCGCTCTTCGCGCGCGACCGCCTCGGCGCGGACGAGCTCGGCTACTCGTTCCTCCTCGTCGCGAGCGGCGTCGGCGCGCTCGCAGCGGCGGTCTGGCTCGCCTACGCGCGAGAGCGCCGCGACCCGTTGCGTCTCGTCGTCATGGCGGTCGGTGTCGAGATCGCGTCCATCCTCGTATTCGCCCTCGCCACGTCGTACCCGCTCGCGCTCGTGCTCATGGTCCTCATCGGCGGCACGGCCGTGATCGCGCAGGCCCTCGCGAACACCACGCTCCAGCTCTCCGCTCCCGACCGGATCCGCGGCCGCGTCATGGGCGCGTACTCGTTCGGGACGCAGGGCACCCGCGTCGTGAACGGTCCGTTGCTCGGTGGCCTCGCCCAGGCGCTCGGTCCCGCGATCGCGGTCGCCGGGAGCGCCGCGCTCGTCCTCGCGGCGCTCGGCGGCATCTTCGCCGCGGTCGTGCGCACCGACCGCCGCCGCAGCGCGGGCTCCGCTAGCATCGACCCGTGATCGAGCTCACGCCCGTCGCGGCCGACAAGCTCCGCGAGCTGCGCGGGGACGACCCCGCGAAGGCCGTCGTGCGGCTCTACGTCGCCGGGAAGAGCTGCTGCTCGACGCGGTACGGCCTGGCGTTCGACGACGGCGCGGATCCGCAGGACACTGTGACCGAGCTGCAGGGGATCCCGCTCGCGATCGATCCGCTGAGCGCGCCGCACTGCGAGGGCGCGACCATCGACTTCGTGGACTCCGACCTCGGCGCGGGCTTCTTCGTCCGCGGCGCGTCGACCGGAGGCAGCTGCGCCTGCGGGCGCTAGACCCGTTCCGGCGCGCGCCGCAAGCACCTTCGCCGCGATAGGCTCGCCCGGCGTGGCGCACTACGTGAAGTCGCACGGCCTCGGGAACGACTACATCGTCATCGACCCGGCGAAGGTCCCGTTCGCGCTCACTCCGGCCGCGGTGCGGCTCATCTGCGACCGTCATCGCGGCGTCGGCTCCGACGGGATCCTGGCGGTCGCGCCGCCGGAGAGCGGCGACTTCGGCCTCCGGATCTTCAACCCCGACGGCAGCGAGGCCGAGAAGAGCGGCAATGGCGTGCGCATCTTCGCGAAGTTCCTGCGCGAGCACGGCTACACGGACCGCGACCGCTTCGTCCTCGACACGCCCGGCGGCCGCGTGCGCGCGCAGCTCGAGTGGGACGGCGGGCGCGTCGCCTCGGTCCTCGCGGAGATGGGGCAGGCGACGTTCGGTGAGGTCGCCTCGATCGACGTCGACGGGCGCCGGCTTCCCGCCGTGCAGGTATCGCTCGGCAACCCGCACTGCGTGGCCATCGTCCCCGATCTCTCGGCCATCGATGTCCATCGGCTCGGCCCCCTCGTCGAGCGACATCCGGCGTTCCCGAGCGGGACGAACGTGCAGTTCGCCCAGGTCCTCTCGCGACGGGCGGTCCGCATCGAGATCTGGGAGCGCGGCGCCGGCTACACGCTCGCGTCGGGCTCGAGCAGCTGCGCCGTCGTCGCGGCGTGCCACCGCGCGGGTCTGGTCGACCGCGAGGTCACCGTGACGATGCCGGGCGGAGCGCTCGAGATCGCTATCGCTCCGGACGGCGAGCTCCGGATGCGCGGGCCGGTCGAGGAGGTCTGCTCCGGCGACCTCAGCCCCGACCTGCTCCGGCTGGTCCAGCGCGCGTGACCCGTTCCCAGCCTGCGCTCGAGGCCGGCGACATCTTCCCGGACACCGCCCGTGCGCGCGGTGCTCATCTCGAGATCGGCGGCTGCGACGTGAGCGAGCTCGCGCAGCGCTTCGGCACGCCGCTCTACGTGTATGACGAGGCGAGCATCGTCGCCCGCGCGGCCACCTACCGGGAGACGCTCGCGTCCGGCTACGCGGGCCGCTCGCTCGTCTGCTACGCGGCGAAGGCCTATTGCGCGCCGTGGCTCCTCCGGCTCGTGGAGCGTGAGGGCCTCGGGCTCGACGTCGTGTCCGGCGGCGAGCTGCACGCGGCTGTGGCGGTCGGCTTCCCGGCGGAGCGGATCTACTTCCACGGCAACAACAAGACCGAGGAGGAGCTCGAGCGCGCGCTCGACGCGAAGGTCGGGCGCATCGTCATCGACAACCTCGACGAGCTCGCGATGCTCGCGCGCCTCGCGACCGCGCGAGGGGTCCGCCAGCCCGTCCTCCTCAGGGTCGGTCCCGACATCGCCGCGCACACGCACGCGCACCTGCAGACCGGCGCGACGGACACGAAGTTCGGCCTCGGCATCGCGTCGGGCCAGGCGGCGGAGGGCATCCGGGCCGCGCTCGTGCGACCGTCGCTCGACCTGCGCGGCATCCACGCGCACATCGGCTCGCAGATCTTCGACCTCGCCACGTACGGGGAGGCGATCGGGCGCCTCTTCGCGCTCGCCGCGTCGCTGCGCGCGGACGGCTTCGACCTCCGCGAGCTGAGCCCGGGTGGCGGCTTCGGCGTGCGGTACACGCCCGACGATCCGTCGCTCCGCACGCAGGACGCGATCGCGCGCATTGCCGCGCTCGTCGCGGGCGCCGCGCGACGCCACGGCTACGAGCGCCTCCCGGACCTCACCATCGAGCCCGGGCGCTCCCTGATCGCCTCGAGCGCCGTCGCGCTCTACCGCGCCGGCGCCGTGAAGCGCATCCCGGGCGGGCGCACGTACGTCGCGGTCGACGGCGGGATGGCCGACAACATCCGCCCGACGGCGTACGGCGCGGAGTACACCGCCGTCGTCGCCGACCGGCTCGACGAGCCTGCCGAGGCAGAGGTCGCGATCGCGGGCCGCTACTGCGAGTCCGGGGACATCCTCATCCAGCGCGTCCGCCTGCCGCTGCCGCGTCCCGGGGACCTCATCGCGATCCCCTCAGCGGGCGCCTACCAGCTGTCCATGGCGAGCAACTACAACATGGCGCCGCGCCCGGCGGTCGTCGTCGTCGCGGACGGGAAGGCCCGCCTCGTTCGCCGCCGCGAGACCTACGACGACCTGTTGCGGGGCGATGACGAAGGCACGCCCGTCTCACCGACGTAGACGGGGAGCGTGAAGGAGAACGTGCTTCCGCCGCCGGCCGGGCACTCGACCCAGATCCGCCCGCCGTGTCCCTGCACGATGCTCTTGGAGATATAGAGACCGAGACCCACGCCCCTTCGGTCGTTCTTCGCGACCTGCCGGAACCGCGCGAAGACCGCTTCCAGCTGGTCGGCCGGTATGCCCGGGCCGGTATCGCCGACGGAGATCCGTATCTCGTCCCGGATCGTCTCGACGCGGACGACGACGTTGCCGTCGGCAGGCGTGAACTTGATCGCGTTGCTCAGCAGGTTGGTGAGGACCTGAAGGATCCGGGCCGGATCGTGCGCGGCGAGTGACGGCGGCGGCACGACCTCCGCGACGAGCGAGACCCCTCGTGCCGATGCTTCCGCCTGGAAGGTGTCCACGGCCTCCGTGACGACCTGGGACGGGTCGCCGACCTCACGTGCGACCGCGAGCATCCCGGCTTCGATGCTCGCGACATCGACGAGATCCCCGATCAGCCGGTTCATCCGTGTAGCCGAGCGCTGGATGCGCAGGGCGTGCGCTTGGACCTTCTCGACGTGATCGGCCCGCGACACGTCTCTCGCGATGAGCGTCGCGTACGCGACGACGCTGGTCAGCATGCCTCGCAGGTCATGGCTGACGACGCCGAGGAAAGCGTCCCGGGTCGCGAGCGCGTCGTCCGATCGGGCACGCTCGTCGGAGAGGTCCTTGTCCGTCTCCTCGCGTTCGATCGAGAGGAGCGCGACCTGCTCGGCGCGTTCGGCGCGCAGCGTCTCGTCCGCATCGGCCCGCTCTTTTCGGACCGCCTTGTCCTCGAGCGATCGCTTCTCCGCGACCACCGCCGAGGACTGGGCGTTCGCCCGGCCGGTCTGTCGATCGGTGGCGGCGCGGGCCGCCGCAAGCACGTCGTCCGCACGGATCCGAGCCTGCTCGATGACCGCGTCCGCGGTCGCATCGACGTCGGCCACCTCGTCGCCGAGGGCCGCATCCGCGCTGTCACGCTCGGCGCGCAGACTCTCGTCAGTCTGCTCGCGCTCCGCGCTCGGCTGCTTCTTGGCGATCGTCATGGCTACCGTCGACGGTAACCGGCCTCTTTCGCTGCGGCATGACGCTTTCGTCATGCGCAGCGGCGCCCGTGCCCTTTCAGCTCGCGGGCTGCAGCGAGTCCCAGAGCACCTCGGCGAGGTGGCGCACGCGGATCCCGTCGCGGCGCGAGTCGTACGCGCCGCGGAGGTGCGTGAGACAGCCCGGGTTGTCGGTGATGACAAGGTCGACGCCCGTCGACGCGATGTTCGCGAGCTTGCGCTCGAGCACCTTGGACGCGACCTCCGGATAGTCGAAGGAGAATGAGCCGCCGAAGCCGCAGCACACGCTGGACTCGGGCATCTCGACGAGCTCGACCCCGGCCACGTCCTTCAGCAGGCGGCGCGGCTCCGCGTGGAGCCCGAGGACGTTCGCGGACTGGCAGGCGTCGTGATAGGTCGCGCGGATGCCGAGGGGCTTCCCGCGCAGGCCGCGGGTCCGGGCCTCCGCCGCCACCCACGTCGTGAAGGCGACGATCCGGTCCGAGAGCGCCGTCGCGCGAGCCTGCCACTCCGGCTCGTCGTCGAGGAGGCGGATGTAGTCCTGCGCGACGGTGATCGCGCACGACGAGGACGGCACGACGAAGACGTCGCCGGATGCGCGCTCGAGCGCGGCGATCGCCTCCTTCGCCATGGCGCGCGCGTTCCCGCGGTCTCCGGAGTTCAAGTGCGGCAGGCCGCAGCAGCGCCGCCCCTCGACGACGTGCACCTCCGCGCCGAGGGCCTGCAGCACGCGCGCGGCCGAATATCCCGCGCTTGGCAGGATGCGGTCGATCATGCACGAGGGGAAGAGGCCGACCTTCGCCTGCGGCTGGGCCGGGTTCGTCGACGCGATCTCGCGCGCGCGGTAGTGGAGCGGATGCTCGGACAGCGCGGGCAGGCTCTTCTCCTTCGCGAGCTTCCCGAACGGGAGCCGGACGAGACCGCCTGACTTCAGCGGCGCCTGCAGCCGCGACATGAGCGCGGTGATCCGGTCGATGCGCTGCGGGGTCGTCCACTGGTCGAGCGCGAGCCGCTTCGTCGCCGACATGCCGGTGCGCTCGATCGCCTTGGCGCGCACGTCCGTGATGAGCGCCGCGAGCGGGATGCTCACCGGACAGACCGTGTCGCAGGCGTTGCACCCCATGCACATGTTCTGCTCGTAGGCGACGGAGTCGATGCCGTGATGCGCGGGCGACACGACGAGGCCGATCGGGCCGGTGTACACGTGGCCGAAGACGTGGCCGCCCACGACCTGGTAGCTCGGGCACACGTTGCTGCAGGCGCCGCACTTGATGCACGAGAGCGCCTCGCGGAAGCGCGGGTCGTCGCGCATGACGGTGCGGCCGTTGTCGATGAGGACGATGTGCAGCTCCTTCGGCCCGTGCACGCCGATCTGGAGGGTCAGCTCGATGTCCGCCGAGCGCGAGGGCCCGGTGATGAACTGCGTGTAGGTGCTGATCTTCTGGCCGGTGGCGCTGCGGGCGAGGAGCTTCAGGACGGCCACCGCGTCGTCGAGGGTCGGGACGATCTTCTCGATGCCGACGAGCGCGATGTGGACCGGCGGCACGCTCGTCGCGAGATCGGCGTTCCCCTCGTTCGTGACGAGGACGAGCGTGCCGGTCTCGGCGATGAGGACGTTCCCGCCGGTGATGCCGATGTCCGCCTTCAGGAAGCTGTCGCGCAGCTGCGTCCGCGCGACCGCGACGAGTGCCGCGGGGTCGCTGTCCACGGGGCGGCCGACGACCTTCGAGAAGAGCTCGGCGATCTCCTCGCGCGTCTTGTGGATCGCCGGGGCGATGAGGTGGGAGGGCCGGTCGTTCGCGAGCTGCAGGATCCACTCGCCGAGGTCCGTCTCGATCGGCGTGACCCCCTGCGCGAGGAGATGCTCGTTCAGGTGGATCTCCTCGGTCGCCATCGACTTCGACTTCACCACGAGCTTCGCCTTCTTCGCGCGGCAGAGCGCCGAGACGATGCGGCGTGCCTCCTCCGCGTCGGCCGCCCGGTAGACCTTCGCGCCGACAGCCTCGGCCTCCTCCGTGAACCGGGCGATGAGGGCGGGCAGGTCGTCGATGGCGGCCCGCTTGCGCCTCGTGAGGTCCGCCCGCAGCCGGGGCCAGTCGATCTCCTCCATGCGCGCCCCGCGCTTCTCGCGGAACGACGGGAGCGCCCGGCCGAGCGCGACGGCGAGACGTGGCGAGCCAAGCGCCTTCTCGAGCTTCCGCTGGAAGTCCTGCCTCGACGCGGTCACGGCATGGCCGCCGCCGCGCGGAAGCGGAACGCGGGGCCGAGCAGGATCGGCGCGACCAGCGTGGTCACCGCGACCATCATCAGCACCGCGCCGTACAGGGGGGCATCGATGATGCCGGCCGCGAGGCCGAGCGACGCCACGACGAGCCCCACCTCGCCGCGCGGGACCATCCCGACGCCGACGCGGACCGCGGCGCTCAGCGAGGTGCCGTACATCGCGAGCCCGCAGCCGACGAGCTTCGTGAGGATGGCGAGCACCGTCATCGCGATGCCGAGGGCGAGCGAGCCCGGCTCGAGGAGAGCGGCGAAGTCGAACCGCGCGCCCGTCATCACGAAGAAGAACGGCACGAGGAAGGCGCGGATCGGCTCGAGATCGCGCTTCAGCTCGAGCTCGTCCGAGAGCTCGGCGACGAGAAGACCCGCCATGAACGCGCCGACGATCGCCGCGAGCCCGATGATCCCGGCGAGCGCGCCGAGACCGAGGCAGAGGATGAGCGCCGCCGACAGCGCGCCGTGGTGGATCCGCAGGTAGCGCACCTTCGTCCCGTGCCGCTTGATGCCCATGCGCCCCACCGTCAGGAGCACCCCGAAGAAGACGAGCGTCTCTGCGACGAGGATGGCGATGGACGGCACGTCGAGCGCACCCGAGCCGAGCGAGGTCACGGCGGCGAGCACGAGGAGCCCGAGCACGTCGTCCACGACGGCGGCAGCGAGGATGATGAGCGACTCGCGCTCGCCGATGAGCCCGAGATCGCCGAGGACCCGCGCCGTGATGCCGACGCTCGTCGCGACGAGCGCGGTGCCGATGAAGAGCGCGGTCGGCGTGTTGTGGCCCGTGATCCACATGAGCCCCGCGCCCGCGATGAACGGCAGCACGATGCCGACGCTCCCGACGACGATGCCGCGCAGCCCGACGCGGCGGAGGGACGAGAACTCCGTCTCGAGCCCGACCGCGAACAGGAGGACGATGACGCCGAGCTCGGAGAGCCCGACGAGGATGGGCTCCTCCTGGATCCAGCCGAGCACGTGCGGACCGATGATCGCGCCGGCTGCGATCTCACCGACGAGCGTCACACCGCCGAAGCGCGACCCGAGCTCGCCGCCGAGCTTCGCGGCCGCGAATGCGATGAAGATCGCGACGAGGAGACCGGTGTGGTCGGTCGCCG
The DNA here is from genome assembly GCA_036276035.1 of Candidatus Limnocylindria bacterium. Lineage (GTDB taxonomy): Bacteria > Chloroflexota > Limnocylindria > P2-11E > P2-11E > JACDAF01. The sequence continues at coordinate 20,479 of DASUCM010000130.1, read as the reverse complement.
TCGCTAGGCTCAACGCCCGGCGTACGCGCGGTCGAGCAGGTCCATCAGGTGGATGACGGTGGCACGCGAGCCGTCGCTCCGCAAACCGGAGGCGAGCTGCATCTCGCAGCCCGGGTTCGCGGTGACGACGAGGTCCGCGCCGGTCGCGCGGATGCGCTCGACCTTGCGGTGGAGCAGCTGGCGCGAGAGCTCGGGCTGGGTGACGTTGTAGATGCCGGCGCTTCCGCAGCACCAGTCCGCCTCCGGCAGCTCGACGACTGCGAGGCCAGGGATCGCTGCGAGCAGGGCGCGCGGCTGCGCCCTGATCTTCTGCCCGTGAAGGAGATGGCACGGGTCGTCGTACGTTACGCGGCCCTCGAGCGCACCGGGCGTCTCCGAGAGGCCGAGGTCGGCGAGGAACTCGATCGCGTCCTTCACCCGCGCGGAGAAGCGCTCGGCCCGCTCGTGCCAGGCCGCGTCCTCGCGCAGGAGCCACCCGTACTCCTTGAGGTTCGCGCCGCATCCCGCCGCGTTCACGATGATCGCGTCGACCTCGAGGGCCTCGAGCCGCGCGATGTTGTGACGCGCCAGCGCGCGTCCATCGGCGCGCTCCCCGGCGTGGACATGCAGCGCGCCGCAGCAGGTCTGGTCGTCCGGCACGAGGACCTCGACACCGTTGCGCGCGAGGACCCGCGCCGTCGCCGCGTTCGTGTCCGCGAACGCGGCACGCATGACACACCCCTGGAACAGGGCGACGCGCGCACGCACCGCGCCCTGCGCGGGGATGCGCCCAGGAAGGCGACGCGCGCTCGGCGCGCGATCGGGCACGAGGTCGAGGAGCGCGGCAAGGCGGCTGACGAGCGGCAGCGGCCGCAGCAGCCGGGCGACGCCGAGACGCTTCGTGAGGTGACCGAGGCGTGCCAGCAGCGCGAGGCGCGCGTGATGGGGCAGCAGCTGGCGGAACACCACCCAGCGGATCGCGCGCGGGACGAGACCCCGCGGCCGCGATCGCTCGATCTGCGCGCGCGCACCCTCGACGAGCTTGCCGAACTCGACGCCCGACGGACAGGCCGTCTCGCAGGCGCGGCAGTCCAGGCACTTGTAGATGTGGTCGTCGTACCCCGCGCTGCCCGCCTCGAGCCGCCCGTCGAGCACGTTCTTCATGAGCCGGATGCGGCCGCGCGGCGAGTCCATCTCGACGCCGAGGAGCGCGTAGGTCGGGCACGTCGGCAGGCACAGCCCGCAGTGGACGCAGCGCGAGATGAGCTCGTCGGCGGGCGCGTCGCCGGTGCGGAGGAGATCCGTCAGCGGCGTGCTCAGACGACGCTCCTGCCGGGCTCGAGGATCCCTCGCGGGTCGAAGGCCTCCTTCACGCGCCGCATGAGGAAGTGCCCCGCAGGCTCGGCGTCACCCCGCGACGGGATGCGCCCGGCAAGGGACGGCGCGCGCCGCTCGGCACGGCCGCTGCCCCCGAGCACGCGCGCCGACGCCATGAGCGCCGCGGCGGACTGGGCGACCGTGCCGTCATCACCAGTGACGTGGACGAGCCCGACACCGGCGCCCGCGTCCGCGACGAGATGCGCGAAGCCGTCGACCCGGGCCGCGGTCTCCGCGAACGCGGGCTGCGCCGCGAGGGGGAGGACGACCCGGACGAGCGCGCCGTCGCGGGCGGTCGCGGGAAGCTGGCGCAGCGGCTCGAGGAGCGTGTCCGGATCCGCGACGGCGTCGCCCCCGGCCTCGCGGAGCGTGCGGTCGACGACCGCGCGCTCGCCCGCGGCCGCGACGACGAGCCGCCAGTCGCGCCCGCGCCGCTCGACCACCAGGGCCGTCGGCCGCAGCGAGGTCCGGACGATCGCGTCCGCACGCGCGAAGGCGCTTGCGGCATCGGGGAATGTCCGCGTGCACGCGCTACGGACCGCCGGGAGCGGCAGCACCTTGAACGTCGCCTCGACAAGGACGCCGAGCGTGCCGAACGATCCGACGAGGAGCTTGTTCAGGTCGTACCCGGCGACGTTCTTCACGACGCGCCCGCCGGCCCGCGCGACGCTGCCGTCCGCGAGCGCCGTCGTGCTCCCGATGAGCAGGTCGCGGACCGACCCATAGCGCAGCGTCCCGAAGCCGTTGCTGTTCGCGCAGACGATGCCGCCGATCGTCGCGTCGGGGTGCGGCGGATCCAGGGCCAGGAACTGGCCGCGCTCACCGAGCGCGGCCTGGAGGTCGCGCAGCTTCGTCCCGGCGCGCACCGTCGCGGTGAGGTCGGCGGGGACGTGGTCGACGACCCCGGTGAGGCCGGCGGTGTGCAGGACGTCGTCCGTCGGCAGCAGGTCGCCGAGGCCGTCCTTCGTGCCACTGCCGCGGATCCGCAGCGAACGGCCGGCCTGCGCTGCCTCGTGCAGCGCCCGGGCGCAGCCGCGCGCGTCAGACGGCGCGAGAGGCATGCAGGGTGAATTCGCGGCAGCGCGACGGGCTCGGGAACACCTTGCCGGGGTTGGCGAGGCCGAGCGGATCGAAGGCCTGCTTCACGCGGCGCATCGCCGCGAGATCCTCCGGACCGTACTGGAGCGGGAGCTCGCAGTTCTTCTCCATGCCGACACCGTGCTCTCCCGTGATCGAGCCGCCGGCCGCGAGGCAGGCCTTCAGGATCTCGACGCCCGCCGCCTTCACCTTCTCGATGACGCCGTCGCCCGCCGACGCGTCGAAGAGGATGAGCGGATGGAGGTTCCCGTCGCCGGCGTGGAAGACGTCCGCGATGCGCAGCCCGTTGCGCCGGCCGATCTCCTCGATCTGGCGGAGGATCTCCGGCAGACGCGTGCGCGGGATCACGCCGTCCTGCACGTAGTAGTCGGGAGCGAGGCGGCCCATCGCGGCGAAGGCGCCCTTGCGACCCGCCCAGAGCTTGTCGCGCTCGAGCGCGGTCGCGGCCACCCGGATCGTCGTGGCCCCGTTCGCTGCGCAATGCTCCTCGATGCGCGCGCGCTGGTCGTCGAGCCCGTCACGCGGCCCGTCGACCTCCGCGAGCATGATCCCGCCGGCGTCGAGCGGGTAACCCGCGCCGACGCTCGCCTCGACCGCCTGCGTCGCGAGATTGTCCATGAGCTCGATCGCGCTCGGGACCAGCCCCGAGCCGATGATCGCGGAGACCGTCTCCGACGCCTGGTCCATCGTCGGGAACGCGGCCATGACCGTGCGCTTGTCCTCGGGCAGCGGCGTGAGGCGCACCGTGATCTCGGTGACGAGGCCGAGCGTGCCTTCGGAGCCCACGAACGCGCCGACGAGGTCGTAGCCGTCGCACTCCCCGGCCTTGCCGCCCAGGCGGACGACGGTGCCGTCGGTGAGGACGATCTCGAGGCCGGTGACGTGGTTCGTCGTCACGCCGTACGCGAGCGTGTGTGGACCGCCGGAGTTCTCGGCGACATTCCCGCCGAGCGTGCAGGCCTTCTGGCTCGAGGGATCCGGCACGAAGTAGAGGCCGTGCGGCGCCGCGGCGGTCGAGAGGTGGAGGTTCACCAGTCCGGGCTGGACGACCGCTCGCAGGTTCGGGACGTCGAGCTCGAGGATCCGGCTCATGCGCGCGAAGGACACGACGATGCCCCCTTCGACCGGGATGGCGCCGCCGGAGAGCCCGGTCCCTGCGCCGCGGGGGACGAGCGGCACGCCATGCTCGGCGCAGAAGCGCGCGAGCCGGGCGACGTCGGCCGTGTCGCGCGGGATGACGACCGCGTCAGGCGTGGCCGTGTCCACCGCGCCGTCGTACTCGTAGAGCTGCAGGTCGTGCTCCTGCGAGAGCACCTGCTCGCTTCCCAGCAGATCGACCAGGGCACGGTGCAGCCCCGCACCGCGAAGGCCCGCGACGACGGTCACGGCGTCCGCTCGCGCAGCGCGTCCGCGAGCTCGCCCGCGCAGCGGCGCAGCATCGGCGCGAGCTCGCCCAGGCGCGGACGGCCGAGGCGGCTCGCCGGCCCGGACACGGAGATCGCGGCGAGCGGCGCCCCGATCGGCCCGACGGCGACCGCGACGCAGCGCACGCCCTCGTCGAACTCCTCGTCGTCCACGGCGTAGCCGCGCTCGCGGATCTCGTCGAGCGCGCGGCGCAGCGCGGTCACGTCGTTGATCGTGCGCGAGGTGTGCGGGCGGAGCTCGATCCGCTCGAGGATCGCCTCGCGTCGCGGCGCGGGCAGCCAGGCGAGGAGCGCCTTCCCCGCGCCGGTCGCGTGCAGCGGGACCCGATTGCCCACCGTCGTGAAGAGCCGGACCATCTGCGGGCCGGGGACGGTCTCGAGGTACACGGCGGCCGTGTCGTCGAGCACGCTGAGGTTCGCGGTCTCGCGCGTCGACTCCGCGAGCGTGCGGAGCAGGACCCGCGCGCGCAGCCGGAGCTCGCCAAAGCGCGAGCGGCCTTCGGCGAGCGTGGCCAGCTTCGCGCCGGCGTAGTACCGGCTCGTATCCGGGTTCTGGCGCACGTACCCGCGCCGGAGCAGCGTCGCCAGGAGGCGGTGCGCCGTGCTCACGTGGAGACCGGTCCGGGAGGCGAGCGAGGTGATCGACACCTCACCGTCGGTGCCCGCGAGCGCTTCGAGGAGGTCGAGCGCCCGGTCCACCGACTGGACGGAGTGCCGTTCCCGCTTCCGCGCCGGTGCGTCTTTCACGATGTGCGAGCCTCCATCCGCGCTGCGGAAAGGATAATCGGACCATGGCATCGCCCGGCGGCCGCGAGGCGATCGAGGCCCAGGCCGCGAGCTTCCCCGCCGCACCCGGGGTCTACCTCTTCAAGGACGCGAAGGGGCGGGTCCTCTACGTCGGCAAGGCCGATTCCCTCCGCGACCGGGTGCGCAGCTACTTCGGCCCGACGCTCGAGGTCCGGCACATCCGCATGGTCGAGCGCTCCGATCGCCTCGAGTTCGTCCGCACCGGCAGCGTCGCCGAGGCCTTCCTCCTCGAGAACAACCTCATCAAGCAGCACAAGCCGCGCTACAACATCCGCCTCAAGGACGACAAGTCGTACCCGTACGTGAAGGTGACGCTCGGCGAGGACTTCCCGCGGATCATCCGCACCCGCTCGCTCGGCGACCGGAGCGCGCGCTACTTCGGTCCATACGCGAACGCGAAGTCGGTCGACGCGACGCTCGACCTCCTCCAGAAGCTGTACCCCTACCGGAACTGCAAGCTGACGATCGTCGCGGACGAGGAGGGGCGCGGTCACACCGTGCCGCGCTCGGCGCTGCCGAACGGGCGGCCGTGCATCCTGTTCGACATCAAGCGCTGCACCGCGCCGTGCGACGCGCGCACGACGAAGGAGGAGTACGCAGCGTCCGTCGCCCGGAGCGTCCTGTTCCTCGAGGGGCGCCTCGACGCGCTCTCGCGCGAGACGCGCACCGAGATGGAGCGTGCGGCAGAGGCGCTCGACTACGAGCGCGCGGCCGCCCTGCGCGATCAGCTGAAGGCCATGGACCGGACCCTCGAGCGGCAGGACGTGCACGCGTACGAGGGTGACGACTACGACGTGCACGCGGCGGCCCTCGCGCAGGGCGATGCGGCCGTCGCGGTGCTGCGCGTCCGCGAGGGGACGATCGTCGGCCGCGACCACTTCTTCCTCGAGGGAGCGGAGGGCGCGACCCCCGCGGACGTGCTCGGCTCGTTCCTCCGCCAGCACTACGCCGCGTCGACCGCGATGCCTGCGGAGATCGTCGTCCCGGAGGCGGTCCCGGAGGCCGACGCGTTCGTCGCGTTCGCGCAGGAACTGCGCGGGACGAAGGTCCGCCTCCATGTCCCGCAGCGCGGGCGCAAGCGCCACCTCCTCGAGATCGCCGTCCAGGGCGCGCGCGACGCGCTCGAGCAGGAGCGCGTGCGCTGGATGGCGGACCGCGAGAACAAGCGCGAGGCCCTCGACGAGCTCGCGCGGGCGCTCGGGCTCGAGGGGCCGCCGCGCCGGATCGAGTGCTTCGACGTGAGCCACGTCCAGGGCACGAGCGTCGTCGCGTCCATGGTCGTCTTCGAGGAGGGCCGCCCCGCGAAGCAGTTCTACCGGCGCTTCCGCTCGAAGCTCGATGAGCGCAACGACGACTTCGCGAACATGCGCGACGTCCTCCGGCGGCGCTTCGCGCGCGCCTCCAGCCGCGGCGGCGCCCCGGCGGCCGACCCGCTCGCGAAAGCGTGGCCGGAGCCGGACCTCGTCATCCTCGACGGGGGCAAGGGGCAGCTCTCGGTCGGCCGCCAGGTCCTGTCCGATACCGGACGGCTCGACGTCCCGATCGCGGCGCTCGCGAAGGAGCGGGAGGAGCTGTTCCTCCCGGACCGCGCCGACCCGGTCATCCTGGAGCCGCGCTCCCAGGCGCTCTTCCTCGTCCAGCGCATCCGCGACGAGGCGCACCGCTTCGCGGTGACCTACCACCAGAAGGTCCGCTCGCGGCGGGCGGTGAAGAGCGTCCTCGACGACGTCCCGGGGGTCGGCCCGGCGAAGAAGCGCGCTCTGCTGCGGAAGTTCGGCTCGCTGAAGGCGATGCGCGAGGCCCCGCCCGAGGAGCTCGCGGCGGTGCCCGGGGTGGGTCCGGCACTGGCCGAGCGGATCCGCGAGGCGATCTCGACCTCAGCGATGTGAATACCTTGCTACACATCGCTCACATTGCCTTGACTATCGTTGAGGTCGGCGAGCAAAGTCGAGGTCATGGCGAACGCGGTCATCGCGCGCTGTCCGATCTGCAGCGAGTCGCTGCACGTCGTCCGGCTCGAGTGCGCTAGCTGCGGCACGAGCCTCGAAGGCTCGTTCAGCCTTGGCCGCTTCCACTCGCTGACGCCCGACCAGCTCGAGTTCCTCGAGACCTTCATCCGCTGCCGCGGCAGCTTCAAGGACGTCGAGCGCGACCTCGGGATCTCGTACCCGACCGTGCGCTCGCGGCTCGACGCGGTGATCCGCGCCCTCGGCTTCCCGTCCCAGGCGGAGCCCGACCGCGATGCCGAGCGGCGCAAGGAGATCCTCCGCGAGCTCGCGGAAGGCCGGATCGCTCCCGAGGACGCGGCCGCGCTTCTCGAAAGAGGTGGTGTGTGATGCCCGATGAGCGCGAGCGCGAGATCGACGACGAGGTGAGCCGGGCCGAGCGCGACGCGGAGCAGGCAGAGCGCGACGCGGAGCGGGCCGAGCGCGACGCCGAGCGCGCCGAGCGTGACGCGCGCCGAGAAGCGGGCGGCGACGAGAGCGACGCGCGACTCGAGGCCGCGCGTGCGAAGCTCGAGGCCGCGCGCGCGGCGTACCTGGCCGCGCGTGAGGCGCACCGCGAGGAGCGCCAGCGCGAGCGGGCGCGCGAGCGCGAGCGCCGCCACGGGGATCGCGAGCACGAGCGTGCGCGCCGTCACGAACCGCGGCACACCCGGCACTTCATGTTCGACCTCGGCGCGCTGGGCGACCTCGCAGGCGAGGAGTTCACGGAGGAGGTCGAGGGCGTCTTCAGCGTCGGTAGCGCACCGACCGTCCGAAGCCGCAACGTCTCCGGCGAGACGCGCGTCGTCGTCGGCCCCGACGGGACGGTGCGGGTCCAGGCCCGCAAGCGCGTCCGCGGCTCGAGCGCCGACAAGGCGAAGCGCCTGCTGCAGAACGTCGAGGTACGCATGGAGCAGCAGGGGAACGTCATCGAGGTGCGGCCGCACCTGTACGAGCAGGACCGGGGCTGGCTCGACCTCTTCCGCAGCGGCCGCGTGAGCGTCGACCTTGTCATCACGGTCCCGCGCGAGGCGTCGGTCGACATCCAGACCGTGAGCGGTGACCTGAGCGTCGCCGGGATCCGCGGCCGTACCGAGATCCAGAGCGTCTCGGGCGACGTGAGTGTCGAGGACGTGCAGGGCCGGCTGTACCTGAAGTCCACCAGCGGCGACTGCACGTGCGCAGCGTTCGTCGGTCAGCTCGAGGCGAACACCGTGAGCGGCGATCTCACCATCGAACGCTCGCGCGTGCGCGAGGCGGACATCGTGACCGTGAGCGGCGATCTGCTGCTCGAGGGCGACCTCGAGCGCGATGGCCAGCACCGCCTGCGGACCATCAGCGGCGACGTCGACCTGTCGCTCGCCGGCAGCGCCTACGAGATCGGGTACAAGACGATGAGCGGCGACGTCCGCCTCGACGCCGACGGCCGTGTCACCAAGGACGGACGGCGCGACCGGACGATCCACCTCGGCGCCGGGCAGGGCGCTGCGCGCGTGGTCGTGAAGACCGTGAGCGGCGATCTCACCGTCCGCTCGTCCGGGGCCGCCGTCCCGGCGGACACCGCACCCGCGGACGATGCTCTCGCCCGGTCGGCATCGCAGCGCGACGAAGCGCGCGATGTCCTCGAGCGGCTGGCCCGCGGCGAGCTCGACGTCGATGCGGCGGCCGCCGCGCTCGACGCAGCGCGAGGACGCTGATGCCCTCCGACGAAGGGAAACAGGTCCTGCGGCTCCTCGCGGAGGGCAAGATCGACGCTGACCAGGCGTTCCGCCTGCTGCGCGCCCTCGGCGACATCCCCGGCGCGGCCCCGCCGCGGCCGCCCGAGCCGCCCGCCGCGCCCGTGCCGCCGGGGGAGCCGCTGCCACCGGGACTGAAGGGCCGGATCCTCCGGATCCAGGTGCTCTCGGGCGGGAAGACGAAGGTGAACCTCGCGATCCCGCTCGCGATCGCGCGCATGGGCAAGGTGAAGATGGGCGCGAGCGGGCTCGTGAAGGAGCAGCTCGCGCGCTTCGGGATCGATCTCGACGAGGTCCTGCGGACCGTCGAGCGCTCGGGCCCCATCGTGGACATCAGCGACAACGAGGACCGCGTCCTCATCGTGGTCGAGTGAGCCTCGCCGCTCCTGCGGTCGAGGTCCGTGGACTCGTCAAGGAGTTCGAGAAGGGGCGGCGCACGGTCTGGCAGCGGCTGCGCCGCGAGCCCGACCGCCGCGAGCGGTTCCGTGCGGTCGACGGCATCGATCTGACCGTCGACGCGGGCGAGATCTTCGGCATCCTCGGTCCGAACGGCGCGGGCAAGACGACGACGATGCGGATGATCGCGACGCTCCTGCTTCCGACGTCCGGCGAGGCGCGCGTCCTCGGGATCGACGTCACAAAGCGGCCGCGTGAGGTGCGCGCGCGGATCGGCGCGATGCTGTCCGGCGAGCGCAGCCTCTACTGGAAGCTCACGGCGCGCGAGAACCTCGAGTACTTCGCCGCGCTCTACCACGTACCGCCCCGCGAGACCCGGGCGAGGATCGACTCCGCGCTCGCCGGCGTGAAGCTGGCCGACCGCGCGGAGGACTACGTCGAGCGCTACTCGACCGGTATGCGGCAGCGGCTGGCTCTCGCCCGCGCCCTTCTTCCGGATCCGCCGCTCATCATCCTGGACGAGCCGACCGTCGGCCTCGATCCGCAGTCCGCGCGAGACCTGCGGGACCGGGTGCGGGATCTGAAGGCCCAGGGTCGGACGATCCTCCTCACCACGCACTACATGGAGGAGGCCGACCAGCTGTGCGATCGCATCGCGATCATCGACCACGGGAAGATCGTCGCGCTCGGGACGCCGGCGGCGCTGAAGCGGACCATCCGCGCTGAAGAGGTCGTGAGGCTCGAGATCGGCGTCGGGTCCGACGACGTCGCCCTCCTGCGGCGCCTCGGCGAGTCCGGCGTCATCGCGCGCAGCGAGCGGCAGAACGGCACCCTCTCGGTGACCGCCCACTGCCGCTCCGCGCGGGACTTCGTCCCGGCCGCCTTCGATGCCGCGCGCGCCGAGGGTGCGACGGTCCAGCATGTCGAGGTCGTCCCTGTGTCCCTCGAGGACGTGTTCATCGCACTCACCGGCCGGGCGCTTCGCGAGTGATGACCGTGGCCGCGGACGCGCGCGCTCTCGTCGCCGCCGCGCGCAAGGAGGTCCGGACGATCCGGCGCTACCCGACGCTCCTCCTCTCGATCCTCTTCTGGCCCATCCTCCTTCCCGCGTCGTACGTCCTCATGGGCCAGGCCTATTCCGGCTCGGACCCTCGCGCGCTCGCGGCGTTCGCGGAGCGCAGCGGCACGCCGCTCGTCGCGGGCTTCGTGTTCGTGGGGTTCTCCATGTACATGTGGCTCTCGAACCTGCTCTGGGGACCGGGCACGGCGCTGCGTACCGAGCAGGTCCGCGGATCGCTCGAGGCCGTCTTCCTGACACCCGCCTCGCGTCTCGTCCCGCTATTCGGCCCGCCGGTAGCGCACCTTCTGCCTGTGTTCGCGAACCTCGCGGTCATGGGCCTCGCTCTGTGGCTGCTCTTCGGCATCGTGCTGAGCGCGGAGGCCATCCTGAAGACGCTGCTCGTCGTGGTCATCGCCATCCCCGCGATGTACGGGATCGGGACGGTCTTCGCGAGCGGCGTGATCCGCTTCGGCGAGGTCGCGCCGGTCGTGCAGATCGTGCGCGGGACGTTCGTGCTCCTCTGCGGCATCACGTTCCCGATCGCGATGCTGCCCACCTGGGCGCACATCGCTGCTCTGACGATGCCGCCCACCTACGTCGTCTCCGACATGCGGCAGGTGCTCCTCGGCGGGCGGTCGCTGGGCGACGTCGGCGCCGATCTCGCGTTCCTGGTCGCCTGCGGCGTCATCCTCTGCGCGCTCGGCGCCTTCGTCTTCCGGAGCACGGAGCGTGCGGCCCGGCGCAGCGGCATGTTGAGCCGCTACTGATGGGGGAGCTGCGGGCCGCGCTCGCCATCGCGCGGAAGGATCTGCGGACGATCTCGCGCTACCGCATCTGGATGTTCTCGATGGTCTTCAATCCGCTCTACCAGGGAGTCATCCCCGCCTTCCTGCTCGGCACGGCGTTCGCGGTGGGCGGGCAGTCCGTCGGCCTCCAGGAGACGACCGGCACCTCGAACCTCGCCGGCTTCATCTTCCTGGGCGGCGTGATCGGCGGCCTCGTCGGCGTCTCCTTCTGGGGCATGGCGATGGGCCTGCGCAACGAGATGGACGTCGGAACGCTCGAGCCCTCGTGGCTCACACCGACGCGCCGCGACACGTTCCTGCTGGGGCGCGCGCTCGGATCGCTCGTCATCTTCGCGTTCAGCCAGGTGGCCCTGTTCGCCGTCGGCATCGCCTTCTTCGGCCTGCGGTTCGATGCGCAGATCGTCGGCGCCCTGCCGGCCGTGCTCATCGGCACCGTGGCGATGATGGGCGTCGGGTATTTCCTCGCCGCCGCGGTCCTGATCGTGCGCGAGGCGAACTTCTTCATCGATACGACGAACTTCCTGTTCTCGATCCTCTCAGGGGTCGCGTTCCCGATCACGCTCCTCCCCGGTGCTGCCCAGGCCTTCGCGTACCTCCTGCCCACGACGTACGCGGTCGACATCCTTCGCCAGCAGGCGCTCGGGGCGCGGCCGCTCTTCGATCCGGCGCTCGAGCACCTCGCGCTGATCGTCGCCGCCGTGCTCGTCTTCCCGCTCGGACGGATGACCTTCAACGCCGCCGAGCACCGCCTCCGCGTGACCGGGGGCCTCAGCCAGCACTAGCGCGAGGTCTCCGACCGGCTGGAACGCGATCGGGTCCGCGGGCGTATAGGCGATGATGCTGCGATGAGCGCGACCGCTGCCGCCGCCGCGCCGCGAGAGCTCGCCGGGTTCGACCGCCCGGCGGCCTTCGCCTGGGCGAACGCGCTGCTCGGGCTCGCCTTCACCCTCGGCGTGATGGTCGACATCTGGGCGCACAGCAACGTCCGGCCGCTCTTCGAGACCTTCTTCACGGTCTGGCACGCGCTCCTCTACGGCGGCTACGCGGTCATGGCCGCGTTCCTCGCCGTGGCGGCGGGCCGCGCGCGCGCCTCCGGAGCGCCGCTCCGGCGCGTCCTCCCGGCGGGCTACCTGTGGTCGGGCGCCGGAGCGCTCGTCTTCGCGGCCGGGGGAGGCTTCGACATGGCGTGGCACCTCACGTTCGGCATCGAGTCGGGCAACGACGCGATCGTGAGCCCCTCGCACCTCCTGCTCGCGCTCGGCGGCGTCCTCATGGTGTCGGGCCCGCTGCGCGCGCGCACCGCGCCGGCAGGCGCGCGGGTCGTCTCGTCGGCGGCGACGCTCCTCTTCCTCCTGCCGTTCCTCACCATCGGCGCCGGCCCGTTCGGGGACCTGACCGCGGTGAACACGCGCGGGGAGGCGCAGGAGATCCAGATCCTCGGCGTCCTCTCCTACAGCTCCCTCATCGTCGGCGTGCTCCTGTACGCGCTGCGCCGCGGCCGGCTCCCGTCCGGCGCCGTCCTCGCGACCGCGGGGCTCGCCGGCGTGGTCGCGGCCCTCATCGGCTCGCGCTCGCTCGGGCCCAACAGGGACCTCATGCTTGCGCTCGCGGTCGGTACCGCGCTTGCCGGCGAGCTGGCGCTCGCGCTCCTGCGCCCGGGGACCGGCCGGCCGGGGCGCACGCGCCTCTTCGCCGCGCTCCTGCCCGTCGCCATCCTCGCGCCATACCTCGGGGCGCTCTGGCTGCGCTTCGGCCTCGCGTGGAGCGTCCACGCCGCGGTCGGGACCGTCGTCCTCGCCGCCGGTGCCGGTGCGCTGCTGGCGGCGCTCGCGCTGCCGGAGGAGGCTGCACCGGCGTAGCGGGTACTCTCTCGGCGTGAGCCTGGTCTGGCGCGCGCTCATCAACGCGATCGCGATCTTCGTCGCCGCGCTCGTCCTCTCGCCGAACCTCGAGTGGGGCCTCACGGACTACGGGATGGGCGAGCCCGGCCGCTACCTGTCGCTCATCCTCACCGGTCTCGTCCTCGGGCTCGTGAACGCGATCGTGAAGCCGATCCTCGTGCTCCTCTCGGCGCCGATCACCTGCGCGACGCTCGGCCTCTTCCTCCTCGTCATCAACGGGCTCATGCTGCTGCTCGTCTCCAACATCGACGCGCTCGGCTTCCGCGTGAACGGGATCCTCTGGGCGATCATCGGCTCGATCGTCATCTCGATCGTGAGCTTCTTCCTCTCGAGGATCCTGCCCGACTAGTGGCGCGCGCCGCCGGGGTGGCCGAGCGGTCGGGAAGCCCGCCGGACTTCATCGTCGTGACGGGCCTGTCGGGCTCCGGGAAGTCGCAGGCCGCGAAGGTCATCGAGGATCTCGGCTACTACACCCTCGACAACCTCCCGCCCGCGCTCATGGACACCGCGCTCGAGGTCTCACGCAAGGGCGGTCACAAGAAGGTCGCCTTCGTCGTCGACGCGCGGAGCGGCGCGCTCTTCGAGGAGGCCGCCGCCGCCATCGACGCGCTGGAGCGCGACGGCCGCCGGCCGCACCTCGTGTTCTTCGACGCCTCGGACGACGCGCTCCTGCGCCGCTACAGCGAGACGCGGCACAAGCATCCCGTCGAGGCCGCGGGCGGCGTGCAGCCGTCGATCAGCGAGGAGCGCCGCAGGCTCGTCGACCTGCGGGCCCGCGCCGACAAGGTCATCGATACGACGCACTTCTCGGTGAAGGACCTCCGCGACACGCTGCACGCCCTGTACGGCAGCGGGCGGACCGGCATGCTCGTGCGCGTCATGAGCTTCGGCTACAAGTTCGGGCTGCCGCAGGGCGCGGATCTCGTCTTCGACTGCCGGTTCATGGAGAACCCCTTCTACATCGACGAGCTGCGGCCGTACCCGGGCACGCACGAGAAGGTGCGGGCCTTCGTCCTCGGGCACCCGGCGACGAAGGAGTTCCTCGAGCGGCTCGACCCGCTGCTCCGGTTCGCGATCCCGCGGTACGACGCCGAGAAGAAGGCACACCTCGCGATCGCGTTCGGGTGCACGGGCGGGCGCCACCGCTCGGTGACGATCGCGGAAGAGGTGATGCGGCGCGTGCGCGAGCACTGGCCTGGTCCGGTGGAGGTCGAGCATCGCGACGTGGACCGGCCGGGCGAGCGCACGTAGTGGCCGGCCACTGATGCCGAGGGGCGTCCTCGCCGCCGACCGGTCGCCGCTGTCCGAAGAGGTGAAGGCGGAGCTCTCGCGCGTGCCGCTGCGCGCCTGCGACCGGCAGGTCCTCGCCGCGCTCTTGCCCCGCGCCGCGCATCTCGGCGTTCCGGCACGGAGGCTCGCCCACCGCGCGGAGGACAGCGACCCGCACGCGGCGCTCCGGCGCTCGTGCTGCCGGCGGACGTACCTCCGCGGGCTCTTCCTCGCGGGCGGCTCGCTCTCCGCGGGCCGGTCCGGCTACCTCCTCGAGCTCCGCCCGCCGCGGGGCGAGGCGGCGCGGGCGCGCGCGGTCCTCGGGCGGGAAGGCTTCGCCGCGCGTGGCCGCACGCGCCGCGGGCGGCCGGTGCTCGCGCTGCGGGACGGCGACGCGATCGCGTCGTTCCTGCGGCTCGCGGGTGCGACCGAGACGCTCTTCCGCTTCGAGACGAAGCGCGTCGCGCGCGAGGTGCGCGCGCGGACGAACGCCGCCGTGAACGCCGACGCCGCGAACCTCGGGCGTGCGGTCGCGGCCGCGCGCGAGCAGACCGCCGCGATCCGCACGCTGGCCGGAGAGGGCCGGCTCGCGAGGCTCGCGCTCCCGCTGCGCGAGGCGGCGAGCGCGCGCCTGCGCATGCCTACCGCGACGCTCGCGGATCTCGCGGAGCGGCTCGGGACGACGAAGTGGATCGTGCGGTCGCGTCTGCGGCGGCTCGTCGCCGAGGCCTCGCGATGACGCGGCCGCGCATCGTCATCGGCAACTGGAAGCTGAACCCGCCGACGCTCGCGGAGGCGCTCGACCTCGCGCGGTCGGTCGCGCGGATCGACGCCGCGCCCGTCGACGTCGGGGTCGCCCCTCCGGCGGTGGCGCTCGCCGCGGTCGCTCATGCGCTCGGCGAGAGCCCCGTGCGCGTCTACGCCCAGGACGTGCACTGGGAGGAGAAGGGGGCGTTCACCGGCGGGTCGCCCGTCGGCATGCTGCGCGGGACCGCGTACGGGACCATCGTCGGGCACTCCGAGGTCCGGCAGCACAGCGGCGACGACGACGCGCGCGTCGCGAAGAAGGTCGCGCGCGCGCTCGCCGCGGGCCTGCGCGTCGTGCTCTGCGTCGGCGAGAGCGAGGCGCAGTACGCCGCGGAACGGACGCACAGCGTCATCTCGAGGCAGATCGCGGCCGACCTCGCGGCGGCGCCACACGGCAGCGCGATCGTCGTCGCGTACGAGCCGGTGTGGGCGATCGGCACCGGGCGTCCCGCGACGGCCGCTCACGCAGCGGCGGCCGCGGCGACGATCCGGCAGGCGCTCGCGCGCGCGGGCGCCGACGCAGACGCGACGCCGATCCTCTACGGCGGCAGCGTCACCGGGGCCGGCGTCGCGGAGTTCGCGTCCGCCGAAGGGATCGACGGCGCGCTCGTCGGCGGTGCGTCGCTGCGCGCCGACGAGTTCGCGGCGATCGTGCGCGCCTTCCGTTGAGCTTCCGCCCCGTCGTCCTTTGCGTGCTCGACGGGTGGGGGATCGCGCCCGAGGGCCCGGGGAACATCGTGCAGCGGGCCGACACGCCCCGGCTCGACGCGCTCTTCGCGCGCTTCCCGCACGCCAGGCTCGACGCGAGCGGCGGCGCGGTGGGCCTCCCGCCGGGCGTGATGGGCAACAGCGAGGTCGGGCACCTCACGATCGGGGCGGGGTACGTCGAGCCGCAGAGCCTCGACCTCATCAACGAGGCGATCCGGACCGGGGCCTTCTTCGCGAACGCGGCCCTGCTCCGCGCTTGCGCGATCGCCCGCGACGGCGGCGGGACGCTCCACCTCATGGGACTGCTCTCGACCGGGGGCGTTCATGCCGACATGGCGCACCTCGCCGCGCTCGAGGACCTCGCCACGCGCGAGCGCGTGCCGCGCGTGGTCCTTCACGCGTTCCTCGATGGCCGCGACATGCCGCCCCGGAGCGCGCTCGAGCTCCTCTCGCGCGTCCGGGTGCCGGTCGCCAGCGTGCACGGGCGCTACTACGCGATGGACCGCGACCGCCGCTGGGACCGCGTCGAGCGCTCGTGGCGCGCGATCGTCGATGCGGAGGGGCCGCGCGTCGCACGGGCCGACGACGCGCTGCGCCGCTGCTACGAGGACGCTGAGTGCCGTGACGAGCTCCTCGAGCCGCACGTGGTCGGCGATGGCGCGCCGGTCCGCGACGGCGACGCGATCGTGTTCTTCAACTTCCGGCCCGACCGCGCCCGGCAGCTCACCTGGGCGTTCCTGCGTCCGGGCTTCGACGACTTCAGCCGCCCGCGCGTCCCGGAGCGCGTCACCTTCGTCACGTTCACGGAGTACCAGCTCGGGATCGGTGGGGCGGACGTCGCCTTCCCCGCGCAGGAGGTGGTCCCGATCGCGCGCGTCATCTCGGAGGCAGGGCTCGGCCAGTTCCACGTCGCCGAGACGGAGAAGTACGCGCACGTGACGTACTTCTTCAACGGCGGGCGCGAGGAGCCGTTCCCCGGCGAGGACCGCGTGCTCGTGCCCTCGCAGAAGGTCGCGACGTACGACCTCGCGCCGGAGATGAGCGCGGCCGGTGTCGCGGACGCCCTCGTGACGGCGGTCCGGTCGCGCAGGTACGACTTCGCGATCGTGAACTTCGCGAACCCCGACATGGTCGGGCACACCGGTGTCCTGGACGCGGCCTTGCGGGCGATGGAGGCGACGGACGCCGCCGTGGGCCGCGTCGTCGACGCGACGCTCGCCGAAGGCGGCGCGGTCCTCGTGACCGCGGACCACGGCAACGCGGAGGAGATGCTGTTCCCGGACGGCAGCATGAACACGCAGCACTCGATGAACCCGGTCCCGGTCATCCTCGTGGCGGATGGCGCCGAGAGCTGGAAGCTGCGCGACGGGGCCCTGCGTGACGTCGCGCCGACGATCCTCGCGCTCCTCGGCCTGCCCGCCTCGCCCCGCATGACCGGCCGCGACCTCGTGATGCGGTGAGCTCCCTGGCGCGGCCGGCGTGGCTCGCGCTCGCCACGTTCGCGCTCGCGCTCGCGGGCCTCGCGTTCGCGCGCTGGCTCGGCGCGGTCGCACTCCACGGCCCGGTGCTGTACGGCGAGGGCGCCGTCGCGCACGCCGCCGTCCTCGCGCGCGAGGCCGCGGAGTACGCGCCCGCGGTGGCCCCCGCGTTCGTGGCCGCGAACTACACGCCGCTCTATTTCCACCTCGCCGGCCTCGGCGATCCCTTCGTCGCCGGCCGCGCGCTGAGCATCGGCTGCACGCTGCTGGTCGCGCTCGCGATCGCGTGGCGGGCGCGCGCAGCGGGGCCCATCGTCGCCCTCGCCTTCGGCGCGGGCTGGCTCGCGCTCGCGCCGGTGGCGACCTGGGGGCCGGCGCTGAAGCCGGACCTGCTCGCGCTCGCGCTCACGGCCGCTGCCGTGCTGCTGGTCGACGTGCGCGCGCGCCGGCGGGAGGAGCTCGCCGGCCTCGCGGGCGCGGTCATGGCCCTCGCGTTCTTCGCGAAGCCGACCGCCGCGCTCCCCGCGCTCGCGCTCGGCGCGTGGCTCCTGCTCGCGCGGCGCCCCGGCTCGGCCGCCTGGTATGCGACCGCGGGCATCGTTGCGGGTGCCCTCGGCGTGATGCTCACGCCGGGCGGCCTGCCGGCCCTCCGCCGTCACGTCCTCGAGCACAACGCGCTCCCGTGGAGCGCGGAGCAGGCGGCGCTCCTTGGCGCGCTCGCACTGATCGTCGTCGGCGTGCCGCTGCTGCTCGCTGCCGTGCTGCGCGCGGTGGGCGGCCCCGCCGGTGCATACGTTGTGGGCGCTCTCGGGATCGTCGTGCTGGGCGGGCGCGAAGGTGCGACGATCAACTACCTCCTCGATCTCTCCGCCGCGTCGATGCTCGCGCTCGCCGGCTTCGCGCCCGGCCTCGCCGCACGGAGCGCGGTGCCTGCGCTCCTCGCCGCCCAGCTCGTCGCCGGCCTCGCGCTGCTCGACCCGCTCGGCATGGTCCCGGGCCGCGAGGGGACGGGCGCGTGGGGGCGCGCCGAGCGCGTCGCGGCGGCCCGCGCGCTCCCCGGCGGCTACGTCCTTGCCGAGGACTCGGGCCTGCTCGTCGAGCAGGGGCGCGAGCCGACGATCGATGACCTCTTCCTCTGGTCGCGCCTCGCGGAGCGCGGCGTGGTGGACCGCGAGCCGCTCCTCGCGGTCATCCGCGCGGGATCGTTCGTGCGGATCGTGAGCGAGGTCGACCTCGCGGCCCTCGGGAGCGCGCCGGCGTTCGAGCGGCAGCGGTGGCCGGCGTGGCTCGCCGCCGCGGTCCTCGAGCGTTACACCCTGGACTCGCGCGAAGGCGGACTGCACATCTACCGCCCTCGCTAGGTACACTGGTCATCTTCGTGGACTACCTTCTCATCGCCCAGATCGCGATCGCCCTCGCCGTCGGCGCCGCCATCCTCATGCAGGCGCGTGGCACCGGGCTCTCGTCGACGTTCGGTGGCGAGTCCACCGCGTACCGGAGCCGGCGCGGCCTCGAGCGGACGCTCTTCCGCCTCACGATCGTGCTCATCGTCGTGTTCGTCATCGTCTCGCTGGTAGGGGCACGAGCGGGTCAGTAGCGTGCGCCGGGGACGGCCGCCGCTCTAGCTGCACGCGATCTGCGGGACGCGGCCCTAGCCTTCCATGACGCGCCGCGACAAGGCGATCGTGCTGGCGCTCATCGGCCTGCTGGTGCTCACGAGCGCGGGCGCGATCGCCACGGACCGCGGCGAAGCGGCCACCGAGGCCGCGTTCGGCGGCGTGTATGTCGAGGGTGTCGCCGGCGTGCCGCAATACCTGAACCCGCTGCTCGCGACGACGAACGTCGACCAGGATGTCGCGCGCCTCGCGTTCACCGGCCTCACACGCCTCGATCGCCAGGGCGCGATCGTCCCCGACCTCGCCGCGAACTTCCACGTGGACCCGGAGGGGAAGACGTGGACGTTCGAGCTGCGCGCCGACGCGTTCTGGCACGACGGCAAGGACGTCACCGCCGACGACGTCGTCTACACCGTCGGTCTCGTGCAGGACCGCGCCTACGTCGGGCCGTTCGGAGAGTCGTTCCGCGGCGTCGCCGTCGAGCGCGTCGACCGCAAGACCGTGCGTTTCACGCTGCCCGACGTGTACGGGCCGTTCGCCGAGAGCACGAGCCTGCCGATCCTGCCGTCGCACGTCCTCGGCGGCGTGCGGTACGCGGAGCTCGTGCGCCAGCCGTTCAATCTGCGCCCCGTTGGGACCGGTCCGTTCAAGGTGAGCGAGGTCGACGCACGTCAGATCGTCCTCACGCGCCACGACCAGTTCCACCGGACGAAGCCCGCGCGCTCGCGCGCGTACCTCGACCGCCTGATCCTGCGGTTCTACCGCGACAGCAGCGAGGCGCTCGCTGCGCTCGCGCGCGGCGAGATCGACGGCACCGGCGGGCTGAACTCGGTCGATGCGGAGCGCGCGCGCTCGCTGAAGAGCGTCAACCTGTACAGCCTTCCGACGAACGACTTCACGGCGGCCTTCATGAACATGCGTCCCGAGAAGCCGCTCTTCCGCGACCGGGTCGTGCGCCAGACCGTCGCGACGGCCATCGACCGCGGGCGCGTGCTGCAGGTCGCCGCGGATGGCCGCGGGACGGTGGCCGACCAGTTCGTGCCGCCGGGATCCTGGGCGCACGCGCGCGACGTCACGCGGTACACGCACTCGGCCACCGAGGCGCGCGCGCTGCTGGACGGCGCTGACTGGAAGGATCACGACGGCGACGGGGTCCGCGACAGTGGCACCGTTGCCCTGAAGTTCACCATCACGACCTCCGACGAACCCGCGCGGATCGCCGCAGCGCAGCAGGTCGCGAGCGATCTCGGGAGCATCGGGATGCGCGTCGACGTCGCGACGGTCCCGTTCGCCGAGCTCGTCGACAAGGTCGCGCGTCAGCGGGCGTTCGACATGCTGCTCGTCGGCATCACGACCGGCGCGGATCCGGACCCGTACGCGTTCTTCCACTCGAGCCAGACGCGGGACCCGGGCTACAACTTCTCCGGGTACTCGACGCTGCCGATGGACCGCAGCCTCGAGGCCGCACGCCGCACGTATGACCAGGCGAAGCGGCGCGAGCTCTACGCCGGCGTGTTCCAGCAGATCGCGTCAGAGGTGCCCGTCGTCTTCCTGTACTTCGCGGACTACCTGTATGCGCAGCACCGCTCGGTGAACGGGCTGAAGATCGCGCCCGTCAGCGAGCCGACGGCCCGCTTCTGGGACGTCGAGGACTGGTACGTCCGGAGCCAGCCGAAGCGCTGACAGGCGTCGCTTCTCATCCGACCAGGGATCTGAGATCGCCACAGGAGACGACATCTCGCCGCCTGAGCTGTGCCGCGGGAGGGATTTGAACCCTCACGGCCTTTCGACCATAGCGCCCTGAACGCTACGAGGCTGCCAATTACTCCACCGCGGCTAAGACACCAATGATACCGCGCGAGGTCCCACGGCAGAGACTGCCGCAGCCTCTTACCATCCGCAGCCGTGCCGAAGCGGCCCGCGAAGAGCGTGTGGATCTCCGTCGACATGGAAGGCATCGGCGGCGTGGCGACGTGGAGCCACGTGATGATGAAGGGCGTCGAGTACGAGCGGGCGCGCACGTGGATGGCCC
>DASUCM010000129.1:0-20556 GCA_036276035.1 Candidatus Limnocylindria bacterium | reverse complement strand
GGCCGAGGCTCGAGATGACGATCGCGCGCTTCTCGCGCTCGTCCGCCGTGTCGTCCTGCCGGACGTCCCAGCCGAGCCGCTCGAGCTGCGGCCGGAAGAGCCGGTCGACCGTCCTGCGGAAGGGGTCGCGCGTCGCGTCGGTCACCGCGTGCGTCGACAGCCAGCCGAGGATCTCGGCGAGGAGGGCGAGCACGTAGCGGTCGTCCTCGCCGCCCAGGCCGGCGACGAGCTCGAGGACCTGCGCGACGCCCGCTTTGTGCGCCCGCGCGAGCGCCCACTGGTTGTCGAGGAGCGCCAGCCGCTCCTCCGGCGCGAGCGAGCCGATGTTCTGCGCGAGGAGCGCGACGGCCCGGTCGTCGAGGGCGGTCCGGTAGAAGCCGGTGCCGCGCGCGTTCGGGTAATACCACCGCGCGCCCTCGAGCCGCACCGTCTGCGACGCCGATTCGAGGAGCACCCGGTGGTCGCGCCCGCCGCCGTCCGTCCCGTACCTGATGACGACCGGGACCGGCCAGCGCTGACCGGTGTCGCGCTGCGCAGGGTCGGCAAAGAACCGGCTCTGCCGGAGCTCGATCTCGAGCGCACCGGCCGCCTCGCGCGTCGTGCACGTGACGAGCGGGTGACCGGGCTCGTGGATCCAGGCGTCGGCGATCGTCGAGACGTCCTTCCGCGAGGCCTCGTCGAGCGCGCGCCAGAAGGCGCTCGCCGTGGCGTTCGCTTCACGGTGGCGGTCGAGGTAGATGCGGACCCCCGCGCGGAAGGCGTCTGCGCCGATGAAGTTCTCGATCATGCGCAGGACGCCCTGGCCCTTCAGGTAGGTGACGGCGTCGAACCGCTCGGAGGCCTCGTCAGCGTTCTTCGCCTCGACCGAGATCGGATGCGTGGACACGAGCGCGTCGAGGTTGAAGGCCGAGGTGTTCTGCGATACGACGTCGCGCTCGTAGCCCCATTCCGGGTTCAGCGACGTCGTCGCCTTTTCGCCGACGAAGCTCGCGAAGGACTCGTTCAGCCAGAGGTCGGTCCACCAGGCCATCGTCACGAGGTCGCCCCACCACATGTGCGTGAGCTCATGCGCGGCGACGCTGAAGCAGCCCTTGAACGCCGCGCTCGACGCGGTGCGCTCGTCCACCGCGAGGTACGTCGTGCGGTAGGTGATCGCGCCCGGGTTCTCCATCGCGCCAGCCTCGAAGTCGGGGAGGCCGATGGCGTCGACCTTCGGCGCGTAGGGGTACGGGATGCCGGTGTACTCCTCGAGGTACCCGAGGGCGCGGACGTGCGCGTCGCGCGCGTAGACGCCGCGGACGGCGAGGCCAGGCGGGAGCCAGACCCGGACGTCCGAGCCGGAGGCGCTCTTCGCGACCGGCGTCGGCTCGAACGGGCCGACGCAGAACGCGACGAGGTAGGAGGAGATCTTCGGCGTCTCGGCGAAGCGCGTGAGCGTCCGGCCGGGCCGGACCTCCCTCTGCTCGGCGATCGGGGCGTTCGAGATCGCGACGAGCGAGCTGTCGTGCTCGAGCTCGATGATCCACCGCGCTTTGAACTCGGGCTCGTCGAAGCAGGGCAACGCCCGCCGGGCGTCCGCCGCCTCGAACTGCGTCGCGGCGTAGCGCTCCTCGCCGCGGGTCGAGCGGTACAGGCCGCGCAGCGCCTCACGGATCTCGCCCGTCCACTCGAGCCGAAGGACGTGCTCGCCGGGTGCCTGCTCGCCCGGGAACGCGAGCGTCGCGGTCTGGCTTTCCGCGTCGTAGCTGACGCCGGTCATCGCCGTCCCGTCGAGGCTCGCACTCGTGATGTCGAGGTCCACGGAGTGCAGGACGAGCTCGCGGGCGGGCCGGTCCGTCCGCAGGGTGATGGCGCCGGTCCCCTTGGAGGTCCAGCGATCGAGGTCCAGCTCGAAGCGCAGCTCGTACCGGCTCGGCCGTACGTCCTTCCGCAGGCGGAAATCGTTCAACGGTCCACTCTCCCCCAGGCTCGCTGGACAAGAGGGTAAGACAGCAGGCGAGGAGGCGGCGCAGCAGGTGGGGAACAACTGATACGGTCGTCGGATGCCGCCGCAGTTCATCTTCCAGACCTACCGCCTGAAGAAGGTCATCCCCGGGACCCAGCGCGAGGTCCTCCGGGACATCACGCTCGGCTTCTACCCGGGAGCCAAGATCGGCGTCCTCGGCGCGAACGGAGCAGGCAAGAGCACGCTCCTGCGGATCATGGCCGGCGTCGACACGGAGTTCGTCGGCGACGCGCGGCTCACCGAGGGCTTCACCCGCGGCATGCTCCCGCAGGAGCCGCAGCTCGATCCGACGAAGGATGTCCGGGGCAACGTCGAGGAGGGCGTGGCGGCGCAGCGCGCCATCCTCGCCCGCTACTACGACCTCTCCGCGAAGATGGGCGAGGAGCTCAGCGCGGCCGAGATGGAGCGCGTCGCCGACGAGATGCAGAAGGCCCAGGACGAGATCGAGGCGAAGGGCCTCTGGGACCTCGACGCGACCGTGGACGTCGCCATGGACGCCCTCCGGCTCCCGCCGCCGGAGCAGGACGTCACGACGCTGTCGGGCGGGGAGCGCCGCCGCGTCGCGCTCTGCCGGCTGCTGCTCCAGAAGCCGGACCTCCTGCTCCTCGACGAGCCGACGAACCACCTCGACGCCGAGTCGGTCGGCTGGCTCGAGCGCTTCCTCGCGGAGTACCCCGGCACCGTCGTCGCGGTGACCCACGACCGGTACTTCCTCGACAACGTCGCCGGCTGGATCCTCGAGCTCGACAAGGGCTACGGGATCCCCTGGGAGGGCAACTACTCCTCCTGGCTCGACCAGAAGCGCAAGCGCCTTGCGGATGAGGAGAAGCAGGAGTCCGCCCGTCAGCGCACGCTCGCCCGCGAGCTCGAGTGGGTGCGCCAGTCGCCGCGCGCGCGCCAGGCGAAGAGCAAGGCGCGGCTCCAGGCCTACGAGCGCCTCCTCTCGCAGGACCCCGACGCCCGCGAGCGCGAGCTCGAGATCTCGATCCCGCCGGGCCCGCGGCTCGGTGACGTCGTCGTCGAGGCGAAGGGCGTGCGCAAGGGCTACGGCGACAAGCTCCTCTTCGACGACCTCACGTTCTCGCTCCCGCGCGGCGGCATCGTGGGCGTGATCGGCCCGAACGGGGCGGGGAAGACAACGCTCTTCCGCATGATCGCCGGCGAGGAGCAGCCCGACGGCGGCACGCTGCGCGTCGGCGAGACCGTGCAGCTCGCGTACGTCTCGCAGTCGCGCGACACCCTCCAGCCGGACAGCACCGTGTGGCAGGAGATCGCGGAGGGGCAGGACACCGTGATGGTCGGCGGGCGCCCGCGCAACGCGCGCGCGTACGCCGCGTCGTTCAACTTCCGCGGCCAGGACCAGCAGAAGCGGGTCGGCGATCTCTCCGGCGGCGAGCGCAACCGTGTGCACCTCGCGAAGCTGCTGAAGACCGGCGGCAACCTCCTGCTCCTCGACGAGCCCACGAACGACCTCGACGTCGACACGCTCCGAGCGCTCGAGGACGCGCTGCTCGACTTCGCCGGCTGTGCGGTCGTCATCAGCCACGACCGCTGGTTCATCGACCGCATCGCGACGCACGTGCTCGCCTTCGAAGGCGACTCGAAGGTCCGCTGGTTCGAGGGCAACTACTCCGACTACGAGGCCGCGCGCCACGCCGAGCTGGGCACCGACGCGGATCGGCCGCACAGGATCCGGTACCGCCCGCTCACGAGGGTCTGAGCACCTCCGCCACATGAGACCCACCGAATAGCATTCGCCGCGAGGGAGGGGCACCAGCTGGTCGTGGACCTGGTGCTCGCCATCGTCGCCGCGTTCATCGGCGGGCTCGCGGCCCAGCGGCTCGGCCAGCCGGTGATCGTCGGCTACCTCATCGCCGGCGTCGCCCTCGGCCCCTTCACGCCCGGCCCCGTCGCGAGCGCGGAGTCGGTCGGCGTCATCGCGGAGATCGGCGTCGCCTTCCTCATGTTCGCCCTCGGCGCGGAGTTCTCCCGCGCCGAGCTCCGCGGGATGGGGCGCGTGGCGGTCGTCGGCGGGACGCTGCAGATCGCCGGAACGATCGCCGTCGGGCTCGCTATCGGGCTCGCGCTCGGCCTCACGCCGGTCCAGGGTGTGTTCCTCGGCGCGCTGCTCGCGCTCTCGAGCACCGTCGTCGCGATCAAGGTGCTCGCCGCGCGCGGAGCGCTCCAGTCGCTGCACGGCCGCGGGAGCGTGGCCGTGCTCATCGCGCAGGACCTCGCGGTCGTGCCGATGATCGTGCTCCTGCCGGCCCTCGGACTCCCGGGGGCGATCGACTGGGCGGGGCTGCTGCTCACGATCGCGAAGGCAGCGGGCGTCGTCCTCGTCGCGTACCTGCTGGGCGCCCGTGCCGCGCCGTGGCTCCTCGCGCACGCCGCGGCGCGACCCTCGCGGGAGGTCTTCCTGCTCGCGGTCGTCGCGCTCGCGCTCGGCACGGCCCTCATGACGCAGTACGTCGGCCTGTCGCTCGCGTTCGGCGCCTTCCTTGCGGGCGTCGTCATCGCGGAGTCGGAGTACCGGACCCAGGTCATCGCGGAGGTGCTCCCGCTGCGCGACCTCTTCACCTCCCTGTTCTTCGTGTCGGTCGGCATGCTCATCGACCCGATCGCGCTCCTTGCGGCGCTCGGTCCGCTCGCGCTCCTCACCGTGGCGGTCGTCGTCGCGAAGCCCGCGGTCACGACGCTCGCACTCCTCCTCGCGGGCCTCCCCGGCGTCGTGGCGCTCCCCGCGGCTCTCGCGATCGCGCAGGTGGGCGAGTTCTCCTTCGTCCTTGCGCGGCAAGGCGTCGAGACCGGTGCGATCCCCCCGCGGGTCTTCGACCTCACCCTCGCGACGGCGCTCGTGACGATCGTCCTCGCCCCCGCGCTCGTCCGCCTGTCCGGTCCCGCGCTGTCTGCCCTCCGGCGGGTACCCGGTCTGCGCGACGCGTTCGCGGAGCCCCTCGACGCCGGACCGCCCGGGAGCGCGCTCCGCCGGCACGTCGTCATCTGCGGCTACGGCGGCGTCGGGCGCGAGCTCGCGGCCGTCCTCGGCCGCCGGGGCTTCGCCTTCGTCGTCGTCGAGTACAACCCGGCCGTCGTCCGCCAGCTGCGGCAGGAGGGCGCTCGTGCGATCTACGGCGATGCCGCGAACCCGGCGGTCCTCGAGCACGCGCGCCTCGCCGAGGCGTCGCTCCTCGCGGTCCTCGTGCCCGACCCGCAGACCGCGGAGGTCGCGACGCGCCACGCGCGATCGATGAACCCGCGGCTCGACATCATCGCCCGCGCCGCGCGGCCCGAGGACGTCGAGCGCCTCCGCCGGGCCGGCGCGACCGACGTCGTGCAGCCGCAGTTCGAGGCCGGCGTCGAGGTCATCCGGCACGCGCTCCGCCGCTTCGGCATCAGCGGCGCCGAGCTCGCGACCCTGGCCGCCGGGCGGCGCGCGTCGTTCTATGGAGGGTCGTGAGGCCGCCGGACGACGTGCTCGACGTCCCGATCGCTCCCGCCGCCGCGCTCGCGCGGGTCGAGCGGTCGATCAACCGCCGCGAGAAGCGGCTCTTCGGCATCCTCAAGACGAGGCAGGAGTACGTCGGCCAGGTCTTCGACAAGGGGTTCGAGGTGTGGGAGCGCCAGCAGCGCGCGGTCCATCTCGTCGGCCTCGTCCGCGCGCGCCGCGGCGGGACGCGGATCGAGCTCCGCTACACCGTCGCGCCGGTCACACGCGTCGTCACGGTGGTCTTTTTCGCGCTGTATCTCGCCGGCACGGTGGGCCTCGCGCTACGACCGCCTGATGAGAGCCTGTCGCCCGTGGAGCTGGCCGCGATCGTCATCGGCGCGACCGTGCTCGGCGGCGGGTTCCTCTACTTCGCGCGGCGACAGCGCGCCGAGCTGGCCGCCTTCATCGCCCGGGTCTTCGCCGAGGAGACGCCCGCCGGTAGCTAGTGGTGCAGGTGGATCGGGCTAGCGCGGCCGGTCGAAGAGCGTCCGGGGCAGCCAGTTCGCGATCTCCGGGAGGAACCAGACGATCGCGAGCGCGAGGAGCTGGATGAACAGGAACGGGTACATGCCCTTGAAGATCTGGTTCAGCCGCACGCCCTTCGGCGCGACACCCATGAGGTAGTAGGCCGACATGGCGACCGGCGGCGAGAGGAAGGAGGTCTGCTGGTTGATCGCCAGCATGACGCCGAGATACACGAGGTCGATGCCGAACGAATTGGCCAGCGGGAGGAAGAGCGGCAGGAAGATGATCGTGATCTCCGTCCACTCGAGCGGCCAACCGAGGAAGAAGACGATCACCATCATCAGCCAGAAGAACCCGACCTGCTCGAGCCCCATGCCGTTCACGAAGTCCCCGAGGAGCTTCGAGCCGCCGAGCAGCGCGAACACGCCTGAGAACAGGCTGGATCCGATGAGCAGCCAGCCGACCATCGCGGACGTCCGCATCGTGAGGAAGACCGACTCCTTCAGGTTCGCGAGCGTGAGCCGCCGATAGAAGGCGGCGAGCACCAGACCGCCGAGCGCGCCGAGCGCGGCGGCCTCCGTCGGCGTCGCGACGCCCATGAGGATCGAGACGAGGACGGCGGCGATGAGGAGGCTGATCGGCACCAGGCCCTTCAGGAGCATGAGCAGGACGGTCGGGAGCGGGTAGTCGCGCTCGGACTTCGGCAGCGCGGGGGCTACGTCCTTCTGGATGTACGACCGCCCGACGACGTACACGAAGTACAGGCCCGCGAGGAGGAGGCCCGGCAGCATCGCGGCCGCGTAAAGGCGGGGCACGCTCACCCCGGCGACGTAGCCGTACAGGATGAGAAGCACGCTCGGCGGGATGAGGATGCCGAGGGTGCCCGACGCGGTGATGACGCCCGTCGAGAACTCGGTCTGGTAGCGCGCCTTCAGCATCGACGGCAGCGCGAGCACCCCGAGCAGGGTCACGGACGCGCCGACGATGCCGGTCGCCGTGGCGAAGATCGTCCCCGTGATGAGCGTGGCGACCGCGAGCGAGCCGCGCAGCGGACCGGTCGCGAGCTGGATGCTCCGGAACAGCGTATCGAGCAGTCCCGACCGCTCGATGATGTAGCCCATGAAGAGGAACAGCGGGATCGCGATGAGCACGTCGTTCGTCATGAGCTGGAAAGCCTTGTTCACCGCGAGGTCGAAGACGCGGAACTGCAGCCCGATGAAGCCGAAGATGATCCCGAGCGCCATGAGCGTGAACGCGGTGGGGAAGCCGATCATGATCACGCCGACCAGCAGGAGCAGCATCGTCATGCCGAGCCATTCGGGGCTCATACCTGACTCTCCTTCGCGAGGCGGCTCTCGGTCTCCTCGACGTCACCGAGGCGCGGCGGCCATGCGCCGGTGCGGATCGCGATGACGCAGCGGATGAACTCCGCGATCCCCTGCAGGAGCAGGAACGCCGCGGCGATCGGGATGACCATCTTGAACGGCCAGACCGGCGTCTGGATCGGACTCTGCGATGAGAGCTCGCGGATGCCGTACGAGTACCACGCCCACTGCGCGCCGACGGAGACGAGGGCGATGACGCCCGGGAAGAAGAAGAGCAGGTAGAGCAGTGCGTCGATGGTCGCCTGCCGGCGCGGCGTCCAGCGGCTGTAGAAGATGTCGCCTCGCACGTGCGCGTTCCGCGAGAGGGCGTAGGCGCCGCCCATCATGAACAGCGTCCCGTAGAGCGCGACGCTGACGTCGTAGGCCCAGCTCGTCGGCGCCCGGAAGAATTTCGTCGCGAGGATGTCGTAGCTCGTGATGAGCGTGAGCAGGAGGACGAACCACGCGAACGTCTTGCCGACGTACATGCTGATGCGGTCGATGCTGAACAAGACCCGCTGCAGCTTCGTCTCCTCCCATCCCGTTCGTGCTGTCGCCGGGCCGCCATCTTGAACGATGGGGCCCCTGGCCGTCCCAGGGGCCCCATCGACCGTCTCAGGGTCGGTGCTGTGCTACCTCGGGAAGAAGAAGTTGGTCGCCAGCGTGGTGCTGACGTTCACCTCGGCACGGAGCGTACCGACGCGCTGCGCCCACTCACGCTGCGAGTCGTAGATGCGCTTGAACGCCGGGCCCGTGTCCGGCTTCGCGATCTCGCGCTCGATGATGGTCTTCCAGGCGTTCAGCTGAGCCTGGAGCACGGACTGGGGCGTGACGACGACGCGCACGCCCTTCTGCTTGAACTCCGCGTAGTCCTTGCTGTTGCGGTCCATGAACTTCCAGGTGAAGTCCGCCGACTGCGCCATGGTCGCGCCGCGCACGATGGCCTTGAGGTCCGCCGGAAGCGCGTCGAACTTGCCCTTGTTGATGAGGACCTCGAGGAACTCGGCCGGCTGGTGGTACGACTGGACCATGAGGACCTTCGCGACGTCCTGGAAGCCGAGGAGCTTGTCGGAGGTCGGGTTGTTGAACTCAGCGGCGTCGATGCGGCCGGTCTGCAGCGCGGGGACGATGTCGCCGCCGGCGAGCGTCTGGACCGCGGCGCCGAGCTCGGTGAAGAGGTCGGCGGAGAGGCCGACGGTGCGGTACCGGAGGCCACGAAGCTGGGACGCGTCGGTGATCGGGTTCTCTTTGAACCAGCCGAGCGGCTGGGTCGGCATCGGGCCGAAGAACAGTGACTGCACGTTCAGGTTGAGGGTCTTCTGCAGCAGCTCGTCGTACATCGCCTGGCCGCCGCCGTAGTAGACCCACCCAAGGACCGTCTCGGCGTCGATCCCGATGGCGGGACCCGTGCCGAAGAGGCTGAGCGCGCGGTGCTTGCCGAACCAGTAGGCCGGCACGCCGAGGCCCCCGTCGAGGGTGCCCGAGCTCGTCGCATCGATGATCTGCGTGAAGGGGACGACCGCGTTGTTCGGCAGGGCGTCGATCTTCAGACGGCCCGCCGACATGTCGTTCACCTTCTTCGCCCAGTCGGTGAGCATCTCGTGGAAGATGTCCTGCGGCGAGAACGCGCTCTGCATCTTCCAGGTGATCGTCTGCTGCTGGGGCGCGGTGGTAGACCCGCCGGCTCCCGGCGAGCTGGTCGCCTGGGTCGTCGGTGGAGCGTTCTGCGAGAGGCACGCGGTCGCGAGTGACGCGAGCCCCGACACGGATGCGTACTTGAGCAGACTTCTGCGATCCAAGGGCAACCTCCTCACCCCGCCGTCCGAGCGGGCGACGGCATAAGAAGATTCCTGCGCCGCGGTTCTGTCAAGCGGGAAGACGATTCCGCCGGTCGGAACCGGCGCCTGCCTGTCAGGCGAGGCGCGGATCGATGCGCTCGGGATCGATGCCGAAGTCGGCGATCGCGGCCGCGACCTCGTTCGCGGAGCCCATCTCGCACTGCGCGAGGGCATGGAGGCTCGCGACGGCGACGTGTTCGGCGTCGACCTCGAAGTGGCGCCGGAGCGCCTCCCGCGTGTCGCTGCGGCCGAAGCCGTCGGTCCCGAGCGTGACGTACGGCTCGGGCAGCCAGCGGCCGATCTGGTCCGGGATCACCTTCAGGTAGTCCGTCGCCGCCACGATCGGGCCCGCCACGCCCCGGAGGGCCTCGGCGACGTACGGCCGCCGCGGCGCGACGTCCGGGTGCAGGCGGTTCCAGCGGTCGGTCTCGAGCGCGTCGTTACGAAGGAGCTGATAGCTCGTCACGCTCCACACGTCGGCGGACACGTCGAAGCGCTCCTGGAGGAGCTTCTGTGCCCGGAGCACCTGCTGCATGATCGAGCCGGAGCCGAAGAGCGTCACGCGGCGCCGCCGGCCCTCGTCGCCCTTGCGGAAGAGGTACATGCCGCGCAGCAGCCCGTCCGCCGCGCCCTCCGGCATCGCCGGCATCGGGTAGTTCTCGTTGTAGAGCGTGATGTAGTAGAAGACGTCCTCGTTCGCCTCGAGCATGCGGCGCATGCCGTCCTCGACGATGTGGGCGGTCTCGTACGCGAAGGCCGGGTCGTAGGCGAGGATGTTCGGGATCGCCGTCGCCAGGAGATGGCTGTGACCGTCCTCGTGCTGGAGGCCCTCGCCGTTCAGCGTCGTGCGCCCGGCGGTCGCGCCCATGAGGAAGCCGCGGCCGCGCGCGTCGCCGAAGGCCCAGATCTGGTCCATCGTGCGCTGGAAGCCGAACATCGAGTAGAAGATGTAGAAGGGCAGCATGTGCTCGCCGTGCGTCGCGTACGACGTCCCCGCGGCGGTGAAGCTCGCCATCGAGCCGGCCTCGGTGATGCCCTCCTCGAGGACCTGCCCGTCCGTCGCCTCGCGGTAGGGCAGGAGGGTCTCCGCGTCGACCGGCTCGTAGCGCTGGCCGAGCGGCGAGTAGATGCCGACCTCCTTGAACAGGGGGTCCATGCCGAAGGTGCGCGCCTCGTCCGGGATGATCGGCACGACGCGCTTCCCGATGTTCTTGTCGCGCAGGAGATTCCGCAGCAGCCGGGTGAACGCCATCGTCGTCGACGCCGCGGCGCTGCCTGACCCCTTCGCGAACTCCGAGAACGCGCCCGCGTCGGGGAGGGGCTGCTTCTTCGCCCGCACGACGCGCTTCGGGACGAAGCCGCCGAGCGCCTGGCGGCGCTCGACCAGGTAGCGCACCTCGGGGCTGTCCATGCCCGGGTGGTAGTACGGCGCGTCGTCGCCGAGCTTCGCGTCGGGGATCGGCAGCTCCAGCCGGTCGCGGAAGATCCGCAGCTCCTCGAGCGAGAGCTTCTTCGCCTGATGCGTGACGTTGCGCGCCTCGACACTGGGGCCGAGGGCCCAGCCCTTCACTGTCTGCGCGAGGACGACGGTCGGCGCGCCGGTGTGGCGCACGGCCGCGCTGTATGCCGCGTAGACCTTGCGGTAGTCGTGGCCGCCGCGGCGCAGCTTGCGCAGGTCGTCGTCGGAGAGGTGCTCGACGATCTTGCGCAGCCGCGGGTCCGAGCCGAAGAAGTGCTCGCGGATGTACGCGCCGTCGCCGACCGCCATGCGCTGCGAGTCGCCGTCGAGCCATTCGCCCATCTTGTTGACGAGCACGCCGTCCGTGTCGCGCGCGAGGAGCTCGTCCCACTCGCGCCCCCAGATGACCTTGATGACGTTCCAGCCCGAGCCGCGGAAGACCGCCTCGAGCTCCTGGATGATCTTGCCGTTGCCGCGGACCGGCCCGTCGAGCCGCTGCAGGTTGCAGTTCACGACGAAGGTGAGGTTGTCCAGGCCCTCGCGCGCGGCGACGTGCAGCGCGCCGAGCGACTCGGGCTCGTCGGTCTCGCCGTCGCCGAGGAACGCCCAGACCCGCGACCCGCTCGTGTCGCGGATGCCGCGGTGCTGCAGGTAGCGGTTGAAGCGCGCCTGGTAGATCGCCGCGAGCGGGCCGAGGCCCATCGAGACCGTCGGGAACTCCCAGAAGTCGGGCATGAGCCGGGGGTGCGGGTAGGACGACAGGCCCTCGCCGGGGTTCACCTCGCGGCGGAAGTGGTCGAGCTGTGACTCCGTGAGGCGGCCCTCGAGGAATGCGCGTGCGTAGATCCCCGGCGAGGCGTGTCCCTGCACGAAGATCTGGTCGCCAGAGCTGCCGTCGTCCTTGCCACGGAAGAAGTGGTTGAAGCCGACCTCGTAGAGGCTCGCAGCGGACGCGTACGTCGCGAGGTGGCCGCCGATCCCGGGATAGCTGTGGTTCGCGCGCAGGACCATGGCGACCGCGTTCCAGCGGATGAGCCTGCGGATGCGCAGCTCCATCTGTTCGTCCCCGGGGAAATAGGGTTCCTGCTCCGGGGAGATGGTGTTGATGTAACGGGTCTGCGTGAGCGGCGGGATCCCGACGTGCAGCATCCGGGCGCGCTTCAGGAGCTTGTAGAGGACGAAGCGGGCGCGGTCCGGGCCGGCGGCCTTCACCAGGGCGTCGAGCGACTCGATCCACTCCTGGGTCTCGCCCGGGTCGATGTCCGGCAGCTGCTGCTTGAACTCGTCGAAGATCTCGTGGACCACGGGTCAATGCTAGTCGCGTCCGCCCGAAAAGGCTCGCTTTTCGCGGCCCGGCACGGCCGATCTCTGCGTCGCCTTCGTCCGCGCGCTCGGTCATGCATCTGCGGATGCACTCCCTCGCGTGATCCTCGGCTCCTTGCCCTCGGCCGCCCGTGCCGCGAACAGCGGAGCCCTTTCGGGCGCACGCCACTGGCCCCGAGGATGCGTCGGACGGCCGTGGTGCGGCACACTTCTGCCATGCAGAACGAGCCTCCGCGGAGGCGCCCGCGGCGACGCGGACGGGGCGGCGCGCGACCCGTGCGCCCGCAGGCGCAGCCCGTGCCGCCGCCGGCGACGCGGTCGGTCGCGAAGCGCGCGCCCGCGCGAGTGCCTGCCCGCGCGCCGCGCCGGCGTCCGCCGCGATCCCCGGACGATCTCCGTCCCGGCACGCCGTGTCTCGTGCTCATGGACTGCCGGGAGGGCGAGCCGGACCGGAGCGGCGCGGCGGCGTCGTTCGAGGGCTTCTTCGACTTCGAGACCGGCGAGCCACGCCGCCCTGGATATGGCATACCCCGGCTTCGTATCGTCCGTTCGGGCCCGGCTTCGCCGGCCCCGAACGAGCCCCAGTCAACGGAGCGGGTCTGGGGCTTCGAGGTGTGGTGGCGACCCGACCCGACGCGCGCGGGGCTCACCGACGCCGACCGCGAGGAGCTCGAGGCCTCGAAGAAGCTCCTGCGCGCCCTCGTGCGCGACGCCCGGAGGCGGACCCCGCTCGCGGTGCGCTGATCCCGCCGCTCGTACCAGGACGACCTCGCCACGCCCCCTGACTGTCCCGGCGCCGGCCGTGGCGTGAGAGTTCGCCCCGGGTAGGGAATCGGGGCAGGGGAGTCGACGGATGGTCCCTGCGCCACGCTTCTGGATGAAGGTCCTCGCGGCCCTGCTCGTCGTGAGCGTCGTGCCGATCGGCCTCGTGAGCGCGGTCTCCGTCACGACGACGCGCGACGACCTCACCGAGCTCGGCGTCACGAACATCCGCCAGCGCGCGCTCTCCACCGCCAGCGCGATCGACGCCTACCTCGCGAGCCGGCTCGGCGACATCGTCCTCGTCGCGCGCATCCCGGACGTCGTGCGCCACGCGGCATACCCGCTCGATCCGGACGTGAAGGCGGCGGCGCGCGATGCCCTGAAGGCGGCAGCCGCTCGCTCTCCGGAGTACGAATCGGTCGCGTTCGTCGACCTCACGGGGAAGATCACGACCGCCTCGATCCTGACCGATGAGGGAACGAGCATCGCCTTCCGCACGTACTTCCTCGAGGCGAAGGCCGGGCGCACGCACATCAGCGACCCGAGCTACTCCGTCATCACGAACCGGCCGGCCCTGTTCTTCTCCGCGCCCGTCCGGAGCGCCGACGGCCAGGTCCTCGGCGTCGTCCGCACGCGCGTGAACCTCGCCGCGATCTGGGACCTCGTCGAGTCGGACGCGGACTCCGTCGGGCGCGGCTCGCATGGCGCGCTCCTGGACGACCACGGCATCCGGCTCGCCGTCTCCGAGACGCGCGGCCAGCGGCAGATCGCGGAGAGCCTCATCTACAAGCCGATCGCGCCGATCGACGCGGAGACGGCGAAGAAGCTCGCGGCGGACCGCCGCTTCGGGCAGAAGACGCCGGAGCAGCTCGAGCTCGATCCGATCCCGGCGCTCAAGTCGACCCTCGACGAGCTGAAGCAGACCGGGACCTCCAGTGGAGGGTTCGCCTACGACGCCGGGGGAGAGCAGCGCGGGGTCGCGGTGCGCCTCGCGATGAAGCCGTGGGCCTACGTCCTCGCCGTTCCGCTGGCGACGTACACGAAGGCCGCGGATGACGCGACGACCAACGCCGCGCTGGTGCTCGCCGTCGGTGTGCTCCTGGCGTTCGTCATCGGCGTGCTCCTGACGCGGTCGCTCGTGCGCCCGCTCCGCCGCCTGGTCGGGCAGGCGACGCGCGTCTCCACGGGTGACGTCGACCTGACCGCGGCGCGATTCGACACGCGCCATGGCGACGACATCACGCGCGAGGTCGCCTCCGCGTTCGACCGGTTGCTGAACGCCCTGCGCTTCTATGCGCTCGCGGACGATCCGGAGCCGCGGCGGTGACGACCGTTGGCGCGCAGGTCGAGAAGGTCGCCAAGGAGTTCCTCGGGCCCGCTGCCGCCGTCTTCCTGAGGCGCGAGCTGAGCGCCATCGGCGTCACCGCCGAGACGCTGCGCGCGCCCCACGTCCCCGCGCTCGTTGCGAGAGCGGAGCGCGCGGCGGCGCGCCTCATGGAGGCGGATCGCGCGAGGGACTTCGTCGCCGCGCTGGCCGCGTGCGCAGGGCCTGCGGTCCCGGCCGAGGTCGACGCCAGCGCCCCCGTCCGCGGCGCCACCTCGCGGGCGGCCCCTGAGACACCCGGCGGGCACGTCGGCGAGAAGGTCGAGCAGGTCGCGAAGCAGTTCCTCGGGCCGGCGGCCGGTATCTTCCTGCGCCGCGAGCTGACCGCGCTCGGCATCGGTCTCGACACCATGCGCGAGGCGCATGTGCCGGCCCTCGTCGCGCGAGCCGAGCGTTCCGCGTCCCGCCTGATGGAGCCTGACCGGGCGCGTGAGTTCATCCGCGCGCTGACCGGGTGCGCCGGACCGGCAGCCGCACCGGAGGCCGACACGTTCCGCGCGGTCGCGCGCGACGCGATCTCGCGGGACGACATCGGCTCGGCCGTCACCGCACTGCGCGACGGTGCCGCGACGCTCTCGCGATCGAACGATCGTGCCGGTGCCCTCGCGCTCCTCGAGCAGGCCGTCCGGGTCGCACCCGGCGATCTCACGGCGCACCGCCGTTTCGCGGCCGCGCTCGTGAACCGTGGTGACGTGCGCGGCGCGTGCGCGGAGTACGCGCGGTTCGTCGACCTCGCCGTGACGCGAGGCGATACGCGCCGGGCCTGGCTCGAGCTCACGTACGCGCGTGAGATGTTCGGTGAGCTTCCTGAGCTGCTCGCCATCGCCGATCGCCTGCTGCCGGCGGCGGTGGCCTCCGCGCCGGCGGCGCAGGCAACGCCGCCGCCGGTGTCCCGCGACGAGGAGCTCGTGCCGGTGGCCGCGGGCGTGCGCGCCGGCCCGCGCGCTGCCGTGGCGGCCGGCACGGACGTGGTCGCCGCGGCCCGGCACCTCCTCGGCGACGGCAAGGTCGGCGCCGCCTCGGACCTCCTGCTGGACCACATCGCGCGCGGCTCCACCGACCGGGAGGCGCAGCGCCTGCTCATCGAGATCGGCTGCGCGCTCGGACGGCGCGACATCGCGAAGGAGAAGTGCCGCGCCCTCGGGACCGCGTACATGCTCGACGGCCGGCCCGACGCCGCGGGCGACCTCGAGCGCCTCGCTGCGATGCTGTAGCGGCTAGAGCGTCAGGCGGTCCTCGGCGCCGCGGGGGCGCGATCGGCGAAGCCGCGGAGGATGAAGGCGAGGACCAGGCCGGCGACGAAGCCCCCGATGTGGGCCATGTACGCGACGCCGCTCGTCTGGGCGGACTCGGTGATCGAGGCCGCACCGGCGATGAACTGGAATACCGCCCAGAGGCCGATCATCACGAGCGCCGGCACCTCCTGCACGTAGCGCATGCCCACGAGCACGCGCACCCGGTTCTTCGGGAAGAGCACGAGGTAAGCGGCGAGCACGCCGCTGATCGCGCCGGACGCACCGAGGCTCGGGATGACCGACTCCGCGGAGAACATCACGTGCGCGAGCGACGCGACCACGCCGCACACGAGGTAGAAGACCGCGTACAGCAGCGAGCCGAACGCGTGCTCGACGTTGTCGCCGAACACGAAGAGGAACAGCATGTTGCCGGCGATGTGCGCGAAGCCCCCGTGCATGAACATCGACGTGAGCAGCGTCAGGGTGATCGGCGACGGGCCGGGCGCGTGCACGAGCGTCTCGGTGGAGCCGTCCGGCAGCTGGACCGGCGTCGGGCCGACGAGGTCGGTGCCGGTGAGGATCTCCTTCGGGATCGCGCTGAAGCCCATCGTGAAGGCGTCGCTCGGGAGCTGGAGCAGGAAGAAGACCGCGACGTTCGCAGCGAGGATGAGGAGGTTGACGATCGGCAGGCCGCCGCGGTGGTGGCCCTCGTCGCCGATGGGCATCATGGTCTTGCGAGCCCTCCGTCGATCATGTCAGCGCACGCGCTTGCAAGCGTAGTGCCCCGGTAGAATGAGCAGGTCCGCGGCACTCTAGGGCGCCATGGCCAAGTGGTAAGGCACGGGACTGCAAATCCCTGATCGCCGGTTCGAATCCGGCTGGCGCCTAGACGGCCTCCGCGAGCGCGATCCGGTCCCCGCCCGCGCGCTTCGCCGAGTACATCGCCTTGTCCGCGCGGTCGAGGAGCGCCGCGGCCGTCGCGGCATCGCTGCTCGTCGCGATCCCGAGCGACGCGCTGAGCGGCGCCCACTCGGGATGCTCCGTCGTGACAGCACGCATCTCCTCGAGCGCCCGCTCCGCGATGTGCTGCGCGCTCGGCGCGTCCGCGTTCAGGAGGAGCAGGCCGAACTCGTCACCGCCGAGGCGGGCAGCCGTGTCGGCCTGGCGGACGGCGCGCAGCAGAGCGCCCGCCGCGTGCTGCAGGGCGTTGTCGCCGGCCTCGTGGCCGAGGCGGTCG
This sequence comes from Candidatus Limnocylindria bacterium, assembly GCA_036276035.1. GTDB lineage: Bacteria > Chloroflexota > Limnocylindria > P2-11E > P2-11E > JACDAF01. The sequence goes on along the minus strand of DASUCM010000129.1, from coordinate 3,994 downwards.
TTCACGGCCTTGAAGCCGTCCAGGTCGACGAAGACGACGCTGAACGGCGTCCCCTCCTCGTACGCGACCTTCAGCGACTCCTCGAAGGCCCGGCGGTTGCGCAGGCCGGTGAGCGGGTCCGTGAGGGAGAGCAGTCGTGCCCGCTCGGCGGCGCGCGCGCCCTCGAGGTGCGCGGTCATCGCGGCCGCGGCTGCGGCGAGCATCGCGAAGAAGAGCGGGAGCTGGTGCAGCGGATCGGTGCCGCCAACGCCCCCTTCCGCGAGGACCGCGCCCTGCGCGGTGATGAACATGATCGAAGCGAGCGCGACGAGCGCGATGACGATCCGCCAGGGTCCCGACCGGGTCCAAGGCAGCGCGCGGAACACGTAGAGCATGAGGAGCAGGAGCGGCGCGATCGCGGCGAAGGCGATGATCGCCCCGGGCTGCGCGCTCAGGTCATTCATCGGCGCGCCCGCAGGATAGAGGCCCGTCTAGGGCTGCCCGAACTTCACCGGCGGGGCCGGAAGCCGGAAGTCGGCGTCGGTGACGTTCGTGGAGAACGCCGTGGCCTCGAAGGTCATGTCGAACCCGGCGCCCTTCGACTCCATGAGCAGCGGCACGCCGTTCGCCGCGTAGCAGATCCGGCCGCTGTCGAGCCCAGGCGTGGCGGACACGACCTTCTCCTTGAGGCCGAAGCACTGAGCGCTCTGGCCCGCGATGGTCCGCACGCCCTCGAAGGTGGGATCGAACTGGTCCGGCTTGTCCTCGACCTGGAGCGAGAACGCCGCGCCCTGGTTGCCCTGCAGCGCCGCGTCCTTCGGCGTCGGGCCGAGGCAGGTGGCCGGCTGGCCGGGCGCGGTGATGCACATGTAGGCGCCATCTTTCAGGTCGAAGAGGCTGATCGAGCCTTCGGGGCCGGAGAAGTCGAAGCGGCTGCTCGCGCCCATCACGTACCAGGTCTGCTCGGCGGCGATCGCCTGCCCCTGGCCCGTGCCCGTCCACTTGTAGGTGACCTTGTAGCTCGCGGTCTTGGCGGCGCCGACGAGGTCGAGGAAGGACGGAGCTTTCGCGGTCGCGGCGGGCGAGGCCGTTGCCGGCGCGGTCGTACCGGCGGTGGTCGCGGCCGCGGAGGCGGCCGGGGTGGCGGTCGTGGTCCCGGATGTCGACGCTCCGCCGCCTCCGCATGCGGCCGCGGCGAGCAGGACGATCGCCGCGGGGAAGAGGGACCTGCGCACGCGGCGAGAGTAGGGGCCGGTCGGCGTCCGGGGCTGTCATTGCGGGGACAACCCGGGCGATCCGTCCGCTACACTCGTCGCAACTGAATACGCGATACGGCCAGAGGTGCGGTCACCAGCACTAGCGGCGTCGAGGAACGAGCTTCCGCCGACACGACGCGAACGGGGTGATCGCCGAAGGGAACGGTCCGACTCGGGACCGTGACCTGGTCCGCGCTCCGGAAGGACGCGGGCTGTCGCGACGGACAGGGCAGTCCGCCGCGGAGCGCTGACCGCATCAAGAGCTCCTCGGAGGTCTGGGTGCATGGGCGCTCAGGCCTTTTCGTTGCCCGCGAAGAGGAGGAAGGCATGCCTGTCGAGCGTTTCGCGATCATCGACTCGACGCTCCGCGAGGGCGAGCAGTTCAGCAACGCCCACTTCACGACCGAGCAGAAGATCCAGATCGCGAGGACGCTCGACGAGTTCGGGGTCGAGTACATCGAGCTCACCTCGCCCATGGCGTCGCCGCAGTCCCTCGCCGACCTGAAGACCATCGCGGGTCTCGGCCTGCGCGCGAAGATCCTCACCCACGTGCGCTGCCACATGGACGACGCGAGTGTCGCCGTGCAGACGGGCGTGACGGGGATCGACATCCTCTTCGGCACCTCGTCCTTCCTGCGCGAGTTCTCGCACGGGAAGAGCGTCGACGAGATCATCGTCGAGGCCGAGAAGGTCATCACCTTCATCAAGGATCACGGCAAGGAGGTGCGCTTCTCGAGCGAGGACTCCTTCCGCTCGACGGAGGGCGACCTGCTGAAGGTGTACACGGCCGTCGCGAAGATGGGCGTCGACCGCGTCGGCGTGGCCGACACCGTCGGCATCGCGACCCCGCGGCAGTGCTACGCGCTCGCGGTCGAGCTCCGTCACCACATCGGTGACACGGACATCGAGTTCCACGGGCACAACGACGCCGGCTGCGCGATCGCCAACTCGTACTCCATCCTCGAGGGTGGCGCCACGCACATCGACACGAGCGTCCTCGGCATCGGCGAGCGCAACGGCATCACTCCCCTCGGCGGCTTCGTGGCGCGCATGTACGCGGACGACCCCGAGGCGATCAAGAAGAAGTACGACCTCCGCAAGCTGAAGGACCTCGACGAGATGGTCGCGTCGATGGTCGGCATCGAGATCCCCTTCGACGAGTACGTCACCGGCCGCTACGCGTTCCACCACAAGGCCGGTATGCACACGAAGGCGATCTACGTGAACCCGAACTCGTACGAGATCCTCGACCCGGCGGATTTCGGCCTCGCGCGCACGATCAACGTCGCGCACCGGCTCACCGGCCGCCACGCGATCGGCAACCGCGCGAAGGAGCTCGGGCTCGAGTTCGGCGAGCAGGAGCTGAAGGACATCACGCGGCGCATCAAGGCCATGGCCGACGACGGTCCGCTCTCGATGGACAAGCTCGACGGCCTCCTCCGCGAGTGGGTGGTGGCGTGACGGCCAGGACCCTGGCCGAGAAGATCCTCTCGCGCGTCTCGGGTCGCGATGTGCTCGCCGGCGAGCTCGTCATCGTCCCGCTCTCGCGCGTGATGGTCCACGACTCGGTCATCGACGCCGTCATGTCGGGCATGCGCGAGCTCGGCAAGGAGCAGGTGTGGGACCGGAACAAGGTGTGCGTCTTCGTGGACCACGCCGCGCCGGCCCCGACGCCGGTCGTCGCCGACTCGCACCGCGTCCTCCGCGAGTGGGTACGGGAGCAGGGCATCGCGACCTTCTACGACGCCGGCGAGGGCGTCTGCCACCAGATCATGGTCGAGGAGGGGTACTGCGAGCCGGGGACGGTCATCGTCGGCAGTGACTCGCACTCGAACTCGTACGGAGCCGTCGGCGCGTTCGGCGCCGGCATGGGCGCGACCGACATCGCGGTCGCGCTCGCGATGGGGAAGACGTGGATGCGCGTCCCGGAGTCGATCAAGGTCACGTTCCGAGGCACGCTCCGCCGCGGCGTCACGCCGAAGGACGCGATCATGCGCGTCGTCCGCGAGATCGGGACCGACGGCGCGCGTTACGCGTGCGTCGAGTTCCATGGCGCGGGTGGCCTGCCGCAGGGCGACCGCATCACGCTCGCGGGGATGACGACCGAGATGGGGGCGAAGGCCGGCGTCATCGTCGGCACGCCCGAGGCGCCGGACTGGCTCTATCCCGATCCCGGCGCACGCTACGTGCGCGAGGTCGAGGTCGATCTCTCGACGCTCGAGCCGCAGATCGCGATCCCGCCGCGCGTCGACCAGGTGTCGGATGTCTCGGAAGCGATCGGGATACCCGTCGACATCGTCTTCCTCGGCTCGTGCACGAACGGACGTCTCGTCGACATGCAGCAGGCCGCCCAGATCCTGCGCGGCCGCCGGATCTCACCGCTCGTGCGGCTCGAGGTCGTGCCCTCCTCGCGCCGGCAGTTCGAGGACGCGATGGCGGACGGGACGCTCGGCGTGCTCTCGGCCGCCGGGGCGGTCATCGGCAGCAGCGGCTGCGGGCCGTGTCTCGGCCGCACGGGCGGCGTCCTCGCGGGCCAGGAGGTCTGCTTTTCGACCGCGAACCGCAACTACAAGGGACGCATGGGCTCGCCGGACGCGTCGATCTACCTCGGCTCGCCGCTCGTCGCGGCCGTCGCCGCGCTCACCGGCATGATCGACGACCCGCGTCCGTACCTCGAGGCGTCCGACCCCGAGTTCGACGCGCTCGTCGCCCGCCGCCGCGCGGAGCGTGCTCCGCGCGGGACGGCCTCCGCGCGATCC
>DASUCM010000128.1:0-2494 GCA_036276035.1 Candidatus Limnocylindria bacterium | reverse complement strand
GTCGCGCGCGCGTTCGGTGGCGACGTCATCTACTCCGGCGGCATCGGCTCCCTCGACGACGTGCGCGCGCTCGCGAAGCTCAGGCACCGCGGGCTGCGCGGGATCATCGTCGGCCGCGCGCTGTACGGAGGGCGCTTCACCCTCGCGGACGCGATCCGCGCGGCCCGCGAACCCGCGGTCTAGACGATCGCCTCGGCCGCCTGCTCGAGCCGGTCGAGGGCGCGCTCCTTGCCGAGCATGACGATCGACTCGTAGAGCGAGAAGCCGACGCGCGAGCCGGTGACCGCGCCGCGGACCGCGTAGTGGACGTCGCGGACCGGCCAGCCGAGCTCTTCGGCGAGCGCGCGCAGACCGGCGTCGACGGCCGGCGGGTCGAAGGGATCCGCGTAGCGGATGAGGACCCCCGCGCGGCCGAGCGCCGCGGCGACCTCGGCGGGCTCGTGCTTCTTCGGCACGATGACCTCGGCGCTCCGCGGGATGTCGTCCGTGAAGAGGAACGAGACCTGATCCCGCGCCTCGACGAGCGTCCGCATCCGCTCCCGGATGTGCGGGATCGTCGCGCGCAGGACGGCGCGGTCCCACTCTTCGGGCGCGAACGCGCTCACCCGGCGGAAGAGCTCGTCCTCGTCGAGCCGGCGGATCCAAAGCCCGTTGAAGTAGAGGAGCCGCTCACGGTCCCACTTCCCGCCGGCCTTGTGCACCTGCTCGATGCGGAAACGGCTGACGAGGTCCGCGAGCGAGAAGACCTCCTCCTCTGTGCCCGGGGCCCAGCCGATGAGCGCGAGGTAGTTCGCGAGCGCCTCCGGCAGGTAGCCCTCGGCGCGGAACTGCTCGACCTTCGTCGCGCCGTGCCGCTTCGCGAGCTTCTTCCCGTCCGGCCCGAGCACGTTCGGCAGGTGCGCGTGCGGCGGGACCTCCCAGCCGAACGCCCGGTACACGAGGAGGTGCTTCGGCGTCGACGGCAGCCAGTCCTCGCCGCGGAACACGTGGGTGATCTTCATGAGATGGTCGTCGATGACGACCGCAAGCTGGTAGGTGGGGAAGCCGTCCGACTTCAGGAGGACCTGGTCTTCGATGGCGTGCAGCGGCCACTCGATCCGCCCATACACAGCGTCGTCGATCGCGATCGTCCCGTCCTCCGGGACCTTCAGCCGGACGACGTGCCGCTCCGCGGCCGCGCGGTCCGCCGCCTCGCGCGGCTCGATCGAGCGGCAGCGGCCGTCGTAGCGCGTGACCTCCTTGCGCGCCTGCTGCTCGCGCCGCATCTCCTCGAGACGCTCCTTCGAGCAGAAGCAGGGGTACGCGGCGCCGCTCCCGACGAGGGCGCGCGCGTGCTCCTGGTACACGGGCAGTCGCTCGGACTGCACGTACGGGCCGTAGGCGCCGCCCTCGCGCGGCCCTTCGTCCCAGTCGATGCCCATCCAGCGCAGGCCGTCGTAGATCGAGTCGATCGCGCCCTCGACGAGCCGGTCCTGGTCGGTGTCCTCGATGCGCAGGATGAGCGTGCCCTTCTGCTGGCGCGCGAAGAAGTAGTTGTACAGCGTCGTGCGGACGCTGCCGATATGCAGCGACCCGGTCGGAGAGGGCGCGAAACGGACGCGGACCGACATGCGCGGAGTCTATTTAGTGGATACGCTTGCCGTGATGAGCACGAGGCAGGACCGTCGCGAGCAGCTGAAGCGCGAGCGCCGCAAGCAGCAGCACCGCAAGGTCGGCGCGAAGCGGATGACGCCCGGCTGGGTCGCGCCCGCGGTCATCGCGGTCGTCGCGGTGCTCGGCATCCTCGGGCTGCGCCAGGCCGGCGTCTTCGAGCCGCCGCCGCCCGCGATCACGCCCGCGCCCGTCGGGTCGGTCGAGAAGATCGGCACGAAACAGCCAGCGCAGCCGGGGACGCACGTCGGCGTCGGGCAGCGTGTCGAGTACACGAGCTACCCGCCGACGTCCGGCTCCCACTGGGACCTGCCGCACGCGGGTTGGGGCGTGAAGGACACCGCGCAGGACGACGAGCGCGTCGTGCACAACCTCGAGCACGGCGGGATCGTCATCAACTACAAGGGGCTCGCGCCCGACGACCTTGCCAACCTGAAGACGCTCGTCCGGCGGATGACCGCCGGGGAGTACCGCAAGGTCCTGCTTCGTCCCTACGACCGCATGGAGAACGGCATCATCGCGACGGCCTGGAACTGGTCGCTGCGGCTCGAGCGGTACGACGAGGCGCAGCTCACGAAGTTCGTGCAGGGCCACTACGGGCCCGCGGGCGAGTCGCCGGAGCCGAACGCGTCCTGACGGCGCGCGCTGTTCTCGGTCGCGTCGCTACTCGCCGTCACCCCAGTAGCGCTCTTCCTTCCACGGATCGCCCCGGTTGTTGTACCCGTTGCGCTCCCAGAAGCCCGGCTTGTCCACGGCGCTGAACTCGATGCCGCGCAGCCACTTCGCGCTCTTCCACGCGTAGAGGCGCGGCACGACGAGCCGCGCGGGGCGGCCGTGCTCGGCG
>DASUCM010000127.1:0-23430 GCA_036276035.1 Candidatus Limnocylindria bacterium | reverse complement strand
ACACAGCCCGACTTCCGTCCGTTCGTCATGACGATCGAGGTGTGGGACGCAGTTCGGATGAGCTACCCCGATGGACGCACCGTCGGTGGAGCCACGGTCCAGCGGCTCGCGTACCAGCGCCGCGATGAGTGGACGCTGACGGTGGCGAGCGATGACCTCGGATCGATGACCCCTGGTGCAGGCGTCGCGTGCCGCGATGGCACCTTCGGCTCGATCGACGTGGACGGGGCGTTCCACGCAACGAGCACGGACCCGGGCCTTTGCAACGGCGTGGCGCGTTGGGTCCGCCCAGGCATGGCCTGTTGCTACCGCTGGGAGAAGGAAGTGGCGAACGGCAGAGTCACCTATACCTCGCCGGGGGAGCGTGTTGTCTTCGACCTCGAGACGGGCCTACCGGTGCTGTACGAAGCTGGGCCGGCCGGTGGGGCCATTGGCCATCGCACGGTCTATCGCGTGGAGCGATGGTTGAAAGACTGATCAGTGTCGAGAAGTCGTTCGTAGTCGGCGAGCCTGATCGGGCTCTGGCGATTCTTCGTATCAGTGGGGTCTAGTGGGCTCGAACCACTGACCTCGGCGATGTCAACGCCGCGCTCTAACCAGCTGAGCTAAGACCCCTGCGAAGCGACAGTCTACCAACTCATGCCGCGCGCGCGATCACCTCGACCGCGAGGCGCTCTTCGGCCGCGCCGCGGAATGTCCCCTGGGTCGGCGGCACGTCGCGGTAGTCGCGGCCGATCGCCATCTTCACGTGGTGCTCGCTCGCGAGCAGGTCGTTCGTCGGGTCGAAGCCGCGCCAGCCGTGCGTCGGCGTCCAGGCCTCGGCCCAGGCGTGCGAGTGGCCCGCGCCGCGCTTCGGGCCGTGCGCGCCCGTGACGATGTAGCCGCTCACGTAGCGCGCGGGGATCCCGGCGGCCCGGCAGAGACCGACGAGCACGTGCGCGAGGTCCTGGCAGACACCGGTCCGCGTCGCGAGGAGGTCGGCGACGGTCGTCGACACGGTCGTGACGTCGGGCTTGTAGGTGAACTCGCCGTAGACGAGGTGCATGAGCGCGCTCGCCGCCTCGAACGCTCCCTCTGCCGCGGACGGCCGGTGAGGCTCGGCGAGCGCCACGAGGCCGGGATCGTGTGGCACGAGCGCGGACGGCAGGAGGTAGTCCGAGAGCTCGCCCGGCTCGAGCGGCGTCGGCGTCGAGCGCGGTGGCGCGAACGGGTCGGCGAGGAGGGTCTCGACCTCCCCGATCGTGACGACCTCGAGGTAGCGGTGAGGCGCGGCGACGCTGACGAGGTGCGCGATGTTCCCGAACGCGTCCGCATAGCGCCGCACCGCGCCGACAGGCGAGGTCCGCAGCTCGAAGCGGCCCCAGCGCTGGTCCTCGTCGCTGCGCGGTCCGAGCCGGGCGTCCATGACGCTCTCGACGACGTCGCCGTCGTACTCGAGCCGCGTCGTGTGGCGGAGCGTCACCCTCACTGCTGCTACTGGTCCTGCTGCTGCTGCTGCGCGGCCATGAGCATCGCGGCGCGCGCGACACCGACGAGCCGGCCCGCCTGGGGCTGGTCGCGCAGGTACGTGTTCGTGACCTCGTCGGACACGGCCGCGATCGACGACTGGACGGTCGAGAGGAACTCCTCGAAGCCGCTCTCGAAGATCTCGTCGACCGCGCTGTGCTCCACGAGCGAGCGCACCCGGCCGAGCGTGCGCGGCGCCGGCCCGGGGTCGTTGCCCGCCGCCTCGCGGAGCGCCGAGATCGCCGCGAGCGACTCGCTCGCGCGCGTGAGGGCGAACCGGACGGACTGCGGGAAGGTCGCGTTCAGCAGGAGGAACTCGACGATGCGCGCGGGCTCGATGCGGAGCGCGTAGAACCGGGCGTACGCCTCCGCGCATCCCGCCGACCGGAGGACCGCGAGCCACTTCACGAGGTCCGTGTCGCTGCCCTCGATCTTCGTGAGCAGGTGCCCCTGCCGTCGCAGGAGCATCGCGATGCCGTGCGCCCGCTCGAGGTACATCCCGAGCTCGATGAAGTGCCACTGCTCGTCGTGGGCGAGCGTCGCGTCGGCGAGGCCCTGGAAGTGCTGCAGGCGCTCGCGCACGAGGCGGTGGAAGCCGCCCGTGTCGCCCCGGACCTGACGGGTCGAGGTCGGTCGCGTGAGCGAGACGTGGAGCTGGTTCAGCTCCTCCCACATCTCGCTCGAGATGCTCTCCCGCACGCCGCGCGCGAGCGCACGCGCGTTGCGCACGCAGGTCACGAGCGAGTTCGGGTTCGTCTCGTCGCTCGTCAGCCAGAAGCGGATCTCCCCCGTGACCTCGACGCCCTCGGGCACGAGCGGCGTCCAGAAGTCGACGTCCCCGGCGTCGAGCTCGAGGTGGCGGGTCACGTCGATGAGCCGCGAGACGCCGATCGCCCGCTCGACGTAGCGCGACATCCAGTACAGGTCGTCCGCGACACGGCACAGCATCAGGCGAGCACCCAGGTGTCCTTCGCGCCGCCGCCCTGCGACGAGTTCACGACGAGCGAGCCCTTGCGTAGCGCGACCCGCGTGAGGCCTCCTGGCGTGACCCTGACCTCGTCACCGGAGAACAGGATGAACGGTCGGAGGTCGACGTGGCGGCCCTCGAGGTGGTCCTCGTTCCACGACGGATGTCGCGAGAGCCCGAGCGTCGGCTGCGCGATGTAACCGCGCGGGTCGGCCTCGATCCGCCGGCGGTACTCCTCGCGGTCCGCGGCGGGCGCGTGCGGGCCGATGAGCATCCCGTAGCCACCGCTCTCGTTCACCGACTTCACCACGAGCTCACCGATGTGCTCGAGGATGTACGCGCGCTCGACGGGGTCGTGCGCGACGTAGGTCTTCACGTTCGGGAGGATCTCGTCCTCGCCGAGGTAGTACTTGATGATCGTCGGCACGTACGCGTAGATGGCCTTGTCGTCCGCGACGCCGGTCCCGATCGCGTTCGCGAGCGACACGCGGCCCATGCGGTAGGTCGCGAGAAGCCCAGGCACGCCGAGGAGCGAGTCCGGCCGGAACGCGAGCGGGTCGAGGAAGTCGTCGTCGATGCGCCGGTAGATGACGTCGACGCGCCGCCGGCCGCTCGTCGTGCGCATGAAGACCGTCGCGTCGTCCACGAAGAGGTCGGAGCCCTGGACCATCTCGATGCCCATCGCCTTCGCGAGGAAGGCGTGCTCGAAGAACGCCGAGTTGTACACGCCGGGCGAGAGGAGCACGACGGTCGGCTCGTTCGCGACCGGCTGCGCGACGGCGCGGAGCACGTCGAGCAGGTCCTGCGGGTAGCCCTCGACCGGGCGGATGTCGTAATCGGCGAAGATCTGCGGCCAGACGCGTTTCAGCACGCGCCGGTTCTCGACGACGTACGAGACGCCGGACGGCGTCCGCAGGTTGTCCTCGAGCACGAAGAAGCGGCCGCTCTCGTCGCGCACGAGGTCGCTCCCGACGACGTGCGTGTACACGCCGCGCGGCACCTCGACGCCGCGGAACTCGCGCCGGTAGCCCTTCGCACCGAGGATGAGCTCCGGCGGGATGAGGCCCGAACGGAGGACCTTCTGGTCGTGGTAGACGTCGTGGAGGAAGAGGTTCAGCGCGCGCACGCGCTGCTCGAGGCCGCGCTCGATGCGGCGCCACTCCTCGGGGGTGATGAGGCGCGGGATGAGGTCGAACGGGATGATCTTCTCGAGCCCGTTCGGATCCTGGTTCACGGCGAAGGTGATGCCGCGCGCCTGGAACGACAGCTCGGCGGCGAGCTGGCGCCGGGCGACGTCCTGCGGCGAGAGCGTGGCGAGCCGCTGTGCGAGCGGCGCGTAGTGCTCCCGCACGTGGCCGTCGGGCCCGAACATCTCGTCCCAGAACCCGCCGAGCTCGTAGGCGGTGAGCTGCTGCGTCGTCATCGCGCGGTTCACGCGACCGCCTCCGCCGGGCTTTCCCGCAGCTCCACGATCTCCGCCTTCTTCGTCGCGGCGAGCCTGCCGAGCGCGGGGCCGCTGAACGTTCCCGATGTCGGCGACACGTCGCCGAAGTCGCGGCCGACCGCGACGGTGAGGTAGTCCATGCGCGTCCTCCGCCCGTGGGTCGGGTCGTAGGCGATGACCTCGACCTGCGTCGCGTCCTCGCACGGCAGCAGTGCCTCCACCCACGCGTGCGGGGCCCCCTCGCCGAGCAGGTGCCCCGAGACGTAGCGGCACGGGACGCCGAGGAGCCGCAGCACCGAGAGGAGGATGTGCGCGTAGTCCTGGCAGACGCCGCGGCCGAGGTGCAGCGCCATCGCGGCGGGGGTCGTGTAGCCGGTCACGCCGTACTGGTAGCGGATGGAGCGCGTCGCCCACTCGTGCGCGAGCTGCGCGCGGACGTGTCGGTCCCGGGTCTCATCGGCGATCCCGCGCGCCGCCCGCTCGATGCGCGCGTCCGGCTGCGTGTATGCGGTGGGGTCGAGGTAGAGCTGCGGCCCCTTCCCCTCCCACGGCACCGGCTCGAGCGTCGGCCCGTCCCCGCGGACGCGCTCGACGCGGAAGGTCGCCTCGAAGTCCACCGCCTGCGGGACGCGGTTCGCGGTCACCTTCGCGACGCGATTGCCGAACTGGTCGCGCTCCCAGGTGACGAAGTGGTCGCCTTCGGTGCCGCGGACGTCGAGGTCGTAGGCGAGCAGCCGCTGGTCGCGGTAGGAGTCGCGCGGGATCATGATGAGCCGCTGCTTCAGGTCCCACACCGGTCCGCTGTAGGTGTAGCGGTAGTGCTGCCGGACGCGGTAGACGGCGCGCTCGACGCGCGTCCAGTCCGTCACGGACGCCTGCGGGCCGCCTCCTCGAGGGCATCCGCGTCTTCCTCGGGTGGCGGTCCGCCGGGCCGCTCGGCCGTGATCTCGTCCGCCCAGACCACGAACTTCGGCAGGCGCGCGAGGCCGTAGGACGTCGAGAGCGCGACATCGACGGCGTCGCGTCCGCGACCGATGACGATCCGGCCGACGCGCGGGACGTTGAAGCGCGCGTCGAAGGTGTACCAGCGCCCGCCGAGGTAGGCCTCGAACCAGCTCGCGAAGTCCATCGGGACGTCCTCGACCGGCACGTCGATGTCGGGTAGGTAGCCGAACGTGTAGCGCGCGGGGATGTTCATCGCGCGGCACAGTCCGACCGCGAGGAGCGCGAAGTCGCGGCAGACGCCCTTGCCGGTGTCGAGGACCTGCGCCGCGGTGAGGGTCGGGCTGCTCGTCCCGTAGCCGAAGGTGATGTGCTCGTGGACGAAGTCGCAGATCGCCTGCACGCGCGCCCAGGTCTGCGGCGTCGAGCCGAACATGTCCCAGGCGCGCTCGACCATGAGGTCCGACTCGACGAGCCGGCTTGGCAGCGTGTGGACGAGCACGTCGTCGGGAAGCTCCTCGACCGGATGGATCCTCGCGTCCGGCACGACCGGGTCGGCCTCGTGCGGCATCTCGACCACGGCGTCGTAGCGGACGGTGAGCGGGCCGCCCGGGAGCGTGAAGCGCCAGCAGATGTTGCCGAAGGCGTCGGTGTACTCCCGCACCGGCACGTTCGGCCCGAGCCAGCGCGACTCGTAGACGATCTTCGGCTCGATGTCCGGGCGGGGGCGCACGATCATGACCGTCGGCACGGCACCGTCCGTGTCCCAGCCGAATTCGCAGCCGACCCTCACCCGCATGGCCTGAGTCTAGGCACGCGTCATGCCAGCCGGGCGAGCGAACGCTGCGCTCGCGGGCCGCGCGAGGCCAGGCGCTACGCGCGCGGCAGCAGGAGCGTGAACTCCGCGCCACCGCCAGGCGGCGCGTGGAAGCGCATGGAGCCTCCGAGCTCACGGGCGATGACCTCGCAGATGTAGAGGCCGAGGCCCGCGCCCGACGTCCCTCCGGCGGTCGAGAGCCGTGCGAAGCGCTGGAAGAGCTGCGCGCGCTCGGACTCAGGCACACCAGGCCCGTGATCCCGGACCGAGAGCTGGATCGCCTCCCCCGCGTCGACGGTCCTCACGCGGATCGGCGCTGCGGGCGGCGAGTACTTCGCCGCGTTGCCGAGCAGGTGGCGCAGGATCGTCGCGACAGCGTCGGGATCCGCCAGCGTCCGAAGCGTCGGCGGCGCTTCGAGCATCACCGGGTGACCCCGCGGGTCGAAGCCCTCCACGACATCACGGGCGAGCGCCGCGACGTCGACCGGGTCGCTGCGCAGCTTCGTCCGGCCCGTCTCCGCGCTCGCGGCGGCGCTCATGCCCCTGACGAGCTCGAGCGCGAGGCCGGCCTCGTCGGCGATCCGCGCCGCGGTCGTTGCGGGATCCAGGTCGCCCCGCTGGCGGCCCGCGAGGACGTTCGCCGCGACCTGGATGCCGATGAGCGGGTTCGTGATCTCGCGCGCGATCGCGCTCACGTACTCCGACTGCCGCTCCAGCTGCCCGCGCAGCGCGGCGTGCGCGTCGCGCAGCTCCGCCTGCTGCTCGTCCAGGGTGCGCGCGAGCCGTCGCGCCCGCTCGTCCAGCCGGTGCACGTATCCGAGCGCCGCACCGGCGGCGATGATGAGCAGCGTCCCGGGTCCGCCGCCCTCGCGCATGAGCGCGCTCATCCCGTCGCGGCCGAGGGCGGTCAGCAGGAGCGCGTTCACGGCGAGCGCGACCGCCCCGGCGGCCGCGCCGGCGATGACGCCGAAGCGATGCCCGGTGAGCGCGACCGGCACGACGGCCGCGGCAAGGATGCCCGCGCCGACGGCCGGCCCGAGCCAGAGCGCGCTCCCGACGTAGCCGAGCCACGCCATGGCGAGGATGAGCACGTCAACGGCCCGCTCGCGTCCCACCGCCTCGTACAGTGCTGCTTGATAGGCGACTTGACCAGTGCCGGCGGTCACACGGAGAGCCACCGCAGGTCGGCCGGAGCGTCCTTCGCGAAGCAGACAACGCGGAAGGCGCCGAAGCCGTTCGGATCGAGCAGCGCGTCCGTCGCGGCGCGCCGGCTCGCGGCCCGCAGCTGCTCGATCGGTGTCCCGGGGCGCACGGTCGCCTCGCGCGCGCCGAGGGCGATGAGCACGTCGCGCTGCGTCCCGGATCCCGCGAGCCGGAGGCCGGCGCCCTCGGCTGCCCGGCGGATCGCCGTGAAGTTCACCGTCGCGGTGAGGTCGTGCGCGCCCGGATCGGCGAAGGGGTCTTCGAGCAGCCGGTGCCGCGCGAAGCCGCGCACCGTTCCCGCGCCCTCGCGGCCGAGGAGGCCACCCTCCTCGTCGCCGTAGTCGATGAAGAGGAGGTACCCGCTCTGCAGCGCGGACCCGAGCGCCGCGACCCAGCCCTCCGCCGCGGGGCTCACCTCCCAGCGCGAGCCGACGGGGAGCGACTCCGGCATCCGCCAGCGCAGGTCCTGCGTGCTCGGGTTGCGCAGCACCTCGACGAGCCGCCCGTCCTTCTCGTCGACGTGCGCCTCCTTCACGCCGTCCGGGGTGCGGACGAGGACGTGGACCGGGAACGCGTCGAGCACCTCGTTCGCGTACACGACGCCCTGGATCGGGGCGAGCGCGCGCGGCGAGGACGCCCAGCGGAGGTCCGCGCCCGCGAGCGCGCGCGCCTGCTGCTCGCGCAGGTGCGGGGAGACCTCGATGATCGCGGGCTTCGCGGCGCGGGCCGCGGTCGCGTTCGCGAATTGGAGGGCGGCGAGGAGGTCGCGGAGCGTCGTCCCCCGCCCCGCGCCGGCCTCGACGAGGTCCCACGATGCCGGCTTGCCGAGCGCGCGCCAGAGCTCCTCCGCCGCGCGCGCGAGCAGCCGGCCGAAGACCGGTCCGAGGTCCGAGGCGGTGAGGTAGTCGCCGTCGAAGCCGATGCGCGCGCGCGTCGAGTAATAGCCGTGCTGCGGGTCGTACAGCGCGGCGTCCATGTAGTCGGCGAAGGTGATGGCGCCCCGCGCGCGGATGCGCGCGATCAGTGCGTCGCGGAGCTCAGGCACCCCAGCGCGGCGGGCCGGGCGGGCGGACCTCAGGCGGACGCACCGGTGAGCGGTGGGTCTCCTCGTTGGTCGGGATGTGCTCGGAGGGCTTCCAGGTGCGCGCGGCTGCGAGCTCCTCCTTCGCGAGGACCGTGACGCCGAAGCGCTGGTAGGTCGAGAGCTCGAAGTTCGGCGTCTCGCCGAGCGCGCCGTGCGGGCAGACCTCGACGCAGTCGCCGCAGTAGATGCAGCGCACGACGTCGAGCTCGTAGGTCTGGAGATCGCGCTCGCGCATCATGAGCGCGCCCGTCGGACAGGTCTCGGCGCACGCGCCGCACGACACGCAGTCGGTGTACGAGAGCGAGACGTTCCAGGGCGTCGTCACGATCGAGTCGTAGCCGCCGCCCATGAGCCCGTAGCAGTTGGCGCCGATGACGTCGCGGCAGATCCGCACGCACTGCGTGCAGTTGATGCACTTGTTCAGGTCGCGAAGGATGAAGTCGTGCGAGAAGTCGTACTCGTAGTCGTGGTAGTCGACCGGCTCGGCACGGTGGAAGCGGTTGTTCGTGAGCCCGTGCTCGAGCGACAGCCGCTGGAGGTGGCAGCGTCCCACGTCGGGGCACACGCACTGGAGGCAGCGCGCAGCCTCCTTCTCCGCCCCGCTCTTGTCGTAGCCGAGCTCGATGAGCGCGAAGCTCTTCGCGCGGTCCTCGAACGGCAGGAACGGCATGCGGACCTGCGGCTCCTCGGGCTTGTACGGGACGATGTCGATGAGCTCGGGGACCTGCTCCTCAGCGGCGATCTCGTTCGCGACCGCGGCCATGTCGGCGCCCTCGAGGTAGCGGGTGATCGCCTTCGCCGCGAGCTTCGACTGGCCGACGCACTGGATGACCGTCGAGGCGCCGATGACCGCGTCGCCGCCGGCGAAGACGCCCGGCCGGTCGGTCATGAACGCCGCGTTCGTCACGATGGTGTCGCGGCGGGTCTTCCGGATCCCCTGCTCCCGCTCGAGGAACTCGACGTCGGGGGTCTGGCCGAACGCGGCGATCGCGACGTCGCACTCCATGACGAACTCGGAGCCCTTGATCGCGACAGGGCGGCGCCGTCCCGAGGCGTCGGGCTCGGCGAGCTCCATGCGCTGGAACTCGACGCCCGCGGTCCGGCCGTTCTTCTCGACGACACGGACCGGCGCGACGAAGAACTCGAGCTTGATGCCCTCGTGCTCCGCATCGTCGACCTCGGTGTAGTGGGCGCCCATCTCCTTGCGCGAGCGGCGGTAGGCGATCGTGACCTCGGCGCCGAGGCGGCGTGAGGTGCGCGCGCAGTCGAACGCCGTGAACCCGCCGCCGAGGACGATGACGCGCGTGCCCTGGCCGACCGGGACGGGGATGCCCGACGCGTTGTCGCGCAGGTACTTCACCGCGGGGAGCACGCCGGGGAGGTCCTCGCCCGGCACGCGCATCTCGTTCGACACATCGGCGCCGATGCCGAGGAACACCGCGTCGTAGCCCTCGGCGAGGAGCGACTCGACGGTGAAGTCCTTGCCGAGCTCCTTGCCGCCCTTGAACTCCGCGCCGAGCTGCCAGACCGAGTTCAGCTCCTTGTCGAGCTTCACCTTCGGCAGGCGGTACTCCGGGATGCCGTAACGGAGCATCCCGCCCTGCTTCTGCAGCCGGTCGAACACCGTGACGGCATGGCCGTCGAGCGCGAGGTAGTACGCGGCGGTCATGCCCGCGGGTCCCGCCCCGACGACGGCGACGCGCTTGCCGGTCGCGGTCTTCTTCGGGAACGGCGTCGGCGCCTCCTCCATCTCGAGCGCGAGCTCGCCGGTGTAGCCGTGGCACTGCCGGATCGCGATCTCCTCCTCGACGAGGCCGCGGCGGCAGACCTCCTGGCACGGCGCCGGGCAGACGAGCCCGAGCGCGTACGGGAACGGCAGCACCTCCTTCACGAGGCGCGCCGCTTCGACGTGCTGCCCCTTCGACATGAGGTCGAGGTACCCCGGGATGTCGATGTGCGTCGGGCAGCCGATCTGGCACGGCGGCATGCAGTACGCGTTGTGGTCCGAGAGGATGTACTCGAGGTTCTGGCGCCGCATCTGGAAGAGGCCGTCGCTCTTCGCGGTCACCTTCATGCCCGGCTCGACCGCGATGTGGCACGACGGCATCGGCCGGTCCATGCCCTCGATGTCGACGAGGCACATGCGGCACGCGGCAGCGGGGGCCAGCTTCTCGTCGTCGCAGAGCGTCGGCACGTTCATGCCCGCGCGCTGCGCCGCGCGCAGGATCGTCTCGCCGACGACGGCGACGACCTCCTGACCGTCGATGACGATCGTCGTCGTCGGCTGGCCCGAGGGGATCTCGCCGTGGTGCGACACGGTGGGGATCTGCGCCTCGCTCGGCTGGACGTAGCGCTCGAGCAAGCTCATCGCTCGCGCTCCCTGCTCAGGCTCATGGCTGGGCCATCATCTCGTACCGGCGCGACCGCGTCGGCGCGCACGTGCCCGTCGGGCAGCGGCCGCCCAGGTGCGCCTCGTAGTCCGCGGCGAAGGAGCGCAGGCTCGTGCGGAGGATCGACGCCGAGGTGATCCCGAACCCGCAGAGCGAGAACTCGTTCAGGTGGTCGCCGAGCTCA
This sequence comes from Candidatus Limnocylindria bacterium, assembly GCA_036276035.1. GTDB lineage: Bacteria > Chloroflexota > Limnocylindria > P2-11E > P2-11E > JACDAF01. Next base: position 12,893 of record DASUCM010000127.1, on the reverse strand, counting down.
CCGAGCCACGGCAGGTCGTCGGTGCGGCCGAGGCCGGAGCTGATGCCCTCGAGGATCCCCTGCACGCGCTTCGTGCCGACGCGGCACGGGACGCAGATGCCGCAGGTCTCCTTCGCGAGGTAGGCGAAGAGGCGGCCGGCCTCCGCGACGATGCACACGCCGTCGCCGAGGACGCGGATCTGCGCGGACCCCATGTGCGTGCCCGCCTCGCGCAGCGGGTCGAAGTCGAGCCGCGTGCCGAGCTGCTCCTTCGTGAGGAGCCCGCCCGTCGGACCGCCGACGTGGACCGCCTTCAGCTCGCCGATGACGCCTCCGGCGCGGCCGAGGATGTCCTGCAGCGTGGCGCCGAGCTCGACCTCGAGGACCTGCGGGTCGCGGACCGCGCCGGTCACGGAGACGAGCTTCGTGCGCGGCTGCGCGCCGCTCCCGACGACGTACGGCAGCCACGCGAGCGTCTCGGCGCTCGCAACGAGCGTCGGCCGCAGGGCCAGCCCCTGCGCGGCCGGGTACGGCGGGCGCTGGCGGGCCATCGCGCGCTTCGACTCGAGGACCGCGAGGAGCGCCGTCTCCTCGCCGCCCATGAAGCCGCCGGGGCCGCGCACCACCTCGATGGAGAGGCCCTCGCGCTGCGAGCTCCACGACGGCTCGGCAGGCGCGTCGGGACGCAGGTAGAGGAAGGCGCGGCGCGCCCCGATGGCCTTTGCCGCGAGCGCCAGGCCCGCGAGCACGGCCTCCGGGTTGCGCTCGAGCAGCGTCCGCGACAGCGGGCTGTCAGGGTCGGCGTCGTAGGCGTTCGCGATCGCGAAGGCGTCCCCGCCCGCGGCGTTCGCGCGCGCGGACGCGAGCTTGCGCGCGAGCGGGAAGCCGCCGCCGCCGCGGCCGCGCAGGCCGGACCGCTCGACGCGGTCGATGATCTCCTGCGGCCCCACCTCGCCGTTCGTCGCGGGGACCCGCGCCCCCGACAGGAGCGTCGCCGTGCTAGCGGGCATACGCGGGCTCCGTCGGGTGATGCGCCTCGCCCTCGCGCAGCGTGTCGTGGGCCGGCGGCGGCGTCACCTCCGGCCACGTCCCGGCGATGCCGAGGTTGCCCGTGTACTTGCGCCCGCCTCGCGGGACCGCGGTCCCCTTCCCTGGGGGCGCGCCGCGGAAGTTCGGCAGCAGCGACGCGGCCGTGTAGATGTCGGTCATCGTCCGCGGGGTGTCGGCCATGAGCAGTTCCGCGACGGTCCACGGGAGGTAGCCGTACGCCTCGTGGATCCTGTAGAGCATCTGCGTGAGGCGATCGGGGCCCTTCGGCGTCTCGGCGATGATCCGCCGCGCCGCGGCGAGGTCGAGCGAGCGCTCCTCCTCAGCCGGGATCGTCGTGACCGCGGTCGACATCGGCCGGCGCGGCCCGTACGGCGCCGCGGCGATCATCCGGATGCGGTAATAGGAGGCGCGCGGCGCCATCATCGGCCGCTTCCGGAAGCCGTGGCGGAAGCGGTACGAGATGGAGATCGCGCGGGGCGGGCAGGCCTTCTCGCACATGAGGCAGGACTCGCACTTGAAGATGCTCGTCTCCGGCTCCAGGAGGAGCGCGATGAGGCCGCGCGAGCGCTCGGGCAGCTCGCGCTTCTCGTACGGGTACTTCCTCGTCACGGAGCGCGGGCGGACGATGTGCTCGAGCGTCCGCAGCATGCCGCTGACGATGCCTTTCACCTGTCCACGTCCCCGAGCACGATGTCGATGGAGCCGAGTATCGCGACGACGTCGCCGACGAGGCGGCCGCGCAGCAGCCACGGGAGGATCTGGAGGTTCACGAACGACGGGCCGCGGTACTTTGCGCGGAAGGGGTTCGGCGAGCGGCCGTCGCTGATCATGTACACGCCGACCTCGCCCTTCGCGCCCTCGACCGTGTAGTAGGCCTCCCCGGGCGGGCACTTCCAGACGTGGCCGAGGCGCGCGCGCACGGGCCCGCCCGGCAGCCGGTCGATGCACTCGCGGACGATCTGGATCGCGAGGCGCATCTCGCCAAGCCGGACGCGGTAGCGCGCGTACGCGTCGCCTTCCGTCGCGACGACCGGCTTCACGGTCGTGAGCTCGTGATAGATGGAGTACGGGCGGTCGCGCCGCAGGTCCCAGTCCACGCCGGAGCCACGGAGCATCGGGCCGGTGACGCCGTACGCCTTCGCGACGTCCGGGGGGATGACGCCGACCCCCATGGTGCGCTCGAGGAAGATCTCGTTCTGGTCGAGGACCGTGACGTAGTCCTCCTCGATGTGCTTCTCGTAGCGGTCGAGGAAGCGCGAGAGCTTGCCGAGCAGGCCGGGCGGGAAGTCGTACAGGAGGCCGCCGGGACGGTAGTAGTTGAAGTTCATCCGCGAGCCGCAGATCTCCTCGAACATGTCGAGGATCTCCTCGCGGTCGCGGAAGCACCACAGCACCGGCGTCGTCGCGCCGACGTCCAGCCCGTACGTGCCGAGCCACACGAGGTGCGACGCGCAGCGCGAGAGCTCGTCGACGATGACGCGCAGGTACTCCGCGCGGCGCGGCACCTCGATGCCGCCGATCGCCTCCATCGCGCCGGCGTACGCGTGCTCGTTCAGCATGTTCGACACGTAGTCGGCCTGGTCGGCGTAGCGGATGCCCTGGTGGTACGTGCGCCACTCGAAGATCTTCTCGAGGCCGCGGTGCAGGTAGCCCATCACCGGGATGCACTCGACGACCTTCTCCCCGGAGAGCTTCAGGACCAGTCGCAGCACGCCGTGCGTGGACGGATGCTGCGGGCCCATGTTGAGGATGAGCTCCTCGGTCTCGAGCCCATCCTCGACGACGGTCGGGAGCTCGATGTCCGTGCCCTTCAGCACCTCGGTCTCGGTCGCGCTAGCCACCCTTGGCGATCTTCTCCCGGAGGCGCAGCACTCCCTCGGTGAGCGCCTCGGGGCGCGGCGGGCACCCGGGGACGTAGACGTCCACGGGCACGACCGTGTCGACGCCCTGGAGCGTCGCGTAGGAGTCCCAGAACTCGCCACCGCTCGACGCGCAGTTGCCCATGGCGATGACCCACTTCGGCTCCGGCATCTGCTCGTACAGACGGCGGAGTCGCGGCGCCATCTTGTGGGTGACGGTGCCCGCGACGATCATCACGTCCGCCTGCCGCGGGCTCGAGCGGAACACCTCGGCGCCGAAGCGCGCGAGGTCGTGGTGCGACATCGCGGAGGCCATCATCTCGATGGCGCAGCAGGCAAGCCCGTACCCGAGCGGCCAGGGGCTGCGCGAGCGCGCCCAGTTCACGAGGTTCTGGACGGTGGTGAAGACGATGTTGTCGTCGCTGGCGAGGATGCCCTGCGTCGGCCGCGGGTCCGCCGGCGTCCCCAGGCCCGCCTGGCCGGTCGTCGGACGCTTCTGGATGACGTCATGCTCGAAATCGATCGGCCGCGCTTCGACCTTCTCGTCGATCGTCATCGACCTCAGTTTAGAGAGTTCTTAGGCCTTTGCATGCGCGAGCGCGAGCAGCGCGTCGTGCACGCCAGGCCCGCTCGCGAGGATCCCGTCCACACCCCTGCGCACGCCGGGCACGTCGCTCACCCGCCCGCCGGCCTCGCGCACGAGCAGCGACCCTGCTGCCCAGTCCCACGGGTTCGCATACGTCTCCATGTACGCGTCGACACGCCCGGCAGCAACGTAGGCGAGATCGAGGGCGGCCGAGCCGCTCCGGCGGAGGTCCCGGATGCGCGCGATGAGCGCGGCCTGCTGGCGCGCCTGGGCCCCGCGTTCGTCGGCAACGTACGAGAAGCCGGTGGCGAGGAGGACGCGCGACAGGTCGGTCTCCGCCGTGACGGCAAGGCGCTGATCGCCGACCCGGCCGCCCTTCCCTGCCTCCGCCGCGAAGAGCTCGTTGCGCACGGGATCGAACACCACCGCGGCGAGCGCGTCGCGCCCTTCGAGCGCGCAGATGCTCACGGACCAGTGCGGCGCGCCGTAGAGGTAGTTCACCGTGCCGTCGAGCGGGTCGATGAGCCAGCGGACGCCGCTCGTCCCCGCACTATGGCCGCCTTCCTCGGCGACGATCGCGTCGTCGGGCCGGCTGTCGTGGATGAGCCGGATGATCGCGACCTCGGCCGCGCGGTCCGCGTCGGAGGCGGGGTCGGTCGCGCTCGACTTCGTGGACAGGCCGAGCGGCGGCTTCTCCCAGCGCGTGAGCAGGATCTCGCCGGCGGCCCGGGCGGCGGCCTCCGCGAGCTCGAGGAGAGCAGCTATTGCTGGACGATCCTGCCTTCGAGCTTCGGGTGCACCGGTGAGTTCGCGGCGATGTACGCGGCGACCGCGTCGACCTCGACGTCGCCGACCTTCACGTTGATCCCGTTCTTGAAGCCGGTGTGGCCGTCGCCGCCGGTGTAGAGGTAGTCGATCGTGACGACGCGGTAGATGCGCGCCGGGTCGAGCGGCGCGCCGCCGACGGTCGCGCTCAGCACGCGCTGCAGCGGCGGATCGGAGAAGCGGTAGACGAACGCGCCACCGGCGATGTGCAGACGCCCGGCTGCGCCAGCCGCACCCTCGAGGACCTCCTTCAGCTGAGTACCCGTGAGATCGACCTGCACGATCGTGTTCGCGAACGGCAGCACCTGGTAGAGCGCGCCGAACGTGATGTCCCCGGCCGGGAGCGACGCGCGGACGCCGGCCTGGTTGTAGAACGCGACGTCCGACTGCCAGCCCTGCTTTCGCCCGTAGTCGAGGAGGGCGTCGGCGATGAGGTTGCCGATCGGCACCTCGGTCCCTCGAACGCCCTCGAGCGGCACGGCGGTGGAGCCGACGACGCGCGATGTGACGGCGAGCCCTTCGGCGCGACGCTGCGCGACGAGGGCGGCGACCTCCGGATCGGGACGGACCGTCCCCGAGGTGACCGGGATGAGCACGTCGACGCCGGCGATCGCCGTCGGTCTGCGCGTCACGCGATCGATCGTGATCTCGATGCGCCCGAGGTTCTCGGTGTACGCGCCGGTCTGGTAGATGCGCGTCTTGCCGATCGTGCGCGCGGTGCGGAGCGGGAGATGGGTATGGCCACCGACGATGACGTCGATGTCGGGCACGGCCTGCGCGAGCTCGCTGTCCTCGTCCACGCCAGCGTGCGATAGGACGACGATGATGTCCGCCTGCGCGCGGACCTCCGCGATGTACCGGCGCACGGCATCGATCGCCGGCAGGAAGGTCCATCCCGAGATGCTCGAGGCCTTCACGATGGACGCCGAGCGCGGGTTCGTGACGCCGATGATCCCCACCCTCGCAAGGCCGGCGTCCTTGACCACCCAAGGCTGCACGTAGGCGGGCAGCTTCCCCGTCGCGGTCTCGATGAGGTTCGCGGCGAGGAACGGGAACGTCGCCTCTTTCGCCCGCTGCTGCAGGACCTCCTGACCCCAGTCGAAGTCGTGGTTGCCCAGCGCCTGCGCGTCGTAGCGCATGACGTTCATCGCCCTTACGACGGCCTCGCCCTTGTTCGCGTTCGAGGTGAAGGTCCCCTGCCACGCGTCGCCCGCGTCGAGGAGCAGGGTCCGGTCCGGCGCGCGGGAGCGGCTCTGCGCGACCCAGCCCGAGAGCCAGGCGAGGCCGCCCTGCTCGAAGCTGGACGATCCGGCGGTGACGATCGTCGGCTCGAGCTTCCCGTGGATGTCGTTCGTGTGCAGGAGCTGGATCTTGTCGGCGGCGAGGGGGGCGGCCGTACGGCCGGGGGCCTGGCTCGGCGACGGCTGCCCCTGCGCGCACGCGCCGGCCAGCAGGAGGAGCGCGAGCAGGAGCGCGCCGAAGCGGCGCGGGCTAGGCCTGGGCCGTCTCGTGTGCTCGGTACTGCAGCTCGTAGAGGCGATGGTAGACGCCGCGCTGCGAGAGCAGGTCGCGGTGGGAGCCCGCCTCGACGAGACGGCCCTTGTGCAGCACGAGGATGCGGTCGACGTTCTGGATCGTCGAGAGGCGATGGGCGATCACGATCGACGTGCGGCCGCGCATGAGCTTCGCAAGGGCGTCCTGGATGAGCCGCTCGGTCTCCGTGTCCACCGACGAGGTCGCCTCATCGAGCACGAGCATGATCTCGGGGTTGAACGCGATCGCCCGCGCGAACGCGAGGAGCTGCTTCTGACCGACGGAAAGGGTCGAGCCCCGCTCGGTGACGACGGTGTCGTAGCCGTTCGGCAGCCGGGCGATGAACTTGTCCGCGTTCACGAACTCGGCGGCCCAGCGCACCTGCTCGTCCGTGATCGTCGCGTCGTTGAGGCGGATGTTCGACGCGACGGTGCCCGCGAAGATGAAGGGGTCCTGGAGCACGACGCCGACATGCTTGCGGACGTCCCGCTGGCGCATGCCGCGCAGGTCGACCCCGTCGAGGAGGATCCGTCCGCGCTGCACGTCGTAGAAGCGCGAGATGAGGCTGATGATCGAGGTCTTCCCCGCTCCGGTCGCGCCCACGATCGCCACGCTCTCGCCGGCGGCGATCGTGAAGTCGACGTCGCGGAGGACCCAGTCGCCCTCGTTGTACGCGAACGAGACGTTGTCGAAACGGACCTCGCCGCGCACGTGGTCGAGCTCGACGGGGCGCGGCGGGTCGACGACGGTCGCCTTCGTGTCCAGGAGCGTGAAGACGCGCTCCGACGACGCCATCGCCGCCTGCAGGATGTTGTAGCGCTCGGCGAGGTCGAGGATCGGCCGGAAGAACTGCTCGAGGAGCTGCCAGAACGCGAGGAGCGTCCCGATGGTGAGCTCGCCCTGGATGATCCAGTAGCCGCCGGCGACGAAGAGCATCGCGGACGTCGAGGCGCGCGTGAACATGATCGCCGGCTGGAACGTGCTCATCGCGCGCACCGCCCCCCGGTTCGCCTGGTAGAGGTCCGCGTTCAGGCCGTCGAACTGCGCGAAGGTCGGGCGCTCGCGCGTGAAGAGCTGGATGATCGACATCCCCGAGAGCGTTTCGTTCAGGTAGGCGTTCACGCGCGCGAGCCGGATGCGGATCGCGCGGAACGAGTCGCGCATCATGCCGCGGAAGAACCCGGTGATCCCGATGAGGACCGGGATGATGAGGAACGTGAGGAGCGCCAGCCGCCAGTCGAGCAGGAGCATGACGACCATGACCGCGACGAGCGTGAAGAGGTCGCCGAAGATCGAGACGACGCCGCGGCTCACCATCTCGGTGAGAGCGTCGATGTCGTTCGTGATGCGCGTCATGAGGCGCCCGACCGGGTTGCGGTCGAAGAACGAGAGCGACAGGAACTGCAGGTGCCGGAAGAGCTGCAGCCGCAGGTCGTACATCGCGCGCTGGCCGATGCTCGTGGTGAGCACGCTCTGCCAGAACCGGAAGCCCGAGGCGGCCGCGAGCACCGCGATGTAGGCGACGCCGAGCAGGGCAAGGCGCGCGAAGCCCTCGTCCTGCGCGATCTCGCCGCTCACCGCGGGAGCGATCGCGCTGTCGATGATGAACTTCGCGAGGACCGGCGGGAGGATCTGCGTCGCGGACATGAGGAAGAGGAGCACGATCGCGAGCGCGACCTCGGGCTTGTACGGCCCGAGGTACGAGATGAGCCGGCGCGTCAGCTTCGCGTCGTAGGCCTTGCCGAGGATCTCGTCGTCGTGGACGAAGCCGCCGCCGCCACCACCGTGCGTCACGCCTACTCCTCGAGGCCGAGCCGCTCGGCGGGGATGCGCGGCGCGCTCGCCGGGCGGTCGTCTGCCTGCTCGGCGCGGATGCGCTTCTCGTGCTCGTCCTGCTCGACGTCCACCTCGAGCTCCTCCTCGAGGAGCTGGCGGCGGTACATCTGCGCGTAGCGCCCGTTCAGCTGCAGGAGCGCGCTGTGCGAGCCGCGCTCGACGATCGAGCCGCCCTCGAGGACGAGGATCTCGTCGGCGTCCTTCACCGTGGAGATGCGGTGCGCGACGACGATGCTCGTGCGCTCGCGCATGACGCCACGCAGCCGCCGGAGGATCTCGGCCTCGGTGTAGGTGTCGACCGCGGAGAGCGCGTCGTCGAGGATGAGGATGCGGGGGTCTTTCGCGACCGCGCGCGCGATCGCGGTGCGCTGCTTCTGGCCGCCCGAGAGCGTCACGCCCCGCTCGCCGATCATCGTGTCGAAGCGGGCCGGGAAGTCCTCGACGTCCTTGTTCAGCTGCGAGACGTCGCCCGCCCACTGCAGCTGCGCGTCGGTGAGCGTCTTCTCCGCACCGAAGCCGACGTTCTCGCGCAGCGGCACGGAGAAGAGGAAGGTCTCCTGCGGCACGTAGCCGACAGCGCGTCGCAGCTTCTCGAGCGGGTACCGCTTCACGTCGACGCCGTCGATGAAGACGTCGCCCTGCTGCGGGTCGAAGAGCCGCGGGATGAGGTTCACCAGCGTCGACTTGCCGGATCCGGTGGCGCCGACGATCGCGAGCGAGCCGCCGGCCGGGACCCTGAACGAGATGTCGCGCAGGACGATGTTCTGCCCGTACGCGAAGGACACCCCGCGAAGCTCGACCTCGCCCCGTATCGGCGCGTCGACCGGGTCCCGGGGGTCGACGATGGCCGGGCGCGCGTCGAAGATCTCCTGCAGGCGCACGAGCGACGCCCAGCCCTGCTGGAAGATGTTCGTGATCTCGCCGAAGGCGATCATCGGCCACGAGATGAGGTACTGGTACGCGATGAACTGCACGAGCTGGCCGATGGTGAGCGTGCCCTCGATCGCGTCGCGGCCGCCGACGTAGAGCGTCGCGAGGATCGCGATGCCCATGATGAACGCCATCGCGGGCCAGATGAGGCCGTTCAGCTTCGCAAGATCCACCGCGCGCCTCACGTACTCGGCATTCACGGCCGCGAACGAGTCGATCTCCGACTCCTCCTGCGAGAAGGCCTTCACGACGCGGATGCCGGAGAAGTTCTCCTGCGCCTTCGTCGACATCTCGCCGAACTGCGCCTGGAGCTCCTGGAACTTGTAGTGGACCTTGCGGCCGACGACCCAGAAGGTCCCCGACGCCACGGGCATGAGCAGCAGCGTGAGGATCGTCAGCTTCAGGCTGACCCCGACCATCGAGATGATCGTGAAGACGAGCAGCATCACGGTGCTCGCGGTCATGACGATCCCGAAGCCGTACATCTGCCGCACCGCGGTAAGGTCGTTCGTGAGGCGCGCCATGAGGTCGCCGATGCGCTGGTGCTGGAAGTAGCCGAGGTGCATGGTCTGGAGGTGCGAGAGGAGGTCGTTCCGGATCTCGTACTCGAGCAGGCGCGAGGCGTTGATGATCTGGAAGCGCGAGAAGCCGCGCGTGACCGCTTCGGCGGCGGCGAACGCCACGCTGCCGAGCGCCAGGACGATGACGGCGCCGAGCTCCGTTCCCACGTTGAGCGCGTCGACGATCTGCCCGATGAACCGCGGCGGGACGACGGCGAGCACGGCCGCGACCGTCATGCCGAAGGCGCCGAGGAGGAGGCGGGTGCCGTGACGACCGAGGTAGTGGGTGAACGTGCGGCGTGGAGATGACCTCACGTGCGATGAATTGTACGCGCGACGCACCGCATCGCGGGTCACATTCGGGACGGTGCGCTACGCCGTGACGGACTCCAGCGACTTCCGTTCGTGCCGGCCGAAGTACCAGGCAGCCGCGACGATGATCGCGAAGCCCACAAAGACGGGCGCGACGCCCCAGACGTCCGCGATAGGGCCGACGATGACAAGCGGGAGGAAGCTGAAGACGGAGACGAGGACGTTCAGCACGCCGAAGATGCGGCCGCGGATCTCGTCGTGGAGCTGCTCCTGGATGAGCGTCATCGCCGGGACCGTGATGAACGCGTAGGAGATCCCGAAGGCGAACGCGATCGCGCCGACCGTGATGACGAAGAACGGGAAGGCCTCGCCGAGCTCGGCCGACGACGCCGCGCGCCGGAACACGCCGGCCACCGGACGCGCGCCGGCGAGGCCGACGAGCGCGACGGCCGCGAGCCCGAGGCCGAGCCCGATCGCGTGCGGGTAGCCGACCCACTTGCGAACGAGGTTCAGCAGCCCGATCCCGGCGACGACGCCGATGCCGGCGGGCGCGACGATGATGATCACGTTCCGCTCGTCCGTACCGAGGACCTCACGGACGAAGCCGGGCGCGAGGGCCCCCGCCACGGCGACGAGCGTGTACGTGAGCGCCACGTACACGAGACACCACGCCACGAGGGGCGCCTTGCGCAGGTAGTGCAGCGCCTCGCTCATGCTCGCGCGCGTCTCGGCGACCGCCGCCCCGGCGACCTCCATGCCGATCCTCTTGGCCGGCCGGGGTGTGTCGGGGAGCGTCAGGCAGAGCGCGGCGGCCGCGACGAACATCGCCGCGATGAGCAGGAAGAGGGCCTCGTAGCCGGCGACGCGGATGACAACGGGCGCGAGGAGGATGAACCCGAGCAGGAAGGCGCCGTTGAAGGTGAACGTGAACAGCGAGTTCGCGAGCATGAGGTCACGCTTGCGGACGATGTTCGGCAGGGTCGCCGACTCCGCGGGCACGAAGAACGTCGTGATCGCCGCGACGAGGAAGTTCACGATGTACGCGGTGAGCACGCTCTCCCCGAGGAGGAGGAGCGGCAGCACCGCCGCCGCGCGCAGCGCGTTCGTGATGACGAGGACCTTCTTGCGGTCGCTCCGGTCGACGAGCACGCCCGCGAAGATCCCGAACAGGACGGCAGGGATGATCGCGAAGAGGATAAGGAACGACGACGACGTGTTCGACTTCGTCAGCTCCGCGACGAGGACGATGAGGGCGAACGTGATCGCGTTCGCCGCGACCTGCGAGAGGATCTGCGCGGACCAGATGGCGAGGAAGGCCCGATTGCGGAAGAGACCGCGCTGGGCCGCCTGCTCGAGCTCTTCGGCCACCCCGCTCACTCGGCCGGCGCGAGCGGTCCGCGCTCGACGAACCGCTTGATATCGCGTTCCACGGCAGCGCGCGCGATCAGCACGCGGTGGCCGCAGGTCTGGCAGCGAAGGCCGATGTCCGCACCGAGCCGCACGATGCGCCACGAATCGCCGCCGCAGGGATGCGCCTTGCGGAGCACGACGACGTCATCGAGATAGAGCGGTACCGGTGGCCGCGCCTTCATCGGCGGGCAGTCTATGGTCAACGTAACGGCGGCAGGTCGAGCGCGATCTCCTTCACGACCCTGAATCGCGTGCTGCGATAGATGAGCTCGAACTGCCCGACGATCCCCCCGGTCCGCGTGATGGCGACGAACACGACATCGGACGGGCCGATGGCGCGCACGGTCCACGGTCCCGCGAGACGGGTCCCGTCGAGCGAGATCGCGCCCTGCGTCGACGGCGCGAACCACGACCGCGGGCCTACGCGGCGGTCGTTGATCGCGATGCCCTCGGCGCCGGCGTTGCGCAGCTCGTTCACGAGATCGGACATCGCCTTCTCGTCGAAGGGCCCATCGATCGCGATCGAGATCCCCTGCCCGACCAGCGCGTCCTGCGCGGCGAAGACCCGCAGCTGGCTCAGCTGCCGCTCGCCTTCCGTGAGCGAGAACTGTCCCGTCGACACCGAGCCACTTGCCGCCGTCACGCGTACGCGAAGGTCGAAGATCTCGTCGCGGAGCGCGCTGTTCCGGTCGGCGAGGCTCGCGATGAGCGTGGTCAGGGACGCGGGCGTCTCGAGCTGCAGGCTGCGCGAGTACACGTCCTGTGAACGGAACTGCGACACCGCGAGCACGCCGAGCAGGAGCGCGACCGCCGCGACCGCGATGCTTCCGCCGCTGGTCCGCATGAGCTATTTGGGCTGCGCGGCCCGGACGTTCAGCGCGCCGCTGTAGGCCGGCGCGCGGAGCTGCGAGGCGCGCGAGACCCGGAAGCCCAGACCGTGCACCTCGCTGCGCTGCTTGATGTCTCGGAGCTGCGCGGGATCCTCGAAGGCGCCCAGGAGCTGGTCCTGCCTCCCGATGGCGACGATCTGGAAAGGTGGCGACATGAGCGTGCCGTTCACCATGATCGTCGAGCCCACGCAGTACACGCTCGAGGTCCCGACGATGCGCTCGTCGTTGATCGCGACGGCCTGCGCGCCGCCGCGCCATGCCGTGTTCACGATGTCGGTGAGGTCCGTCGCATGACAGATGGACTTGTCGAGGTCCTTCGGATTCACCGTCGGCTGCTTCGCGTCGTCGAGCGCGATGACGACGCCGTCGCCGGTGACGGGGGTCAGCCCGGCGCGCGCCTTCAGGTCGTCGATGCGCGCCTGGAGGCTGCGCGTCGCGTCCGTCTGGGTCGAGGCGTTCGCCTGGATCGTGTCGAGCTGCTTGCGCAGGTCGGCGAGCTGCGCCTTGAGCGCGTTCTGCTCGTCCTGGAGCGACCGCGCGGCCTCGGTGAGCGGTGCGTTGTAGCGGACGGCGAGCTGGCTGCGCTCCAGCTGGGTCTGCCACTGCGCCGAGACGAGGAACCCGAAGAGGAGCGCGGGGATGAGCAGGGCAAGCCCGTTCGCGAGGTGCTGTCGCTGCGCCGGTGTCACCTGCTCCATGGAGTGAAGTGTCCCACGCGCGCGCCGCTTGGTCGGCCGCTACGCCGGCGGGGCTCGCGTCGTCGACGGCGGTGAGAGCCGTGGAGGGCGCCCCGCACGGGCGCCCTCCTGGTCCGAGCTACGGGGCTGCGGTGCAGAACGCGCGGCTGGTGAGCGAGCCGGTGTCGTTGAAGCGCGCGGTGACGGCCCAGCCGGTGAACGCGGCGAGCGTCGCCGGTGCCGCGCCAGTGGCCGAAGCCGGTCCGTTGCGGGTGAGCGCCACGCTTCCCGGCGTCGGGAGCCCGTGTCCCGCGAGCACGAGATGCCCCGACGGGCACTGCGCGTTCGCCGTCAGCGTCTCCTCGACGCCGGCGATGACCCTGGTCCGGGTCTCCTCGCGGTAGCCGACGATCTGGTAGCCGGCGCTGCCATCCCCGATCGGCGCG
>DASUCM010000126.1:0-10926 GCA_036276035.1 Candidatus Limnocylindria bacterium | reverse complement strand
GGTCCCCACTTCTCGGTCCCGCCGGACGGGCCATTCAAGTGGCCGAGTCCGACAACGCGGCGGAACCGCGTCAGTACTTCGGGTACGCCTGTCCGAGAGGTCTGCGTGATGGACATCTCGCAGGTCCGATAGCCCGGATGTGTCCGATGCCAAAGCAGGCACGTCGAGCCGTCCCCGTCGAAAAGGCCGGCTGCCCACGCCAGCTCCTCATCGCTCGACGGAATGTGCGCAGACGTCGCGGAAGTACCGACCGCCGCGTCGACCTGCGCTCGCTTCACTGGCCCGAGCCACGGAGACAGTGCCTCGAACGTTCGCGCAACGTCTGAGCGGCTGGACGCCACCCAGTGGTACAGGTCGACCTTCCCGTCCTCGCGCTTTGGTCCACGCACGCGCCCGACACCGACCGCATTGCGGAACCTCGTGAGCACTTCGGGTACGCCGTCCGCATCCGCTTGATTGATCTGCGCGAACGGCCGCCTGCGGCGGCGGCTCTTCACCGCCGCCGCCCAGCCCTCCGCGTCGAAGAACCCTGCCGCCCACGCCAGCTCCGTGCGGTCCACACCTCCTTGTAAGGGAGCGACACGTCATCACGGACGTACCCAAAGTGGCGACAGACGGTCGCCTCTCTTGCGGACGGCGCTAGTTCAGCCGGTCCAGCGGCCGCCGGCCCGCGTATCCCGTCTCGAGGTCGTGCCAGTACATGATCCGCGCGCCCTCACCGAGCTTCCAGCAGAGGTACACCTCGCGTCCCTCCCGCATCGTGCGGAAGTCGATGAGGCCCTGGTCCGGATCCTTCACCTCGACCCCGAGAGCGGCCAGCTCCGCGAGCAGCGCGCGGATCTCGCGCGCCACGGGATCGCTCGGCTGACGGCGGAATGCCCCGACCCGGCGGCGCAGGTCCTCGAGCAGCGGCTCCACCTTCGGCAGCAGCGCCTCGGCCTCGGCGCGCGTGAGATGCGGCATATCCTCAAGGTATCGGACTCGAATGAGCCAGGGGAGGGCGACATGGCGACATACGTGCTGCTGACGAAGGTGAGCCCAGCGGGGATCAAGACGCTGCAGTCGAACCCGCGGCGCATCAAGGAAGTGAACAAGGAGATCGAGGCGCAGGGAGCGCGGGTCGTCGCGCAGTACGCGACCCTGGGCCGCTACGACTTCGTGAACATCATCGAGGCGAAGGACAACGACGCCATCGCGCGGATCTCCGTCAACCTCGGCGCGCGCGGCACCGTCTCCATCGAGACGCTCTCCGCCATCCCGGTCGAGCAGTTCATCCGCACGATCGGCAAGAAGGCGAAGTGACCGCGGGCCGCGTCGAGCCGCCGGCCTTCCCGGACGTCGTACGCGGCGACGAGGAGCGAGAGCGCTTCACGCGCCTGTATGACGACCTCGTGCGCGTCATCGGCATGGCGCCCGTCGACGCGCTCCTTCACGCGACCGAGCAGTTCACGCTCGGCTTCGACGTGCGCGGGCCGCTCGAGAAGCGCAAGCGGAGGAAGCGGGTCGCTCTTGGCGCGGAGGACGGTCCGCCGTCGCTCCCGGATCGGGAGCCGCCGGGCTAGCGGTCGCGGAGCGCCTTCCGCCAGGGCGCGTTGCCGTCGCTGCGCGGGCTCTTCGGCGCCGGCGCCGGCGCGTCGGTCTTGGGGGTCATGCCGATGCGCGCCGCGAGCGCGGACGGGTCGAGACGCTCGACCGGCTCCCCGGAGCCGCCGGATAGCTGCTGTCCGAGCCCGTCCAGCCAGCCTTGCCGCCTCGTCCCCAACACGCCGGCGATGGTGCTCCGGGCTCCCGCCCGTCGCCATAGGACGCTCGTCCTTTCGGGTGAGACCAAAGGTCCCAGCCGGTAGTACCCGCCCTACCGGAGCTCCGAGCCCGGCGGGTATGCGCCGAACAGCGCGCCCGTGAGGCGCGCCTCCGCCTCGAGGTCCTCGTACGGCCGGCCGAGCAGCGCCGCGACGCACTCACGGGCGGAGGACGCGGTGACGAGCGTGCCGTCGCTGCGCAGCGCCGCCGCGCGCGCGGCGCCGGCCGAGCGCAGCCCCGCGAGGTAGCGCTCCGCGTCCTCGGGCGGATCGCCCCCGAGGACGAGCCCGTCCGCAAGCCGCACGGCAGCGACGTCGTACGGCGTCATCGCCGCGGCGCTCACCCCGCGGCCGGGCAGGTACACGACCTCGCTGCCGACGAGGAGCGCCATGCGGCCGTCCGCAGCGAGCACGCCCGCGCGGGCGAGGATGCGCGTCGCGACCGTGAGCTCGGTCGCCGGCGCTTCCCGGATGAGCATCAGGACGGCCCGCGTCGCGACGACCGCCTGGCGGGTCCCGGCGTTCGAAGGCCGCGCTCCGACCGCGCCATCGGCGATCGGTCGCTAGCGGACCGCGGCGTCCCGCAGGAGATCGTGTGCCGCCCGGACCGGGGCATCCACCGCGATCTCGTCCTCGCGCGCGGGCTCGACGACCTCGGTCCACGCGAGCGGGCGTCCGAGCCGGTCCGCGAGCGACTGCGCGCAGCGGCGCGCGACCTCGATCGGGGCCGCGCGCACGCCGAGCCGCGCGAGCGAGGCGACCTCGTGCGCGAAACCGCACGGGATCATGCGCTCGAACGCCGCGAGGTCCGTCGAGACGTTCAACGCGAACCCGTGCGAGGACACGCCGCGCGAGACGCGCACGCCGATCGCGGCGACCTTCGCGGGCCGGCCGTCGAGGTCCACCCAGACGCCGGTCTTCCCGGGCTCCGGGCGCGCGCTCACGCCGTACGACCCGAGCGCGTCGATGAGCGCCTCCTCGATCGCACGGACGTACGCCACGAGATCGGGCGCTTCCCCGAGCGCGATGAGCGGGTAGCCGACGAGCTGACCGGGGCCGTGATACGTGATGTCCCCGCCGCGGTCGACGCGGTACACCGCGGCGCCGGCCTCGCGCAGCTCGCGCGGGCTCGCGAGAAGGTTGTCCGTCGAGCCACGCTTGCCGATCGTGTAGACGGGGTCGTGCTCGAGGAGCAGCAGGCGATCGGGACCCCCGGCACGGACGCGGGAGGCGACCGCCTCTTGCAGGCGCCACGCGTCGAGGTACTCCCTCCGGCCGAGCCAGGTCGCGACGATGGGCGCGGTCATCCGGCGAGACGCGCGTGGCGCTCGGCGTGATACGAGGAGCGCACGAGCGGACCGGACTCGACGTGGCGGTAGCCCATCGCCGTCCCGGCCGCGCGCAGGTCGTCGAACTCCTCCGGTGACCAGTACCGCTCGATCGGAAGGTGCAGCGGCGACGGCCGCAGGTACTGGCCGATGGTGAGGATGTCGGTGCCCTGCTCTCGGATGTCGCGCATCGTCGCGAGCACCTCGTCGCGCGTCTCGCCGAGCCCGACCATGATCCCGCTCTTGCACACGAGGTCAGGTGCCGTCCGCTTCGTGTGGCGCAGGACCTCGAGCGAGCGCGTGTAGACCGCCTGCGGCCGGACGCGCGGGTAGAGGCGCGGGACGGTCTCGGTGTTGTGGTTCAGGATCTCCGGCCGCGCGTCGAGCACGACGTCGAGCGCATCGACGACCCCGCGGAAGTCGGGGATGAGGACCTCGATGGTGGTCCCGGGCGAGCGCCGCCGGATCTCGCGGATGGTCTCGGCGAAGATCGCGGCGCCACCGTCCGCGAGCTCGTCGCGGTTCACGCTCGTCACCACCGCGTGCTGCAGCGCCATGCGCGCCACCGCGTCGCCGACGCGCGCGGGCTCGTCCAGGTCGAGCTCCGTCGGGCGGCCGCTCTTGACGGCGCAGAAGCCGCACGACCGCGTGCAGGTGTCGCCAAGGATCATGAACGTCGCCGTGCCGGCGCCCCAGCACTCGGCCATGTTCGGGCAGTGCGCTTCCTCGCAGACGGTGTGCAGCTCCTTCGAGCGCATGAGCGCGCGCAGCTGCTCCACCTGCGGCCCCGAGGGCAGGCGCACCTTCAGCCAGGCCGGACGCGAGCGGTCGATCGGCACCGCCGTGTTGGCGTCGCTCCGGCCGCGCGCACGGGGGCGCTCGACCTCGCCGGGCACCTCGAACCTGATCGGCGCGAGCTCCACTAGCTGATCGGCACCGCTTCGTTGATGCCCTGCAGCCAGTCGCGCATCGTCATGAGGAACTTCGCGGCGGTCGAGCCATCGATCGCGCGGTGATCGAAGCCGATGACGAGGTTCATCATCTGGCGGATCGCGATCGAGTCGTCGTCCATGACGACCAGCCGCTTGCGGATCGACTCGGACGAGATGATCGCCGCCTGCCCTGGCGGCACGATCGGGCTCGAGACGAACGTGCCCAGCGGGCCCGTGTTGTTCACGGTGAAGGTGGCGCCCTGGAAGTCGTCGAGCGTGAGCTTCTTCGCCTTGGCGCGGTCCACGACGTCGCGGATGGCGCGCATGAGGCCGGTGATGCTCTTCTCGTCGGCGCTCTTGATGACCGGAACGACGAGGCCGTCCTCGCCGAGCGCGACCGCGTAGCCGATGTTGATGGCCTTTCGCAGCACGACGCCCTGGTCGGTCCAGGACGAGTTCACGGCCTGGACCTGCGAGAGCGCCTCGACCGCCGCCTTCACGATGAAGGCCGCGGGCGAGAGGTCGAAGCCCTCGCGCTTCTGGAAGTCGCCCTTGACCGTGTCGCGGAAGCGCATGAGGTTCGTCATGTCGATCTCCATGACGGCATGCGCGTGGGGAGCGGACCAGGCCTGGACCATGTTCGTCGCGATCGCTCGCCGCATCTGGGTGAGCGGCACCGGCGTGTCACCGGCGAGCGGCGCCGGCCGCGGGGCCTGCGCCTGCGCGGCCGCCGGCGCGCGACCCTGCGAGGCGGCCTGACCGCCGGCCTGCGGGGCCTGGCCGCGGGAGGCGACGAACTGCTCGACGTCCTGCCGCGACACGCGGCCGCCGAGGCCCGTGCCCTCGATCTGCGCGATGTCGATGCCGTGCTCCGCGGCGAGCTTGCGGACCGCAGGCGTCGCGCGCACCTCGGGCCGCGGCGGCGCGGCCTTGCCGTTGCCGGAGCCGGTGTCCACCGGCGCCGTCTGCACCGCGGCCGTCTGCGCCGGCGCCTGCTGCTTCGGCGATGCGGTCGGCGCCGGGGCCTCTGCCGCGGCCGGCGATGCGGTCGCCTTGCCGCCACCGGCGGCCGCCGCGGCGGCGGGTGCGGCTGCCTTCGCCTCGGCGGGCGCGGCGGCCTTGGCCTCGGCGGGCTGCGCCTGCTGGGCCGCGGGCTTCGCCTCGGCCGCAGCGGCACCGGTCTCGAGCACCGCGAGGACCGTCCCGACCGACACGGTCTGCCCTTCCTGGACCTTGATCTCCGAGAGCGTGCCGTCGACCTCCGACGGGATCTCGGTATTCACCTTGTCGGTCTGGACCTCGACGAGCAGGTCGTACTTCTTCACCTGCTCGCCGGGCTGCTTCAGCCACTTGCCGATGGTCCCCTCGGTGACGGACTCACCGAGCTTGGGCATCTTCAGCTCGAACGGCATCTCAGTACCTCGCCAATTCACGCATCTTCGTCGCGATCCGCTCCGGGTCCGGCATGAACCAGTCCTCCTGCGGACGGTTCATCGGCGTCGCGGGGATCTCGGGTCCACCGTACCGCATCACGGGCGCATCCAGGCTGTCGAAGGCCTCCTCGGCGATGAGCGCGGCGATCTCCGCGCCGGCGCCGAACATCCGGTTGTCCTCGTACACGATGAGGCACTTCCCCGTCTTGCGTGCCTCGGTAAGGATGGTCTCGGCATCGAGCGGGCGCAGGCTGCGCACGTCGACGACGTTCACGGAGATCCCCTCGCCCTCGAGGGCCGCGGCGGCGGCCAGGCAGCGGTGGAGCATGAGCCCGTACGCGAAGACCGTGATGTCGGTGCCCTGACGCTTCACGTCGGCCGGGCCGAGCGGGATCGTGAAGTCACCGTCCGGGACGTCGCCCTTCACGGCGCGGTAGGTCGCCTTGTGCTCGAGGAAGATCACCGGGTCCGGGTCGCGCAGCGCGGAGCGGAGCATCCCGGTGATGTCGCGCGGCGTGCTCGGCACGACGACCTTCAGCCCGGGCACGTGCGCGTAGAAGGCCTCGACCGACTGCGAGTGGTAGAGCCCGCCGTGCACGCCGCCGCCCCAGGGCATCCGGATGACGAGCGGCACGCCGAACCCGCCGTTGGAGCGGTAGCGGATGCGCGCCGCCTCGTCGACGATCTGCTCGAAGGCCGGCGCGCTGAAGTCGGCGAACTGCATCTCCGCGACCGGGCGCAGCCCGCCGATCGCGGCCCCGATGGCGACGCCGACGATCGCGGACTCCGCGAGCGGCGTGTCGATGATGCGTCCCGGGCCGAACTCGTCGACGAAGCCCTCGCTCACGCGGAACACGCCGCCGCGCGCGCCAACGTCCTCGCCGAGGAGGATGTACCGCTCGTCCCGACGGAACTCCTCGAGCAGCGTGTCGTGCACCGCCTGGACGTTCGACTTCTCCACTCAGTCCCCCGTCCCCAGGCCGGGCCACGAGCGCGGGTCGCGTTCACGCATGAGCGCGTAGACCGCCTCGACGATGTCCTCGCGGTTCGGCTTCGAGAAGTAGTCGGAGTCCTGGCCGACGCCGGTCCGGTTCGGCTTCGCGGTGAGCGTCCGCGGTAGCACGTCGATGTGCTCGTACGCGCGCTGCGTCTCGAGGATCTGCTGGAGGACGTACGCCGACGCGCCACCGGGCACGTCCTCGTCGACGACGATGAGCGCGTTCGTCCGCTTCACCGACCCCACGATCGTGTGCCCGGTGTCGAACGGCAGCAGCGTCCGCACGTCGATCACCTCGACGGAGATGCCGAGCTCCTCGAGCGTCGCGCAGGCCTCGAGCGCGATGCGGCAGAGCGCGCCGTACGTCACGAGCGTCACGTCGCTGCCCTCGCGGATCGTCTCGGGGACGCCGATCGGCAGCGTGAACTCGCCGACGTTGTCGGGCAGCCGCTCCTTGAAGCGGTAGCCGTTCAGGACCTCGATGACGAGCGCGGGGTCGTCGCCGCGCAGGAACGTGTTGTAGAAGCCGGCCGCCTGGACCATGTCGCGCGGGACCGCCACGTGGATCCCGCGCAGCGCGTTGATGATCACGCCCATCGGGGACCCGGTGTGCCAGATGCCCTGCAGCCGATGGCCCTTCGTGCGGATGACGACCGGCGCCTGCTGCGCGCCGGCGGTCCGGAAGCGCAGCGTCGCGAGGTCGTCGGACGCCAGCTCGAGCGCGTACAGGAGGTAGTCGACGTACTGGATGTCGACGATGGGCCGCAGGCCGCGCAGGGCCGCGCCGATCCCCTGCCCCATGATCGTCGCCTCGCGGATCCCCGTGTCGGTGAGGCGCAGCGGGCCGTGCTTCGCCTGCAGCCCCTCGAAGACGAGGTTCACGTCGCCGAGCTTCCCGATGTCCTCGCCGATGATGTGGATGCGCGGGTCGCGCGCGAGGTTCGCGTCGAAGCAGCGCAGCAGCACGATGCGTCCGTCCACCGTCTCCGACGACCCGCTGAAGACCGGCGCGATCGGCTCGACGCGCGCCGGGGAAAGCTCCGACGAGCTGAGGAGGTGGCTGTTGAACCGCTCCTCGTTCTCGGCGCGACGCTCGGCCACGAACGCGGCGAGCTCGCCTGCAGCCTGCCCTTCCGTGCCGCGCAGCAGCACGAGCGCGCGGCGCGCGGTCGAGACGACGAGCCGCCGCGAGAGCTCGCCGGCCGCGCGGAGCTCGTCGAGCAGCGGACCGATGCCCGCGTCGGCTGCCTCGGCGCCGACCCGCTCGAGCAGCGCGACGAGGCGCGCGCGCTCCTCGCGCAGCGGCTCCTGGTACTGCTCCCACGCCTGCGCGCGGATCTCCTCGACCGCCCTCCGGTCCTCGGCCTCGAGCTCGTCGAGCTGCTGCGCGGTCGCGAGGTCCTGCTCGATCATCCAGCGGCGCATCCGCGCGATCGGATCGCCCTCCGTCTCGAACCGTAGCCGCTCGGGCGTCTTGTAGCGCTCGTGGCTGCCGCTCGTGGAGTGGCCCTGCGGCTGGGTCATCTCGGTGATGTGCAGGAGCGCGGGCGCGTGCTCCTTGCGGACCTTCGGGATCGCGAGCGCGTAGAGGTCGCAGAGGCCCGCGTAGTCCCAGCCCTTCGCCGTGTGGATGTCGACGCCTTTCAGGCCGTCGGCCGGCGCGAAGCCCGCGAGCAGCTTCGAGATCGAGCCCTTCGTCGTCTGGATCTCGTTCGGCACGGAGATCCCGAAGCCGTCGTCCCAGATCGAGATCGCGAGCGGCACCTGGAGCACGCCCGCGGCGTTCAAGGTCTCCCAGAACATCCCCTCGCTCGTACCGGCGTTCCCGCTCGTCGCGAAGGTGACCTCGTCGCCGTTCTTCGAGAAGCCGTCCGCGACCTCGCGCAGGCCGGGATCCTCGCGGAAGAGCTTCGAGGCGTACGCGAGCCCGAGCGCGCGGGGCAGCTGCGCGGCGACCGGCGACAGGTCGGACGCCGTGTTCGCGAGCTCGACGATGCGCTCCCAGCGGCCGTCCTTGCCGATCGTGCGCGATGCGAAGTGGCTCACCATCTGGCGGCCGGCGGAGAACGGGTCGTGGCCGCCCTCGGTGTCGGCGTACAGCTGCGCGAAGTACTGCGGCAACGTCGCCATCCCCGTCGCGAGCGCGAATGTCTGGTCGCGGTAGTAGCCGGTGCGCCAGTCCCCCGGCCGGAAGGCCTTCGCCATCGCGAGCTGGGCGACCTCCTTGCCGTCGCCGAAGATCCCGAAGGGCGCCTTTCCGGTGAGCACCTCGCGACGCCCGAGGACGCTCGCCACGCGGCTCCGGAAGGCCAGACGGTAGTCGGCGATGACCTCTTCGGCGGAGAGGCGGAGCTTCGCGCGGGGCGTGACGACACCGGCCGCCGACGCCCGCGGGCTCGTCTTCACTACCTAGAAACTACCGCTTTGGCCGAGGCGAGGAAGGGCAGCAGCGCACGCATGAACGCGGCGGGCTGCTCGACCATCACGAGGTGTCCGGCGTCGGCGATCCGGTGCAGCGGCGCGCGCGGAAAGAGCTCGGTCACGCCGTCGGCGTGCCTGACCGGGAGGACGATGTCGTCCGTCCCCCAGACGAGCTGCACCGGGCCGGTGTAGCGGGTCGCGCGCGACATCCACTCGGCGCGGATGCCCCGCCGGACACCCCGGAGCGTCACGCCGGCGCGCAGGACACGGAGCGTCTCCGGGATGCTGCGCGGCGCGTAGCGATCGCACTCCTCGAGCAGCGCCCGCGGGATCCGGCTCGGGTCGTGGAAGCAGCTCGCGAGGCCCGCGCGCGCCGCCTCGCGCGAGCGTCCGCTGAGCAGCCCGCCGATGAGCGGAACGGACCCGAGCCGCAGGGTCCACGGCAGGTCGAGCCCGAGCCCGGCGGGTGCGACGAGGGTGAGGCTGCGCACGCGATCGGGCGCGCTCACCGTGCTGATGTACGCGACGGCGCCGCCGAGCGAGTGGCCGACGATGTGCGCATCGCGCAGGTCGAGGGCGTCCATGACCGTCGGGATGACCCGCGCGTAGAGCGCATCCGGCCCCCGGAAATACCGCGCCCGACGCACGCCACCGCTCTCACCGAATCCCGGGAGGTCGAAGGCGATCCCGCGATACCCCGCTGCGGCGAGTGCTGCCAGCGTCTCGCGCCAGTTCTCGGCCCAGCCGCCCACGCCGTGGATGCACAGGACGGGCTCACCGTCGGCGGGCCCGGACCCGATCACGCGGATGTGGGTGCCGAGCGCGGCGATCGTGCGCTCCACGCCATCCATTCTGCCGCCGCTCACCACGACCTCCGTCCCCGCGCTGCACGCATCGACGCTCGTGATGGCAGACTTCGGGCGTGCTCTTCTACTACCTCTGCACCAAGGGCGAGCGGCTCCACCGCGAGGCGTTCCCGCAGGGCGCCCAGACAAAGGACGCCGACGTGTTCAAGTGGGTGACGATGCACTCCGCGTCGCCCGCCGTCTGCCAGCGGCAGCACGACGGCCCGCACGCCTGGCGGCCCGACGAGGGCGGTGACGAGGAGCGCGTCGTGCGCGGCTATGCCGTCCTGCAGTGGGACAAGGCCGGCTTCGACCCGGGGACGCCGAAGCCGGAGGTCGGCGGGACCTTCGACTCGAGATGGGGACCGTCGCGCGTCATCGAGCGCGCGGAGGACCCGGTGACCGGCACGTACTACCTGCTGCGCATCTTCCCGCACGGCCACCACGGCAAGGAGGGCGAGCTCGGCGCGAAGCGCACGGACGCCCCGAAGGACCTCGCCGGCACGCTCTAGCCCGCGGTCCCCTCGCGCAGATGCATCCGGTGCTCCGCGTGGTGCGCGTGCGCGTGCGCGTCCTCGGGCTGACGCGGGGGGTAAAAGAGCCCCGCGACGTAGAACTTCGACGGCGACTGCGCGTACGCGGAGACGAGGACGTGCACGTCGTAGCGCTCGAGCAGAGCGCTCCCCCACGTCTCGCGGAAGCGCGTCGCCCACGTCGCGCCGTGCCGCTCGCGCGCGGCCCTCGACATCTCGTGCAGCTCCCAGTCGAGCACCGGCAGCTCGTGCGGTCCGGTGCAGTCCTCGCTCGCGCAGCGGAAGCGCGCGCGCAGCGGGAGCTGAAGGAGATCCCACTCGACCGGCGTCAGGAAGCCCGCGCTCACGGCACCGCTGCGCGCGCTCTCGGTGAGCGACTCGAGCGAGCCGTGGAGGTGCGGCCGCACGAACGGCCAGCGCAGGCGCCAGCCGTCCTTCGCGTCGATGTACGCGGTCTGGAGCACCTCGCCCTCGACGGCGAACGACCCCGCGCGCGGGTCGTAGGGCGCGGGCACGGTCTTCGCGTTGATCCAGGCCCACCGCAGGATCGGCGGGTCGGTGTCCGCGCCCTTCCACGGGAACGGCGAGAGACGCAGCAGCCGGCCGCTCTCGCGGTCGACGCCGATCACCGACGG
>DASUCM010000125.1:0-2145 GCA_036276035.1 Candidatus Limnocylindria bacterium | reverse complement strand
TTCCAGGACAAGGCGCTCCCCGCGGCGCTCCGCCAGCGCGAGCAGTGGGCGGTCCGTCTGCTCGACATCGACGACCGCGTGACCGCCCACGTGAAGACCCTCCAGGAGATGGGCATGAAGAGCCCCTATCTGCGCCAGGTCGTGGTCGCACGGTGCAATCCGGTCCGCTGGATCCCCCAGAAGCGCGGGGAGGGCCCGCCCATGACCGTGGCCGAGGCGCTCACGCGGATGACCGCGAGCGTCCGCAAGTTCGAGCCGCGCAAGATCCGGCCGCAGGACCTCGCGCTCGCCGCGGCGATGGGCGGCGGCGGGGACGAGAGCGCCTAGCTCGCGCTAATTCGGGCGCTCGCCTCCGTAGCGCGCGACGCAGGCGATGAGGTCGTCCAGATCGAACGGCTTCGCGAGATGACCGGCCGCGCCGATCTCGTCGGCCCAACGCGCGGCGTTCTCCGCGGCGGTCATGACGACGATCGGCACGGCGGAGCCGGCCTCGCGCAGCGCGCGCGCGACGCCCCAGCCGTCCATCACCGGCATGCGCATGTCCAGCAGCACCAGGGTCGGGTGCCAGGTGCGCGCGAGGGCCAGGGCCTCCTGGCCGCCGGCGGCGGTCACCACCTGATGCCCTTCCCCTTTGAGGATGGCCGCGACGGTATCGAGGATCGACGGGTCGTCGTCGACGACGAGCACACGCGTCCGCGACGGCTCGCCGCTCCCGCCCGGACCGGATCCGGAGCGAATGTGCTCCTCACGACCATCTCCCTCGCCCGACCACAGCTGCATCCCTCCGCTCAATTGAGCCTCCTTCCATCGCCTGCCGGGAGCGCGACGTGGAACGTCGTTCCCTTCCCGAGCTCGCTCTCGACCCATATGCGTCCACCGTGCTCCTGGACGATCCCGCGACAGATGTACAGGCCGAGGCCCATCCCGTGGAACTTCCGGTCGTCCACGTTCGACGCGCGCGAGAAGCGCTCGAAGATCCGCGGCAGGTCGGACGGCGGGATGCCGATGCCCTGGTCGCGCACGGTGATGCGCGCCTCGCCATCCTGCTGCCAGACCGCGAGGCGCACCGGCGTCGCCTCGGGGCTGTACTTCTTCGCGTTCTCGATGAGGTTCTCGATGAGCTGTTCGATGCGCCGGCGATCGTACGTCCCGACGACGGCGCCGCGCACGTCGACGTCACAGCTGTGTACGCCCGGCTGCTGCCGTGCGATGACGTCCGTGACGAGCGCGCCGAGATCCACCGGCTCGCGCTCTGCGAGGAGCCGGCCCTGCTCGAGGCGGGCCGCGTCGAGCAGATCGGTGACGAGCGCCGCGAGCCGCTGCCCTTCACGCACGATGCGCAGCAGTCCGGCCATGTCCGCCGGAGCGCCGGGGTCTCGGAGCGCCTTCCGCTCGAGGAACTGCGCCTGCGCGACGACGGTGGTGAGCGGGGTCTTGAGGTCGTGCGCCGCCGCGGACACGAAGTCCTCCTTGAGGCGCGTGGCCTCCTCCCGCGCGCGCACCCGTGCGGCGTGGTCGATGAGCGCGCGGCTCTCCAGGATGACCGCGGCCTGGTCCGCGATCAGCTGCGCGAGCTCGACATCGCTCACCGAGAAGATCGGCGGCCGCTCGGCGAACAGCACAAGGACACCGAGGCGCCGCTCACCGGCGGTGATGGGGGCGGCGATGATCGCGCCGACATGGTCCCGGCGGTACTGCTCGGCGGCCTGGGGGTTCTCGCGGACCGGGTCGGCGCTGAAGATCGTGCGCTGCTGCTCGAAGGCCCGGCCGGCGAAGTGCTGACCGGCCTCGATGTCGATGGGCGCGTCAGTGCCCGGCTGCCAGAGGCGCAGCCGACGCTCGTCCTCCTGCCAGAGCGCGATGCGCGCCTGCGACCCGGTGCTCGCGGCGGCGCCCCGCTCGAGCTCGCGCACGATGTCCAATGTCGTCGGGAGGCGGGGCAGCTGTGCGGCGCGGGTGAGGAAGAGACGCAGCTCCGCCGCCTGCCAGGCGCGGCGCAGGAAGGCCGGCGGGGCGAAGCCGAGGTAGAACGCGACGGCCGCGCCGAGGCCGAGGAGCTGTCCGACCCCGGCGAGGACGCTGCGGTCCGGCTCGGGCAGCAAGCGGCCGAGACCGGCGGCCACGATGTTGAGGCCGATCGCGATC
>DASUCM010000124.1:0-4150 GCA_036276035.1 Candidatus Limnocylindria bacterium | reverse complement strand
CGCGACCGGGCGAGCGACCCCAGGCTGACATGGCATGGCCCCTGCATTCGGGAGCGCCAACGCGACCGCGAATGCGGAGCAGAAGGAGTCAGACGTGGACATCGCCCTCTTCGCAGCCGGACTCATGGCAGGGATCGCCCTCGGCGTGCTCATCGTCGGCTTCCTCGCGGTCGGCGCCTACAACCGCGGCTACGACGACGCGCTCTTCCGCCGCAAGGACTGGCGTGCCGAGCTCGTCGCCCGCCAGACGGTCGCAGCCCGCTCGATGCAGCCGGCGGCCCGCAAGGCCAGCTAGCTCAGCCTCTCACCCAGGTCGTCAGGGCCGCCGAAAGGCGGCCCTTTCGTTTGTCCCCGACGGCGGGCGGCGGCGTTGCCTCGGTCGGTGGGCTTTGCGCTCCTCGCTCGCTCCGCTGCCTCTTAGCGCCATCGAGCGCCTGCCGGGCGAGCCTTCGTCGCGCAAAGCCCAGCCTCCCTCGACCCCGCCGCCCGCCGTCGCGCCGAGACCGCGCCCGCGCTACGGATCTACTTGCCGAAGAACCGCTCTTTCAGCTCCTGCAGCCGGCGTTGGAGCTCGTCGACGACGCCGGGGATCCCGGTCGGGACGATCTCGACCTCCCCGGTCGTGCGGTCCAGCCGGAGCTCGTCCCCGGGCTTGATCGCGGCCTTCACCGCGGCGCGGTCCGCGGTGACCGTGAAGACCACGCGATCCTGCTCCTCGACGATGGAGCCCACGCGCAGCTTCCCCTCGGGCATCGCGGCGATGACGGCGCGGAGCTGCTCGTCGCTGCGCAGGTCCGACTGCGGCTGCGGCGCGAGACGGGACACCGTCCGCCCGAGCTCCTCGAAGAACTGGCCCGGCCCGCGCACCGCCGTGCCGACGAGCGCCGAGAAGAGCCCGACCGCCAGGAGCACGAGCGCGATGCCGACGATGAACTGGATCGCCCAGGCCGGGACGACGCGCGTGGGCCTCTCCATGACGAGCGAGCCTACTAGCCCCGTACCATCGCGCCGTGGAGAGCCTTCGCGTCGTCTGCGTCGGCGGCGGCCTGGGCGCGCCGACCGTGATGGCGGGTCTGCGCGCGTACACGGATGACATCACCGGCCTCATCGCCGTGACCGACTCCGGCCGTTCGACGGGGAAGGTCCGCATCGCGCTCGATGTCCCGGCACCGGGCGACATCCGGAACGCGATCGTCGTGCTCTCGGAGGGCGACCCCGTCCTCCGCGCGCTGTTCGACCATCGCTTCGAGACGGACAAGAGCGACGAGCTGAACGGGATGGCCTTCGGCAATCTCTTCCTCGCGGCGCTCACGCAGCAGCAGGGGTCCTTCCTCCGCGCGGTCGAAGAGGCCGCGCGGCTGCTGCAGATCCGCGGCCGCGTGCTGCCCGTGACCCTCTACAACACGCATCTCTGCGCGAAGCTCAGGGACGGCACGGTCGTCGAGGAGGAGGTGAACGTCCGCGGCATCGGCAAGGCGCCGATCGACCACATCTTCCTGAAGGACAGCGACGTCGCCGCCGCCGATGGCGCGGTCGAGGCGATCGAGGCGGCCGATCTCATCACGCTCGGGCCGGGCAGCCTGTACACGACGGTCTGCGCGTGCCTGCTCGTCCCCCAGATCGCGCGCGCCATCGCGACGAGCGATGCGCTCGTCGTCTACGTCGCGAACACGACGACGCAGCCGGGCCAGACGGACGGGCTCGGTCTCGCCGACCACGTCGCGCGCGTGCAGGACTACCTCGGCGGCAGCGGGCTCGACATCGCCCTCGTGAACGACGACCCGCCGCCCGCGCATCTCCGCGACCACTACGCGGCGGAGGGCCTCCGCTACCTCGAGGCGACCGACCGCGAGACCGCCGCGATCGGCGCGCTCGGCGTCCGCGTCGTGCGCGCGCCAGTCATCGACAAGTGGTCGGGGCCGCGCGAGCTCTGGAACAAGCAGGACACGCTCCGCCACGACAGCCGGCGCGTCGCGGCCGCGCTCGTCGGCCTCCTCTCGGATCGCCGCCCCCAGCTGCGTGCACTGCCGTGAGCGCTCCGCACTTCCTCACGATCGCGGACACGCCGGCCGAGCAGATCGCCCGCCTGCTCGACCGTGCGGCCGAGCTGAAGCGCACGCGCCGCTCCGGCGCGACGCCGCTCCGCGGCCGCAGCCTCGTCCAGATCTTCGAGAAGCCGAGCCTGCGGACGAGGCTCTCGTTCGACATCGCGATGGCGGAGCTCGGCGGTCACTCCTCGTATCTCTCGCCTGCTGAGGTCGGCCTCGGGCGCCGCGAGAGCGTCGCCGACGTCGCGCGCGTGGTCGCGCGGATGGTCGACGCCGTCGTCCTGCGCACCTACGCGCACGAGACGATCGAGGAGTTCGCGCGGAGCTCGGCGATCCCCGTCGTGAACGGGCTCTCGGACCTCGAGCACCCGTGCCAGGCGCTCGCCGACGTGCTCACGGTCCGCGAGCGCAAGGGGCTGCGGGGCGTCACCGCCGCGTACGTCGGCGACGGCAACAACGTCGCGCACTCGTTCATGCTCTGCGCGGTGAAGGCCGGCCTGTCGGTGCGCGTCGCCTCACCGGCGGGCTACGAGCCGCAGGCGCGCATCGTCGAGCTCGCGCGCGCGGCCGCCCGCACGAGCGGCGCGTCGATCGAGCTCGGCAACGATCCCGAGGCCGCCGTCGCGGGCGCCGACGTCGTCTACACCGATGTGTGGACGAGCATGGGCCAGGAGGCCGAGCACGAGCGCCGCCGCCGCGCGTTCCAGGGCTTCCAGGTGAACGCGGCACTCCTCGCGCGCGCGAAGCCCGACGCCATCCTCCTGCACGATCTTCCTGCGCACCGCGGTGAAGAGGTCACCGACGAGGTCATCGAGGGTCCCCAGAGCGCGGTGTTCGAGCAGGCCGAGAACCGGCTGCATGCGCAGAAGGCACTGCTCTGCTGGGTCCTCGGGGCGTCCGGGCAATGAGAGACCGCGTGATCCTGAGCGATTGCTGCGAGGACTGGATCATCGAGTGGGGCGGCTTCTATCCGGACGGACACGCGTTCAGCTGCCCGGAGTGCGCGACCCGCTGGAGCAAGCAAGCGTCAGGGCGGTTCCTCCGCACCGACGGACGCGAGTTCGCGCGCCGCGACCGGAGGGGGCCCGAAGCATCGTTCCCGTTCCTCGCCGCCGCCGACGGGCACGAGCCTGATGTCGAGCGTTGTTGCGCGAAGATCCTCCTGGCGTACGGACCGCGGATGACCGATGGACCGTTCACCTGTCCCGTCTGCGCGACCGGATGGGAGCGCCGCATCGAACGCCTGCACGGTCTTCGCGTCCCGGTCTTCGCGAAGTCCGGTGGCGGCGAGCCGCTCACGATCCAGCCAGGGCGCGATCGCCCGTTCCTTGTCGCGGTGAGCGAGTACTCCCCACCGCGCGACTAGCGCGCGACACGCGGCGCTCACGCGACAAGAAGAAGGGGAACGGGTCAGGCCACAAGTACTAGTCACGTACTAGTACCCGCGCACGTTCGTGCGTGCAGCGACGCGCGGTGCATGCGCGACGGCACACTGCGCGGTCCCTGCGACCGTGTTGCTACCGCTCGAACGTCCTCCCACCGAACGCGCCACCAGATACTCCGTTCAAGCAGGCAGAGCGACAAGGGCCTGCGTTGGGTCCGCATCAGCGTGGGGGGGCAGCATCGCGTGACGCGCTCGCGTATGCGCATCTCGGTCGGCGTCGTCCTGATGTCCTTCGTGCTCGCGATGGTCGTCGGGATCAGTGGCGTCATCGCGCCCGGTGGCGGCGCGGCGCTCGGCGCGTCTACGACCCTCACGATCATCGGCGGCGACGTGCAGGTCAGCCGCCAGGGTGCGCCGTTCGCCGCGGCGACGGACGGCGCGGTCCTCGCGCCCGGCGACGTCATCCGGACCGGCGCTGATTCGCGCGCCGTGCTCACCTACTTCGAAGGATCCACGGTCTCGATCGAGCCTTCGAGCGAGCTCGCGATCGATCAGGCCCACGCCGCTCCCGACGGCAGCACCGTCGTCGTCATGACACAGAACCTTGGCCGCACGTGGCATGTCGTCACGAAGCTCATCGCCGGCGGCTCGAAGTACGAGGTGCGCACGCCCGCCGCCACGGCGTCCGTCCGCGGTACCGCGTTCGAGGTCGGCGTCA
>DASUCM010000123.1:0-20802 GCA_036276035.1 Candidatus Limnocylindria bacterium | reverse complement strand
ATCGACTCCACGCACATCCGGCACTTGGCCTCGGCCGTCGTGCCGAGCGCGGCCGTGAGCAGGAGCGTCGCCAGGACGATGACCCTCCGCATGGCAGGCACCTCTTCCGCTTGAGCGTTCTCACACCGCTACAGCGGGTGCCCCGGAGCGGTTCCCTACCCTCCTACTACGAAGGGCGAAGCCCTGAGGAGCAGGACGGATAGGCGATGTGCCATCGCCTATCCACCTACCACCCTCCGGATGTCGGAGATGCTCACGATGACGAGCAGGCCGAGCAGGAGCAGGAAGCCGACGGCGTGGATCGCGGCCTCCACCTGCGGCGAGAAGCGCTTCTTGAAGATGCCGGCGATGAGGACAAAGAGGAGCCGGCCACCGTCGAGGCCGGGGAACGGCACGATGTTCAGGACGCCGAGGTTCACCGAGAGCACGCCGATGAGCTTCAGGATGGTCGGGAGGCCGAGCTCCGCGACCTGGCCGGTGATCTGGATGATCCCGATCGGGCCCGTCACCTCCGGCGCGGCGGGCCCGCCGCTGCGGCCGCTGACGAGCTGCCCGGGCAGCTCGGCGATCTGCTGCACGACCTCGCCGGTGAGCGCGGTCGCCTCGCCGAATGCGTCGGGCAGCGCGACGGACTTCGGACCCTGGACCTCCTCGATCTTGATCCCGAGCGGCCCCTCGCCCTCGGGTGGCTCGGAGCGTGGGATGGCCGTGATCGTCGGGATCGGCCGGCCGTTGCGCTCGACGTCGAGGAAGATCTCCTTCTCGGCCCTCGTGCGCGTGTAGTTGATGAGATCCCGCGTGTTCGCGATCTTCCGGCCGTCGACCGTCTTCACGATGTCGCCCTTCTGGAAGCCGGCAGCCTCCGCGGGCGAGCCCGCGGCGACCTCGAGGACGCGCACCTCCCCGGTCGGGCCGGTCGTGCCGAGCGCGAAGGCCGCGGTGAGGACGACGAGGGCGAGGATGAAGTTCATCGTCACGCCCGCGACGAGCACGATCGCCTGCGCCCACCACGGCTTCGAGGTGAACGCGCGCGGGTCCCCCTCGCCCTCCTGCTTGATGGAGAAGTCGTCCTGGCCGAGGATCCGCACGAAGCCGCCGAAGGGGATCCAGTTCAGCGTGTAGTCGATCTCGGCGTGCCGGATGCCCGCCAGCCGCGGCGGGAACCCGAACGCGAACTCGAGGACCTTCATGCCGAGCAGCCGCGCGGTGATGTAGTGGCCGAACTCGTGCACCGCGATGATGAGCGTGAAGACGACGAGGAAGAGCAGCACGGTGCGGATGTCGCTGAAGATCCCCACCGCTAGCTCGAGAGGACCGGTACGAGCGACCGGCGCACCGCTGCGTCGATCGCGATCACGTCGTGCAGCTCCGGCGCGCGGCCCCTGCCCTCGCGCGCGCCGAGGTCCGCACCGCGGCGCAGCAGCTCGGGGATCTGCGTGAAGGGCATCTCGCCGCGCAGGAAGGAATCGACGGCGACCTCGTCGGCCGCGGACAGCCCGACCATCGCGGCGAGATCGCCTGAGCGGGCGGTCTCGAGCACGATCTCGAGGCAGGGGTACTTCGCGCGGTCGACCGGTCCGAGGTGGAGCGTCCGCTGCTGCTCCCAGTCGAGGCGTGGCGCGGCGCAGAGCGCGCGATCCCAGAGGAGCGCGTACTGGATGGGCAAGCGCATGTCCGGCTCCGCGAGCTGCGCCTTCACGCTGCCGTCGGTGAGCTCGACGAGGGCGTGGATGACGCTCTCGCCGTGCAGTACGACGTCGATGCGGTCGTACGGGAGGCCGTAGAGCCAGCGCGTCTCGACGACCTCGTATCCCTTGTTCACGAGCGTCGCGGAGTCGACCGTCACCTTCGGTCCCATCTTCCAGGTCGGGTGGCGTAGCGCCTCCTCCGGCGTGACCTGCGCGAGCTCGGCAGGCGAGCGGTCGCGGAACGCGCCGCCGGACGCCGTCAGGGCGACGCGGCGCACCTGATCAGGACGAACGCCCTCGAGGCACTGCCAGAGCGCGTGATGCTCGCTGTCGACCGGGCGCACGCGCTTGCCGGCGCCGCCCGCGGCCGCCCGCACGAGATGGCCGGCGACGACGAGGACCTCCTTGTTCGCGAGCGCGACGTCCTTCCCCGCCCCGAGCGCCGCGAGCGTCGCCTCGACGCCGGCGAACCCGGGCGTCGCGACCAGCACGAGGTCGACGTCATCGGCGGTCGCGAGCTCGCGCAGGCCCGCGGCCCCCGTCGCGCTCCGCGCGCCGAACTCCGAGGCCAGCGCGTGGAGGTCCTCGCGCCGGCGGTCGGCCGCGAGGCCGACGACGCGCAGGCGGTCGGGATACGCCCGCGCGACCTCGAGGGCCTGCCGGCCGATCGAGCCCGTCGCGCCCAGGATCGCGAGCCGTGTCGTCACGGATCGATTGTGGGGCCCGACCGAGCGATCAGGGCAGGCGCGAGGCGAGCGCGACCAGCGGGGCGACGAGGAGCAGGCTGTCGATGCGGTCGAGGACGCCGCCGTGTCCGGGGAGCAGCGAGCCCGAGTCCTTCACCCCGGCGGAGCGCTTCACCGCGGACTCGAGCAGGTCGCCGGCGAGGCCGGCCGGCCCCGCGAGCAGCGAGATCACGAACGTCGCGAGCGGCGGCACGCCGGCGTACACGCAGACGGCGAACGCGGCGAGCGCCGCGGCGACGAAGCCGCCGACCGTGCCCTCGAGCGTCTTGCCCGGGCTGATGCGCGGCGCGATCCGCGCTGTCCCGAAGCGCGAGCCGATCGCGTAGCTGGCGACGTCGGCGGCCCAGGTCGGGATGAGCGCGACGAGGACCCACTCGGGGCCGAGCAGGCGGAGGTAGCCGAGCGCGCCGAGGCCGAACGCGAGGTACGAGCCAGCGATGGCCACGTCCATGAGACCCGTGCCCTCGCGCAGCAGGCGGCGGATCTCGCCGACGCCGAGGACCCACAGCGCGACGAGCAGCGCGAGGAAGAGCGGCGCCGGCCCGATGAGCGCGGCGAGGACGACGGCCCCGTACGCGAGCGCGGTGGGGACCCGCCGCCCGAGCTCGCTCGCGGGCGCGGCGATCATGCGCCGAACCGCCGCTCGCGCGACGTGTACGACGCGATCGCACGGTCGAGGTCCGCGACCGAGAAGTCGGGCCAGAGCACGTCGGTCGCCCACATCTCGGCGTACGCGACCTCCCAGAGGAGGAAGTTCGAGATGCGCAGCTCGCCCCCGGTGCGGACCAGGAGGTCGGGGTCAGGATGATCCGGGGCGTAGAGGCGCTGCGCGATGGCGGCCTCGTCGATCGCCTCCACCGCGAGGCCGTCGCGGATGATCCCGCGGACCGCGTCGACGATCTCCGCGCGCCCGCCGTAGTTGAAGGCGATCGTCATCGTGCCGTTCGTCCCGCGCGACGTCGCGGCCACGGCCTCGGCGATCGCCTGCTGCGAGCGCTCCGCGAGCTCGTGCAGCCGGCCGATGACCCGCAGGCGCACGCCGTCCTCGACGAGCGTGCGCGTCTCGCGCCGGATCGTCTCCTCGAGGAGCGCCATGAGCGCGCCGACCTCGTCGTCGCCGCGCTTCCAGTTCTCCGTCGAGAAGGAGTAGAGGGTCACGTACTCGACGCCGCGCTCGCGCGCGGCGCGCAGGGTCCGGCGGATGGTCTCGACGCCGGCGCGGTGTCCCGCGATCGCCGGGAGGCGTCGCTGCTTCGCCCAGCGGCGGTTCCCGTCCATCACGAAGGCGATGTGCCGCGGGACCGCCCGCTCGGTCAAACCGAGAGGATCTCCTTCTCCTTCGCGGCGCCGATCTCGTCGCACTGGAGGATGTAGCGGTCGGTCACCTTCTGGAGCGCGGCCTCGGCGCGCTTCACGTCGTCGGCGGCGACCCCGGACGACTTCTCCTTGGAGCGGAGCTCGTCGTGCGCGTGGCGGCGGAGCGTGCGGATCTCGACCCGGCCCTCCTCCACCTTCTTGTGCAGCTGCTTCACGAGGTCTTTGCGGCGCTCCTCGGTGAGCGTCGGGATCTGCAGGCGGATGAGCGCCCCGTCGTTCGACGGCGTGAGCCCGAGGTCGCTCGCGATGATCGCCTTCTCGATCGGCTTGATGAGGCTCTTGTCCCATGGCGCGATCACGATCTGCCGCGGCTCCGGGGCGCTGATGGCGGCGAGCTGGATGAGCGGGGTCGGCGTGCCGTAGGCCTCCGCCTCGAGCGACTCGACGAGCGAGGGCGCGGCGCGACCGGTGCGCACCGTCGCGACGTCCTTGCGGAGCGCCTCGATCGCCTTCTTCATCTGGGACTCGACCTTGGCGAGGATGTCTTCGAAGGCCATCAGGACGTCACCAGGGTGCCGACCTGCTCGCCTTTCACCGCCCGCAGCATGGCGCCCTTCTGCGAGAGGTCGAAGACGATGATCGGGATGTCACGCTCCTCCGCGAGGGCGGCCGCGGTCGCGTCCATGACCGCGAGCCGTTTCTCGAGCAGGTCGCGATAGGTCAGCGCCGCGAACTTCTGCGCGCTCGAGTCCGTCTTCGGGTCCGCGCTGTACACCCCGTCGACGTTGTTCTTGCCCATGAGGATGACCTCCGCGTCGATCTCGGCCGCGCGCAAGGCGGCGGCCGTGTCGCTCGTGAAGAACGGGTTGCCGGTCCCCGCCGCGAAGATCACGACGAGGCCCTTCTCGAGGTGATGCATCGCCCGCCGGCGGATGTACGGCTCGGCGACCTCGTCGATGCGCAGCGCGGACTGCACGCGCGACTGGACGCCGATGGCGTCGAGCTGCGACTGCAGTGCGAGCGCGTTGATGACCATGGCGAGCATGCCCATGTAGTGGGCCGTCGCTTCCTCGATCCCCTGCTCCGCGACGGACGCGCCGCGCAGCCAGTTCCCGCCGCCGATGACCACTGCGATCTCGACCCCCATCGCCTGCATCCCGCGGATCTCCTCCGCGAGATACCGGACGTAGGACGGCGAGATGCCGAAGGTGCGCTCGCCGAGGAGCGCCTCGCCGGACAGCTTCAGGAGGACGCGCTTGTACTTCGCGTTCGTCGCCATCGCTAGGGAGTCTAGGAGGCCTTGCCGAGCTCGAACCGCGCGATGCGGCGCACCTGCACGTTCTCGCCGGTCGACGCCGCGAGCTTCGTGACGAGCTCGCCGATCGTCTTGCCGGGCTCCTTGATGTAGTCCTGCTTCAGCAGCTCGTCGACGTCGGCCGGCTCCATCGCCGCGACCTGCATCGCGATGCTGCGCGCGAGATCCTTGAACTCCTGCCCGCGCGCGACGAAGTCCGTCTCGCTCGCGAGCTCGACGAGCGCGCCGATGCGCCCGCCGGCATGGACGTACGCCTCGATGACGCCCTGGTTCGCCTCGCGGTCCGACTTCTTCGCCGCCTTGGCGAGGCCGCGCTCCTTGATGAGCTCCTTCGCCTTCTCGTAGTCGTCGCCCGCGTCCTGCAGCGCCTTCTTCGATTCCATGACACCCGCGCCGGTCTCGGCGCGGAGCTTCGCGACTTCCTTCGCGCTCGCCACTACTCGTCCTCTTTCTTCGTGGTGCGGGGCTTCGCCTCCTTGGGCGCGGACCCCGGTGCATCGGGTGCCGGCTTCGCGATCGATTCGTCGGTCGAGGGCGCGGTCTCGTCCGCCGACTGCTCCGACGCGTCGGCCGCCGGCTCCTCGTAGCCGCCGATCGGGTACTCGTCCTCCTCGGGCTCGTACACGCGCGGCGTGCGGCGTCCGCGCGGCAGCCCGGCGACATCGCCGGCGCCCGCCGCGTCGCCGGGCTCCGGCTTGTAGCCCATGTCCTCGGGCGTCGCTTCCTTGTGCGCGGCGTCGAACTCCTGACGGCCCTCGAGGATCGCGTCCGCCATCTTCTGGCAGATGAGCTTCACGGCGCGGATCGCGTCGTCGTTCGCCGGGATGATCACGTCGATGAGATCGGGGTCGCAGTTCGTGTCGACCATCGCGACGATCGGGATCTCGAGGCGCCGCGCCTCCTCGACCGCGATGTGCTCACGGTGCGGGTCGACGACGAAGAGGCACGTTGGCGGGCGCTTCAGCTCGCGCACGCCCTGGAAGAAGCGGTCGAGGCGGATGCGCTCGTCCTCGAGGCGCTGCGCGTCCTTCTTCGGCATGGTGAGGAAGTCGCCGCGCTCCTTGCGGTCGGTGAGCTCGTTCAGGCGGTTGATGCGCCGCTGGATCGTGACGAAGTTGGTGAGGAAGCCGCCGAGCCAGCGCTGGTTCACGTAGTGCATCCCCGCGCGCTTCGCCTCTTCGGCGATGGACTCCTGCGCCTGCTTCTTCGTACCGACGAAGAGGATCTGCCCGCCGTTCTGCGCGTGGTCGCGCACGAACGCGTAGGCCTCCTCGACGCGCGCGAGCGTCTGCTGGAGGTCGATGATGTGGATCCCGTTGCGCTCCATGAAGATGAAGCGCTTCATCTTCGGGTTCCAGCGGCGGGCCTGATGTCCGAAGTGGACACCCGACTCGAGCAGCTGCTTCATGGTGACGACCGGCATGGGTTCTCCCTTTGTCCGCCGCCGCCCACGCGGGCACCCCGTTCGAGCAGGTCGAGGGAGGGGGCCGTCCGGGTCGGCGTGTGAAGTACCGGCCGTTCGCCGGTCCGTTACGAAGTGTACGCGAGCATGGCACGGCGAGTGCGGTCACCGTCCACATGGCGAAGTACGACGAGGCCCCGGTCCCGCGCGGCCCCTCCGGGCGGTGGGAGGTCGTGCTCGCCGACGACGAGCGCGAGCACATGGAGCGCCGCCTCACCGCGCTCGACGTCAAGGCCGAGCACCGGGTCCTCCAGGAGCTGTCCGATGAGGACCTCGCCGGGATCGCTCTCCTGCCCGAGGAGCGGCCGCTCAAGCGCTACGCCGAGTACCTCGACCTGCACGACCCCGGGCGCGCGAACTTCCTCGCCGAGGGCAACGAGGTCGTCCGGCCGGGCCAACGGATCGTGGACCGCAAGACCGTCTCGAAGGCGGTCTGGGACGACCTCATCCGGGCCTGCGAGGACGTCACCGGGCGCCGGCGGAAGCGGAGCGCCTGAGAGCCGACCAGGACCGCCGGCGGAGGCGAGACAAAAAGAAAGGGGGCCCCGTGGGGCCCCCTTTCGTTCGTGCGAGGACTGGCTAGGTGAGGTTGTTGCCGATGTTGCTGAAGATGTTCTGCAGCTGGCCGCGGAGGAAGATCATGGCGACGATGACGGCAATGGCGATGACAGCAATGATGAGAGCGTACTCAACAAGGCCCTGGCCGTCGTCCTCGCGGAAGAATGCGAGCATTTGGGTCCTCCTTTCCTGAGGTCGTTCAGCTGGGTTGATTCTACGGGGGACGCCCTCTCAGGCAAGGGCCGGAACTCCCACTGACACGCTAACGAAAGTCCGGGTGACCCCTCCTGGCGACCGCCTCCCGGAGCTCCCGCAGGGCGCTGCGGGGCCGCTCGAGCCGGTCCCCCTCCTCGCCGAGCGCCGCCCCGACAGCGTCGCGGAGCTCCTCCAGCGAGCAGCCGAAGATCTCGCCACTTGTCTCGAATTCCGCCCTCAGGCGGAAGAAACCAAAATCGGTGTGACGGCTGACATCCATGCCGCCGCAGAGCTCGTCGAGGAGCAGGAAGACCGTGATCCGCGTCTCCTGATCGAGCCCGGCGATCCAGGCGTCGAGCGACTCCCGGTGCGCGGCATCCACGAGGCGATGGTACGGGTGACGCCGCGGCGCGGGGCCTATCCGCGGGCGCAGTGCGCCGCGACGAGCGGCCCGAGCTCCGCGAGCGTCGTGCGGCGCGTCCGTGCGGTCGGGAGCGACGCCAGCAGGGTCGGCCCGTACTCCTTCGTGACGATCCGGCGGTCGCAGAGCACGATCGCGCCGCGGTCCGTCGTCGTGCGGATGAGCCGGCCGACGCCCTGGCGCAGCCGGAGGGCGGCCTGCGGGAGCTGGTACTCGCGGAAGGGATCCTCGTAGCGCTCCGAGCGCCCCTGCACGAGCGGGTCATCGGGCACCTCGAACGGCAGCCGGGCGATGACGACGCACTGCAGGAGATCGCCGGGAAGGTCGACGCCCTCCCAGAACGAGCGCGCACCGAGCAGCACGCTCCGTCCCGCGCGGAAGCGTTCGAGGAGCGAGCGGCGCGAGCCGTCGACGCCCTGCGTGAGCACGGCGATGCCGGCGTCATCGAGCGCGCCGAGCCGCTTGGACACCTCGCGCATCGCGGCGTGAGACGTGAAGAGCGCGAGCGTGCGGCCGTCGAGCGCGCGCGCGACCTCCTCGATCGCCATCGCGACGTGCTCGGCGTACTCGTCCTCGTGCGGGAGCGCGATGTCGCCGGGCACGACGAGGAGCATGTGGTCGGGGTCGAACGGCGAGCCGACGCGGAGCTCGTCGGCGACGTCGGCGACGCCGAAGCGCTCCTTCGCGAAGGCGAGCGACCCCGCGACCGCGAGCGTCGCGGATGTGAGCACCACCGAGCGGTGCCGGTCGACGAGCGTCCGGCGGATGGCGCCGCCGGCGTATGACGGCGCGACGTGGAGCCCGACGTCGCGCTCGCCCGCCTCGAGCCACACGATCTCGCCCGCGCGCGGATCGTGGATCCCCCGCGCGATCGCGGAGCGCGCGCCGATGAGCTCCTTCGCCGCACTGCCGAGCTCGAGGACGTCGTCCTCGTCCCCGCCGAGATCGGCGAGCCGCTGGGCCGCGGCCTGCGCGCCGGCGAGCGCGTCGTCGAGACGCTCGCCCGCGAGCTCGATGGGGAGCCACACGTCGTCGCTCGCGCGCGTCCCCGCGGTGACGCGTACGCGCTCCTCGGGCGGCGCGAGCAGGACCCGCAGCGCGTCGAATACCGCGGCGCCGCGCTCGTGGGCGGCCGCGATCTCCGCGCGCACCGTCTCCGCGGCCTCCGTGCGCGAGGGCTCGCCGGAGCGGAGCGCCGCGAGGACGAGCGGCGAGCGCCCGAGACGGTCGAGGTCGCGGCCGAGGCGCCAGGTCTCGAGGCGGTGGCCGAAGGCGTCGGCCGCGACGTCCTCGAGCTGGTGCGCCTCGTCGACCACCACGTGGAGCGCCTCCGGCAGCAACGATCCCCCGGCACGCGCGTCGTGAAGCAGGAGCGCGTGGTTCACGACGACGATGTCCGAGTACTGCGCGTCGTGCCGCGCGCGCTCCAGGTAGCACAGGGGGCGGGTCGCGTTGCAGCGGCGTGAGGTGCAGCTCTCGTCGTCCGCGGAGATGCGCGCCCAGAGCGCCGACTCGCCGCCGAGGAGGTTGATCTCGGCGCGGTCGCCCGACGCCGTCGTCTCCCGCCAGACGAGCGTCTTGCACACGAGCCGCGCCTCGTCGCGCGTCGTCACGTTGCCGCGCAGCTGCTGCCAGCGGCGCGGGCAGAGGT
Organism: Candidatus Limnocylindria bacterium; assembly: GCA_036276035.1. Classification (GTDB taxonomy): domain Bacteria; phylum Chloroflexota; class Limnocylindria; order P2-11E; family P2-11E; genus JACDAF01. Next base: position 11,449 of record DASUCM010000123.1, on the reverse strand, counting down.
AGTTCGTCCGGCCTTTCAGGACGGCGACGGGGACCGCCGTGCCGAGCGCGGCCTGCAGCGCCGGCAGGTCCCGGCGCACGAGCTGGTCCTGCAGCGGGAGGGTGTGGGTGCTCACGATCGTGCGCTCCCCGCACAGCGCGCGCGCGAGGGCGGGTGCGCCGTACGCGAGCGACTTGCCCACCCCGGTCCCCGCCTCGACGACGAGCACGCCGCCCGCGTCGAAGGTCCGCTCGACGGCCTCCGCCATCGCGCGCTGCTGCGGGCGGTCCTCGTAGCCCTCGTACGCGCGCGCGAGGATGCCGTCGGGCGCGAAGATCGCCGCGGTCGCGAGCCGCTCGGCCGCGGCCGGATCGCGCCGGCGCGCGGGCGGCCCGCGGCGCGACGTCGCAGGGTCCGCGGCGCGCTCGGTCCACGCGCCGCGCAGCGCGGTCGCGAGCGCGTCGGCGAAGAACGCGGCGACCGGCGCGCCGAGGAGCGCCGACGCCGCGCGGAGCTCTTCGAGGAGCTCGGGCCGGAGCGCCGCCGCCGCTCGCGACAGCTCGCCGAGGAGCGAGGCGCACGTGAGGGCGTCGTCGAGCGCCCGGTGGGCGCTGCCCGGGTCGAGGTGCGCGTCGGCCGCGAGGCGCTGGAGCCCGTACGACGACGCCTCCGGCCACACGATCGAGGCAAGCTCCGCGGTGTCGAGCGAGGCGCGGCCGGGCGGAAGGCCGGCACGCTCGAGGAACCCGACATCGAAGCCGACGTTGTGCCCGACGAGCGTCGCGTCGCCCGCGAAGGCCTCGAACGCCGCGAGCGCGGAGGTCACGTCCGGCGCGCCGCGCAGGTCCTCGTCGCGGATCCCGGTGAGGCGCGTGATCGCGCGCTCGAGGTCGCGCCCCGGGTCGACGAACGTCGCGAAGCGCTCGCCCGGGACGAGCGAACCGTCCGCGGTGCGGTCGAGGCGCACGGCGCCGATCTCGACGATGCGGTCGCGCCCCGGGTCGAAGCCGGTCGTCTCCAGGTCCACCGCGATGAGCTCGATGGGATAACCGCCGTTCTAGCCCGGCGCCGCCCCCTCCGGAGCGGCGCCGGGAGTGACTACCGCGCTACAGGTCTGTCTCTACGGGTAGATCCCGCGCGTGAGCGTCGCCTCGGCCACGCGGTGCACGGCGACCATGTACGCCGCGGTCCGCATGTCGATCTTGTGCTTCTTCGACATCTCGAGCACGTCGGCGAAGGACTTCACCATGACCTCTTTCAGGCGCGCGTTGATCGTGGCCTCGCGCCAGAAGAGGTTCTGGAGGTCCTGCACCCACTCGAAGTACGAGACGGTGACGCCGCCCGCGTTGCAGAGGATGTCGGGGATGAGGAAGGTGCCCTTGTCGTAGAGGATGCGGTCGGCCTCGGGACTGGTCGGCCCGTTCGCGGCCTCCGCGACGATCTTCGCCTTGATCTTCGGGGCGTTGTGCTCGCCGATCTGGTTCTCGATCGCGGCAGGGATGAGGATGTCGCAATCGAGCTCGAGGAGCTCGGTGTTCGAGATCCGATCCGCGCCCTTGAACCCCGAGACGGTGCCGTGCTCCTTCTTGAACGCGTCGACCTTCGCCGGGTCGAGGCCCTTCGTGTTCACGATCCCGCCGCCGGTGTCCGAGACCGCGACGACGGTCGCGCCGAGCTCGGCCATGAGCTTTGCCGAGAAGAGACCAGCGTTGCCGAAGCCCTGCACGACGACCCGCGCGCCGTCGAGGTCGAGACCGAGGTGCTTCGACGCCTCGATGATCGTGTAGACCGCGCCGCGCGCGGTCGCCTCGTTACGCCCCTCGCTGCCGCCGATCGAGAGCGGCTTCCCCGTGACGACCGCGGGCGCCGTGTAGCCGTGATGCATGGAGTAGGTGTCCATGATCCAGGCCATCGTCTGCGAGTTCGTGTTCACGTCGGGCGCCGGGATGTCGCGCTCCGGGCCGATGAGCAGCATGATCTCGGTCGCGTAGCGCCGCGTGAGCGTCTCGAGCTGCTGCATCGACATGTGCTTCGGATCGCAGACGACGCCGCCCTTCGCGCCGCCGTACGGGATGCCGACGACCGCGCACTTCCAGGTCATCCACATCGCGAGCGCCTTCACCTCGCCGAGGGTCACCGACGGGTGGTACCGGATGCCGCCCTTGCCGGGGCCGCGCGAGACGTTGTGCTGCACGCGGTACCCGGTGAACACCTTCACCGCACCGTCGGCCATCCGGACCGGGAAGTGGACGATGAGCTCGCGCTGGCACTCGCGCAGGATCCCGCGCATGTTCGGATCGAGGTGCAGCTTGTCCGCTGCGATGTCGAACTGCGCGAGCGCGACATCCCACGGGTCGCGCTGGGTGTGATCGATGACGGCGGCGCTCGTCATTCGGTCCTTCATCCTTCTTTCGTCATCTTTGTCTCAGGTCAGCTTCGGCGGGTTCAGCTTGTCGGTCACGATCCAGTCGTCCGTCACCTGCCCCGGCGCGTACTGGCTGTTCCAGGACTTCAGGACGACGCGGCGGAACCCCTGGGCCTGGAGGGTGTCGCGCCAGGCGCGGAGCCCGCGTGAAGCGTAGGCGGTGAGCCGCACGTTCGCGCTCTGCTGCAGGAGCCCCTCGAGGTGGCGCTTCCGTTCGAGGAGCGGGATCTCGATGAGCGACTCGCCGTCGACCTCGAGGAGGTCGAAGGCGGCGAAGATCCGCCGCCCGGCCGGCGGCCGGGTGTAGGCGTTGCCGTCGCGGTCGACCTCGAGCTCCTGCTCGTCCTGCCAGTCGGGCACCAGGACCCCGTCGATGACCGCCGTCCGGCAGCGCGCCAGCGCGCCGATCGCGTCGTACAGCTCGCGCGGCCCCTCAAGAGGCCCCGCGTAGCCCACGAACCGCGGTCCGGCGTGGCCCACCCGGACGAGCGCGCGCGTGCCCGGCCACTCGGGCTCGAGGATGTGGCGCTCCGGCTCCGCCCGCTCCCGGGAGTAGCGGGGCCGCTGCGGGGCGAGGTCTGCCCCAAGGACCGTATTCACAGACTGGCCGGCCGAGTATCGGTCAATCCCCGCTCGCTCCGCGCCTGCCGGCTGCTGCGCTCGCGTGGGCCCTTGCGGCTCGTCGGGCAAAGCCCTCCTCGCCTATTGACATGGAGAACGTCTGTTCTAAGATGCGAACGCCTGTTCTGTCCGGAGGGGAGCCCAGCGCACCGGGCAGCGCGGAGCACGCGACCGTGAGGTGAGCCCGTGGCGCTTGCGATCGCCGGCTGGCGGCCGGTCCCGACCTTCCGTTCACGCCGTCCTTCCACCCCACCACGTGAGGTAGACGCGTGTGTGGCGTCCGTACCCGCTTGGCGGACGCCGCCGCGCGTCTACTCCCCCTTCGCGCCCCGCCGCCTGACGCATCCGATGGCCGTACCCGCCGACACGGCCGGCGCGTTCACCCATTCCCCTGGCCGGATGGGCTGGCGCATCGGCCGATCGCGGCGGGCCTAGCCGCCGGAGCGCGGACGTCCGTCTTCGTCGCGTCCGCTCGCCCATGCGGCGAACGGCGCGGCGAAGGCGGTCAGCTCGGTCGGGACGATGAACTTCGTCCCCGGCGACGCACCGAGCGCCTTCAGCGCGTCGAGGTATTGCAGCGCCATCGTGCGGTGGTCGGCGCCCTCGGCGGAGCGGTTGATCTCCGTCAGCGCGAGCGCGAACCCCTCGGCACGGAGGATCGCCCCCTGCCGGGCGCCTTCGGCCTTCAGGATCTCGGACTGCTTCTCGCCCTCCGCGACCAGGATCTGCGACTGCTTCTTGCCTTCGGCCTCCAGGATCGCCGCGCGGCGGTTCCGCTCCGCGGACATCTGGCGATTCATGGCGTCCTGGATGTCGCGCGGCGGTGTGATCTCGCGGATCTCGACGGTCGTGACCTTCACGCCCCAGCGCTGGGTCACCTCGTCGAGCTTGACCCGGAGGACCTCGTTGATCTGCTCTCGCTTCGCGAGCACATCGTCGAGCGGGATGTCACCGATGACGGCACGCAGAGTCGTCGTCGCGATGCCCTGGACCGCGGCGCGGAAGTTCTGGACCTTCAGCACCGCGTCCGCGGCCTGCACGACCTTCTGGTAGATGAGGAAGTCGATCGAGATCGGCGCGTTGTCCTTCGTGATGCAGGTCTGTTCCGGGATCTCGACGACGAACTCGCGCAGATCGACGGTCTGCTGCGTCTGGATCGGTGGCGGGAACAGGAACACGAGCCCCGGGCCGGCGATCGTCTGGAACGACCCGAAGCGCAGGACGACCAGGCGCTGGTACTCGGGCACGATATGCACGATCGACCGGATGATGAAGACGGCGATGACGCCGAGGATCGCGACGGTGACGAGCTGGTCCATCTATGACTCCCCTTCCAATGCAGGCTCGACGATAAGCGCAAGGCCATCCACCCGGAGGACGCGGACCGGCGTGCCGGCCGCGATCGTCCCAGTGGCGCTCGCGGCCGTCCACTCCTCGCCCTCGGCGCGCACGATCCCACCCGGCGCGAGCTCCGAGCGCGCGACGCCGAGCGCTCCGACGAGGTGCGAAAGGTCCGTGACCAGCGGCACCCGCTTCGTCCGGACGAGCATCCGCACGAGCAGCCCGAAGAAGATCGCGTTGCTCCCGACGGTGAGCGCGATGACCCACGGCTCCACCGTGTAGCGCACGCCGGGGAACGTGGGCGTGACGGCCGGGAACAGGATGATCGTCCCGAGCAGCAGCGCAGCGATGCCACCGGCCGTGAGGATCCCGTGGCTCGCGATCCAGATCTCCGCCACGAAGAGCAGCACGGCGAAGACCATGAGCGCGATGCCTGCGGCGTTCGCGTCCAGCGTCCCGAAGGCGAAGAGCGCGAGCACGATGGCGATGACGCCGACGACCCCGGGGAAGATGAGGCTCGGGTTCGAGAGCTCGAAGATGAGACCGTAGGTGCCGAGCGTGAACAGCAGGACCGCGATCTGGGGGTCGGTGATGAGATGGAGGAAGACCTCGAGAGGGTTGCGGGGATCCTCCCGTATCGGCGCACCACGAGTGGCGAGGCGCACCGTGGCGTGCGGCAGGACGACCTCCCGCCCGTGGATGCGTTCGAGCAGTGCCGGAACGTCCGGCGCGAGGACGTCGACCACGCCGAGCCGGAGCGCCTCGTCGTCGCGGACGCTGACGCTCTCGCGGACGGCCTTCTCCGCCCACTCGACGTTGCGCCCGCGCGCTCTCGCGAGCTTGGTGATCTCCGCCACGGCGTCGTTCTCGGCCTTCTGCCGGAGATCGCTCTCGATGTTCGCGCCGCCCGCCGCGACCGGGTGTGCGGCACCGATGTTGGTCGCCGGTGCCATCGCGGCGACGTGTGAAGCCATGGCGATGAAGGTCCCCGCCGATGTCGCGCGTGCGCCGGACGGCGCGACGAACACGACCACCGGCACGCGTGCGTTCAGGAAGAGCGCGTCGATCTTGTAGGTCGAGTCGATGAGCCCGCCCGGGGTGTCCATCGTGAGGACGACCGCTGCCGCGCCGGTGCCCTCGGCGCCCCGGATCACGCGTTCGACGTATCGGGCGGTGATGGGGTTGATGACGCCTTCGATCCGGCCGACCGTCACGGGAGGACCGGCCTGCGCCTCCGCGACGCCGGAAAGGCCGCCGGCGACACCGAGCGCCAGCAGCGTGACCGAGAGGACGCGAAGCATGGTCGTGCTCCGAGTCTAGGTGTGCCTAGGTGACGAGCCCGCCGCCGTGGGCGGGATAGAGGTGGGCGCGGGACTCCGGCGCGTAGAGGCGCAGCCCGAAGCGGACCCACGCGATCGCGCCCGCCCCGTCGCGCAGCACCTCGACACGGCTCCCCTTCCCCGGACCCTCGAGCACGACGAGCTCGTCGTCGCCGACGACGCCGCAGCGCGCGGGCGGCGGGAACGGCGGCCAGCCGTTCGGCGGTGCCGCGACGCCGGGGCGCGGACCGAGCGTCAGGAGGAGCTCCCCGCCCTCGACGCGAAGCTCGAGCTGCCCGCGGGCGATCTCATACCTCCCGGCGATCGCCTCGAGCTGCCCCGGCCCGGCGGTGCGCGTCTCCGCCTCCCGGTCGTCGAGCGCGCAGTACTCGCGGAGCGCGAGGCGCACGAGCTCGCGACCGAGCGCGTGGCCGCGCGACGAGTTCGTGAGCACGGTGATGCCGAAGCCCCGCTCCGGAACGAGGACGAACTCGGCCTGCTGGCCCGCGGTCGTGCCGCCATGGCTCGCGATCCGCGTGCCGTCGACCGTGCGCAGCCACCACGAGAGGCCGACGGCGCCACGCGGGCCGATCGGGTCGCGCATCGCGCGCAGCCCCTCCGCCGAGACCAGACGCGCGCCGTCGGGCACGGTCCCGTCGCCGAGATGGAAGCGCGCGTAGCGGATCTGGTCGCGCGCGGTCGAGGTGATGCCGCCCGCGGCGTGCGCGTTGCGCGGGAGGGCCCAGCGCCGCGCCACCTCGGCACGCTCGTCGCGGACGAGATGTCCGACCGCGACGCGGAACGCGATGGCGTCCTCGGCGAAGAAGACGGAGTCCGCCATCCCGAGCGGCTCGAGGAGGAGCTCGCGCATCGCCTGCTCGAACGTCTTCCCGGTGACGACCTCGATGACGCGTCCCGCGACGTAGAAGCCCGAGTTCCCGTAGTGCCACTCCGCCCCGACCGCGGTGAGCTGCGGCAGGTCGGCGAGCTTCTCGACGACCTTCGCCAGCGCGTCGTCACCGCGCCCGGTGTCCTCGAAGTAGTCGCCGAGCCACCCGCCGCTGTGCGTGAAGAGGTGGCGCAGCGTCACACGCGACGCGGCTCCCTCGTCCGCGAGGCGGAACCCCGGGAGGTACGTCCGCACCGGAGCGTCGAGGTCGAGCGCGCCCTGCTCGGCGAGGCGGAGGGCGACGGTCGCGGTCATGGTCTTCGTCGTCGAGCCGATCTGGAAGCGCGTGCCCTCATCGACGGGCAGCGGGTCGGGGACGCTGGTCACGCCGCGGTACAGGTACTCCTCGCGGCCCTCATGCACGAGGCCGAGCGCGACGCCGGGCACCACGAGCTCCGGCATGCGCCGCTCGAGGTGCACGCGGAGCGCGGCGAGGCCGCCGCTCACGCGCGCCAGCCCGGTCCGCGCACGACCTGACCAGGTCTGGCGCCGGTGTGCTCGCCGTCGCGGATCACCGGAGCGCCGTTCACGAGCACGTGCTGGACCCCTGTCGCGTACTGGTGCGGCCGCTCGTAGGTCGCGTGATCCTGGATGCGCGCGGGGTCAAAGACCACGACGTCCGCGGCGTATCCGGGCGCGAGGCGGCCGCGACCCGTGATGCGCAGGTTGCCCGCCGGCAGTGACGTGAGACGGCGGACCGCCTCCTCCAACGGGATCACCTGCTCCTCTCGCACGTAGCGGCCGAGGAGCCGCGCGAAGGTGCCGTACGCGCGCGGGTGCGGGTTGTCCTTGAGGAAGAGGCCCTCCGGCGCGAGCGACGCCGAGTCGGAGGCGAAGCTCATCCACGGGAGGGCGATCTGGCGGCGCACGTTGTCGTCGGACATCACGAAGTAGATCGCGCCGACGCGGCTCTCATCCTCGATGACGAGGTCGATGACCGTGTCCTCGGGAGTGCGCTTCCGCTCCGCCGCGACCTGGGCGAGCGTCCAGCCCGTGTAGCGGCGGAGCGCAGCGTTCTTGAAGGACGAGAAGAGGACGCCCTCCGGCGTCCCGGCGAGGAGCAGCATGTTCTCCCAGCCCACGCCGGGGCGGCGCATCTCTTCGACGAGCCGCGCGCGCACCGTGTCGTCACGCAGGCGCTCGATGAACTTCCGGTGCCCGCCCTCCTGGACCCACGGCGGCAGCGAGGCGTCGAGGCCCGTCGCGCCGGCGTTGTATGTGTACATGTCCGCGGTGATCGCCGTCCCGCCGGCGCGCGCCGCCTCGACGCGCTCGATCGCCGTGTCGAGCTTGCGCCAGTTCTCGCGGCCCGCCTGCTTCAGGTGGTAGACCTCGGCGCGGCCGCGTGAGCGGCGCGCGATCTCGATGAGCTCGTCGAGCGCCTCGATGAAGCGGTCGCCCTCGCTGCGCATGTGCGAGACGTACATCCCGCCGTGCTTCGCCGACGCGGACGCCAACGCGATGAGCTCGTCCGTGTCCGCGAACGTCGCGGGCGTGTAGATGAGCGCCGACGCGACGCCGAGCGCACCCTCCCGCATGGCCACCTCGACGAGCCCCTGCATCCGCGCGAGCTCATCGGCGGTCGGGCGGCGATCGTCCTCGCCGACGACGTGGCGGCGGACGACCGACGCGGGGATGAAGGACGCGACGTTCGTGGAGATGCCGCGCGCGACGAGCTGGTCGAGGTACTCGCCGACCGTGGACCACGTGATGTCGTACTTGAAGTCGCCCTGACGCCGCAGGCACTCCGCACGCAGGCGGTCGTTCAGCGGCGCCTCGATGTACTCGCCGAAGACCTCGAGGGTCACGCCCTGCCGGATGTCGCTCTGCGAGCGCCCGTCCTGGATGAGCGAGGCCCAGGCGTGACTGAGCATGTTGATGAAGCCGGGTGCGACCGCGAGCCCGCTCGCGTCGATCTCGATCGGTGCCCGCTCGCCGATCCGGCCGACCTCCGCGACCTTCCCGCCCGCGATCGCGAGGTCGGTGCGCCGCGGCGGGCCGCCCGTGCCGTCGTAGACATCGCCGCCACGGATGACGAGGTCCGGCGCGACCGTCAGCGCGTGCCTCCGGGCGCGCAGGCGTCGATGACCGCGCGTGCGGAGGTCTGCGGGTCGCGCGCCGCGACCACGCGCACGATCGGCAGGTCGAGGCCCTCGCCGAGGCGCGCGAATGAGGCGGCAGCCTCGGCCGGTCGCCCGAACGCGCCGACCTTCCCGACGAGCTCCGCCGGCACGTCGGCCGCCAGCGCCTCGAGCGGCTCGCCCCGCTCGCGCCGCGCCTCGAGGTCCGTGAGGACCTCGTCGAACCCCATCCGCGTGAAGTGGATGCGGTAGCCGCTGTCCTTCGGGCGGCGCGGCCCGGCGAGCGCGTAGCCGAGCATCGCGACCGCGAGCGCAACGCGCGCCGCTTCGGGGTCGTCGTCGACGCAGACGCGGATGTACTCGACGACGCGGACCGCCTTCGGGTCGCGGCCGGCCCCGCGCGCCCCCTCGGCCACGCGGTCGCGGCTCCACGCGACGCGCTCGCTGTCGCACCAGTTCAGCGCCGCGCCATCGGCGACCTCACCCGCGAGCCGCAGCATCCGCGGCCCGAGCGCGCCGATGTAGATCGGGATCCCGGGCGCCTCACGCCGGAGCGCCGCGACGCCCGCGCGGACGAGCTCGAGCGCGCCTCTTCCCGCACGGCCCGATCCGACACCGAGGACGAAGCCCGTCGCCGTCCGCGCGGTCTCCGCCGCGACGCGGCCGAGCGCGCTGATGTCCCATGCGTCGAGGGGCACGACCGAGATGCCCGCGGTCATGCGACCGCGTGTCCAGCGTGCGCAGGCGTCGAAGGGCTCGCGCGTCTCGCGCGCGTTCGTCCACGCGGACGAGTAGCCCGCATCGCGCGCGCGGGCGACGAGCGCGTCGCGCTCGGCCGGCCCGAGACCGAGCTCCTGGCCAAGGGCGATCCCCCGCTCCGTCATCTCCGAAGTATCCCTACGAAAGGGGGTCATTGCGCCGTGGCGCGCGTCTTGCGAGCGTCAGGGTCATGACCTTCGACCCGAACGTCCGGCTCGATCCTTCGCAGGTCGGCGACCGCCGCCGCGGCGGAGGGGTGCTCGGCGGCGGCGGCGGCGGCCCGGTCATCGCCGGCGGCGGCGGGATCATCGGGGTCGTCCTGCTCGTCGCGTTCATGCTGCTCGGGGGAGATCCGACAGCGCTCCTCGACCCCTCCGGCGGCGCGATGGCGCCGGTGGACAGCGCCGAGACCGCGACGCAGTGCCAGACGGGAGCCGACGCGAACACGCGCGACGACTGCCGCATCGTCGGCTTCGTGAACAGCATCCAGAAGTACTGGACGGACGAGTTCGCGCGCCGGGGGTCGCGCTACGAGCCGGCGCAGACGATCCTCTTCTCCGGGCAGGTGCAGGCCGCGTGCGGGACGGCCTCGTCGGCGGTCGGCCCCTTCTACTGCCCGCTCGATAAGAAGGTCTATCTCGACCTCAGCTTCTTCCGCGACATGCAGCGGCTCGGCGCGAAGGGCGGACCGTTCGCCGAGGGCTACGTCGTCGCGCACGAGTACGGGCACCACGTGCAGAACCTGATGGGGCTGCTGTCGCAGAGCCGCGAGAGCGGCCCGGGGAGCGCGTCCGTGCGCACCGAGCTCATGGCGGACTGCTTCGCGGGCGTGTGGGCCGGCAACGCGGCGAAGACGGGCTTCCTCGTCGCACCGACGGACGCGGAGATCGCGCAGGCGCTCGACGCCGCGGCCGCGGTCGGCGACGACCGGATCCAGAAGGCCACCGAGGGACGCGTCTCTCCCGAGCGCTGGACGCACGGCTCGTCCGAGCAGCGCCAGCAGTGGTTCCGCACCGGCTACCGCACCGGCGACATGAACGCCTGCGACGTGCGCTAGCACCGACCGACCAGGCCGCCGCTTCCCTACGCAACGCGACGCCGCCCGGGCGCGTTAGGCCAGTACCGATGGACCGCATGAGGCTCTCTGCGCGCGCGCTCGCGGCGCTGCTCGTGGCAGCAACGATCCTCGTCGGCCCCGCGCCGCACGCCTCGGCGCAGACGACGTGCACGGTCAACCGCACCGGTCCCGGCATCCCGCCGCCGGCCATCCCCTCAGCAGGTGTCCCGGGCTTCCACGCGCACTGGTACGGACAGAGCGGCTACCCGACGCTGTGCCCGGGGCAGCGCTCGACCGCGACGGTCGCGTACTACAACACCGGCTCGCGCGGCTGGGTGCAGGGACGCATGGGCGAGGCCGCGTACCTCGGCACGTGGGTGCCTGAGCCGGGGCAGGACCAGCCGTCGCCGCTCGGCGGCGACGGGCAGCGCGGATCCCCGAACACCGGCTGGCCGCGCTACGACCGCATCGCCGTGCAGCCCGCCGCGTACGTCGGACCGGGCCAGGTCGCGTGGTTCCAGTTCACGATCCTGGCGCCGCAGACGCCGGGCCACTACCGCCTCTACCTCCGGCCCCTCGTCGAGGGCGCGACGTGGATGGAGGACTTCGGCGTCTTCTGGGCGGTCACGGTGCTGAACCGCGACGGCTCGATGCCGCCGGCGCCGCCGCCACCGCCCGCGGTCCAGACGCAGCTCGGCTACAGCAACATCAGCGTGCCGACCTCGCGCGGCACGTTCATCGTGAACGTGATCAAGGAGCGTCTCTCCGACGTCACGGTGCGGACCGTGACGGCGAACATGACCGACTGCCGCGACAACTGCCCCGTGAAGCCGCTCGCGCAGTACATCGCGGAGAACGGCGCGTACGCGGGCATGAACGGGACCTACATCTGCCCGCCCGACTACGCGAGCTGCGCCG
>DASUCM010000122.1:0-6910 GCA_036276035.1 Candidatus Limnocylindria bacterium | reverse complement strand
TCGCGCGCGCCGCGCAGGATGCGGTGCGTCGGCAGGATCCGCAGCCCGGGATCGTCGAGCGTGCAGAGGTACGCGAGGATGTAGTTCGGCGTGTCTTCGTCGAGCTCGATCTGCTTCGCCTCCTGCTGCTCTCGCAGGTAGGCGAGACCCGTCTCGTAGCGGTGATGGCCGTCCGCGATGTACACACGCTCCTCGCGGAACAGGCCCGCGAGCTTCCGCGCCGCCGGCGGGTCGTCAAGGGCCCACAGCAGGTGCCGTTCCTTGTCGAGGTGCGCGTCCGCGACCAGGCGCGCCGGGCCGTGCGCCATCCAGCGCTCGAGCGAGGTCGCGAGCTCTCCCTTCGGATCGGCGACCATGCCGAACACGGGGCTCGTGTTCGTGCGCGTGGCGCGAAGGAGCGCGAGACGGTCGGCCTTCGGCTTCGGGAAGGTCTTCTCGTGCGGGCGCACGATCCCGCGGCCCTCCTGGTAGAGCCGCAGCGCGCAGAAGACCCCCCGGCGCCGGACGCGTTCTCCGGCGAGCTCGAAGTAGTGGTCGGAGAGGTAGAACGCGCGCGTGTGGTCGTACCGGAGGACACCCTTCGCCGTCCACTCGTCGAGGGACCGCTTCGCCCGCGCGTAGCGGTCCGTCCCGTCGGTGTCCGCGTCCGGAGCGCCGTACTCGACGCGCACGATGTTGTGGGGGCTCCGCCGGTAGAGCTCGTCGCGGAGCGCGTCCGAGATGACGTCGTAGGGAGGGCTGATCAGATCCGCGAGCGGGCCCGCTTTCGCTTCGTCATAGCGCAGTCCGTGGAACGGCGTGACCTCGGCCATGCGCTGATTCTGCGATAGCCTCGCCGTCGTGCATCGCAGGGCATGACGCGTCCGCTGCTCATCACGGTCATCGGCAAGAGCGCCCGGGACCCGCGCGATCCGGTGCCTTCGCACGCGCTCGCCGCGGCGGAGGAGGTCGGCCGGCTCATTGCCGAGGCGGGCGCCGTGGCCGTCTCGGGCGGTCTCTCCGGCGTCATGGAGGCCGTCAGCCGCGGCGCGAAGTCTGCGGGCGGCCTTGTCGTCGGCATCCTCCCGGGCTTCGACAAGCGTGACGCGAACCCGTACGTCGACATCGCGATCACGACGGGCATGGGCTGGATGCGCAACACCTTGAACGTCCGCGCCGGCGATGCCGTGATCATGATCAGCGGAGGCATCGGGACGCTGAACGAGCTGACGGTCGCCTACGAGGACAAGCCGACGGTCGTGCTCGAGGGCACCGGGGGCTGGTCCGACCGCATCCGCCAGTTCGCGTTCGATGGGCGCCACCTCGATGAGGGGCATCGCGCGACGCTGCACTTCGCGACGACGCCCGCGCAGGCGGTCGACCTCGCCCTCCGCCTCGCGCGCGGCGACATCCCGGAGGACTCGCCCGACCGCCCGTAGATCGCGGGCCGGGGATCGGACCCGGGCTACGGCAGTGGCGCGCCGATCCGCGCCTCGACCCACGCCGCGGCCGCGATGACGCGGCGGTCATCCCCCGGCGCGCCGACGATCTGGATCCCGAGCGGCAGCCCGCCGGGCCCGCGACCCGTCGGCACCGTCACAGCGGGCGCTCCGAGCAGCGTCCAGCGCGAGCAGAACCGCGGGCTGCCGGTGCTCGCGCGCGGAGGCGCCTCGCCAAAGGTCGGTGGCGTGAGGATGGCCGCGTACGGCCGCATCCAGCGCGTGAACTCCGCCACGAGACGCGTGCGCTCGGCGAGCGCGGAGCGGTACCCGGCGTCGGTGATCGCGGTGCCACGCTCGAGCAGCTCGAGCGCGACCTTGCTCACCTTGTCCTCATTGCCGCGGACGGCGACGCCGATGTTGCGCACGGCCTCGTAGGCCATGATCGTGCCGAGCACTTCGGGCCCGGCGTCGAGGCCCCGCGGCGGGTCCGGCCACTCGACGGGATCCGCCTGCGTCGCGATCGCGTCGACGTCCGCCTGGAAGCGCGCCCGCATGCTCTCCTCGGCGCCGTCCCACTCGGACGTGCGCAGCGCCGCGAAGCGCGGCGTCGCGATATCGCCGGACCACCATTCATCGAGCGGCTGCGCCGTCATGGCCGCGAGCAGCCAGGCCGCGCCCTCGACCGTGCGGGCGATCGCGCCGGGATGGTCCAGCGTCGGCGCGAACGGGAACACGCCCTCGACCGGTACGCGCCCATGCGTCGGCTTGATCCCGACCACGCCGCAGTACGCGGCGGGCCGGATGATGGAGCCGTTCGTCTGCGTCCCGACGGCCGCGGGCACGACGCCCGTCGCCACGCTCGCGGCCGAGCCCATCGATGAGCCGCCGGGCGTGCGCTCGCGGTCGTGCGGATTGCGCGTCGGGCCTGGGTGGTAGTAGGCGAGCTCCGAGGTGACCGTCTTTCCGAGGACGATCGCTCCGGCCGCCGCGAGGTTCGTGACGAGCGCGGCATCGCGGTCGGCGACCCGGCCGGCGAACACCGCGCTCCCGCGCTCCGCGGGCAGCCCCGCCACGTCGATGATGTCCTTCACGCCGACGGGAACGCCGTGCAGCAGCCCGACCGAGGAGATCGCGCGCCGTCGCGCGTCCGCGGCGTCGGCGAGCCGCAGTGCCCTCTCGCGGTCGAGCCACGCGAACGCGTGGATGCCCGGCTCCGTCTCGTCGTACCGGCGGAGCGCCGCCTCGACGAGCCCACGGCTCGTGATGAGGCCCTGCGCGACGGCGCGTGCCGCGGCCGGGAGATCGGTCAGGAACATTCGGCACGCATGGTGTACCGCGGGACCCAACCCTTCGGCAGATCGGCCCGCGGTCCTGCGATCTTGCGGAAGCCCGCGCGGCGGAACTGGTCGGCGGTGCCGAAGAACGCCGTGCTGTCGTGGACCTTCGTTCCCGGCGCCCGGGGGTAGCCCTCGACCGCGGGCGCTCCATGCCTGCGCGCGTAGTCGACGGCGGCCTTGAGCAGCTCGACGGTGATCCCCTTGCCCCGATGCTTCTTGTGGACGAAAAAGCACGGCACGACCCACACGGGCACGTCGTCCACGCGCGGCGAGGTGCGCGATCGGTCGACGCGATGCATCTCGGTGCGCGGCCCGAGCGAGATGAAGCCGACCGGCTCGCCGTCGAGGTACGCGAGCAGACCGGGCGCGCGGCGCCGGGCTGACAGCGTGCGCAGCAGCCGGCGGTTCGTCTCGCTCCAGGTGGTCCCGCGCTCCTGCAGCGTGCGGCGCTCCTTCGTGTCGTAGCGGGGCCAGATGTCCCAGCACGACCGCATGATCGAGTCGGTCTCGAACAGTGTCTCGACGTCGCCGAAGCGCGAGCGCGTGATCGGGCGGACGATCAGCCCCTCGGACATGTCGTCAGGCTAGGGCCACCGGTATAGGCTGTGCGCGCCGGCCGCTGAGCGCCGGTGGAAGAAGGAAGAGATGTTGGATTCCCTGCTGGCCCCGTCGTTCGCGGCGGACCCGCCAGTGAAGCTGAACGTCCCTGCGAAGACCCTCGGGCTCGTCCTCGCGATCCTCGGCGCGATCGGCTCGTTCTTCGGCATCCTCGGCGTCTTCGCGCTCCTCGGGCTGAGCGCGCTCGCGGCCGCGTATGCCGGCATCTTCATGCTCGCGGTGGTCGGCGTGATCATCAGCCTGATCGGCACGATCGTCGGCACGTGGGGCGGCTACCAGATGTACCAGGAGAAGCGCGAAGGCAAGAAGCTCGCCATCTACGGGCTCGTGATCAACACGTTCGGCAGCCTTGTCGCCGCCATCGGCGGCTCCGGCGGGCTCGTCGGCTGGGTCGTTGGCGCGCTCATCGCCTTCGTCGTGTACTACCTCATCGTCATCAGCCGGTTCCCCGGCGAGCCACCGCTCGTCACCACGCCCACGACACCGACCCCGACCGCGTAGCTACCTAGGCGACGACTCGACGCGAGCGAAGCGAGACGGCGGCTGTCCTCCGGGACAGCCGCCGTAGCCTCGCCTCCGCTGAGGCGCGCCAGGTCGGTGTCCCGAGGCCGAGCTCGAACAGCGTCTCCACGAGCGCGAACGCGCGCGCGGCGTCCCCGCGCCGCTCGAGGGCCCTCGCGTACGGCAACGCCGCCCGGACCCGGATGTCGAGGTCGCCTTCGACGTACGCGCTCTCGTAGCAGCAGAACGCGGCCTCGAGCTCTTTCGCGCGCTCGAACGCCTGCGCGAGCGCGAGGGCGGCGGGCGGATGGTCCGGCGCGCGGCCGGCCCGCGCGGCGATGACCGCCGTCGCGACGCGGTCCGCCACCCGTACGAGCGAGATCACGTCACGCGCGTTGTGGCCGAGGATCGGCTCCACGAGCCGCGGGTCGCGCTCCCGCAGGTAGCGGAAGTAGCGCTCGGGGATGAGCGCTCCCGGGATGTCGTCCGTGCGGCCGTCGTCGAGGATCGACTCCTCGATCTGCCGCAGCGTCACCGAGCCGAACCGCCCGCGCCACAGCCGCCGCGCGGGGTGGAGGAGGTCGAGGTGCGACTCGTCCACCGAGAGCTCGGTGCGGATCGTCATCACGAACCGCGACCGCAGGAGCGGCAGGTCGAACGACTTCCCGTTGTACGAGGCGCACGCGCGGAACCGCTCGAGCTCGGCCGCGATCATCGCGACGTAGGCGCGCTCGGCGCCGAGGTCGGACAGCAGGTGCTGCCGCAGCACCAGCTCCCCGTCCTCGAGGTGTGCCGTGCCGAGGAGGAAGACGTACGTGCCCGTGCCGCCCGCGAGCCCGGTCGTCTCCGTGTCGAGGAACAGGATGTCTTCCCACCGGCGCGGCGGCTCGCCGCGCAGACCGAGGTGAACGAGCACACCCGGATCCGGAACGCTCTGACCGACGACATTCAGCCCGAGCGTCTCCAGAGCGATGCGGCGCTCGTGCGTCTCGAATGGAGGCGTGGACGGGCTGCCCGACCGAGGGCCCCCGCGCGGCGGGCTGCCGCCCCCTTGCGGGGCGGCGGGAGCCCGCCGCGAATAGAGGGTTTCGGTCGGGCGACCGTCCACGCCGGCACTGCTCCGATCGCGCGCGACGATCGCGTCGAGCTTCGCACGCAGGGCCGTGAGGTCGCGGCTCACCGGAGCAGCTCGGCCACGGCGGATCGGACATCTCGGCCGAGTGCGTAGGCGGGGCCGACGCAGGCGGGGCAGCCATCGGTGCAGTCGCACGAGGCGAGGTGCTCGCGGGCGCGCTCGAGCAGGGCGTCGAGCGAGCGGTACAGGCGCTCCGAGAAGCCGACGCCTCCGGGCGTCATGTCGAAGAGGAAGATCGTGGGGCGCTCGGTGTGCGGCGAGCGCGCCTCGACCGCGAGCCCGAGGTCGTGCGGGTCGCACATGAGGAACAGCGGGGCCATGCCGTGGAGGAGGTTGCCGAGGCCCGCGAGCGCGACCTCGACGCGCTCCTTGGGCCAGCCGCGCACCGCGCCCTCGCGCAGCGCGAGCCAGAAGGAGGTCGTCTGGAGCTCCTGCTCGGGCAGGTGGATGCGGCCCCAGCCGACGTTCTCGTGCGTGAACATCGTGAGCTTCTTGAAGATCGTCGGCAGCGCCGAGACGAGGATCTCCCCGTGCGCGCGGTCGAAGCGCGGCGTCTCCGCTGCGGAGAACTGGTCGAGCACGCGGATGCGCACGGCGAGGTCGGCGTCCGTGTAGTAGTCGACCTTCACCTCGGTGACGTACGCCTTCGCGTTCTCCCAATCGAGGCGCTCGACCTGGAACTGCCGCGACTCGTGGAGGTAGATCGCCTGCTCGTGCACGAGCACCGGCGCCGCGAAGCGGTCCACCTCCCCGATGACCCGCTCGCGGCCGCCGGTCGTGTCGATGATCACGACGTTGTCGTTGCTCGCGGTGCGCAGGGACATGCCCTGCGCGGGGAAGGCCTGATCGGACCAGTGGTAGCGGCCTTCGGTCTCGTGAAGGATCCCCTGCTCAGCGAGGTACGAGAGGACGCCCGGCGTGTCCTCGGTGCCGAAGCGCTCCGCCTTGCCGGACTCGGTCTCGAACGGCAGCTCGAAGGCGCCGCACTTCAGGTGGCCCACGAGCACGTGCAGGTTGTCGGGGTTGATGAGCCCTGATTCCGGCGCGCGACCGAGCACGAACTCGGGGTGCTGCACGACGTACTGGTCCGTCGGAGAGGACGTGGCGACGAGGAACGCGACCGAGAGGTCCTCGCGCCGTCCGGAGCGCCCCATCTGCTGCCAGGTGGAGGCGACCGATCCCGGGTAGCCGACGAGCACCGCGGCCTGCAGCGCCCCGAGGTCGATGCCGAGCTCGAGCGCGTTCGTCGACACCACGCCGCGGACCGTGCCGTCGCGCAGGCCGCGCTCGATCGCGCGCCGCTCCGACGGCAGGTACCCGCTGCGGTAGCCGCGCACCAGGTCGGGCGGCCACTGCGGCGACGGGAAGCGCGCGCGCAGGTAGGTGAGCAGGAGCTCGGTCTGCACGCGGCTCTTCGTGAACGCGATCGTCTGGATGCCCGACGCCAGCAGCGTCGCGGCGATGTCCCGGCCGACGAGCAGCGCGCTCTTGCGGATGCCGAGCTGCTTGTTCACGACGGGTGGCTGGATGAACGCGAGCACCTTCTCGCCTCGCGGCGCGCCGGACTCGTCGATGAGCACGACCTCGGCCTCGATGTGCTTGCGCGCGAGCTCCTCGGGATTCGCGATCGTCGCGGAAGTGCAGATGAAGATCGGGTCGGAGCCGTAGAAGCGGCAGATGCGGCGCAGGCGCCGCAGCACGTTCGCGACGTTGCTGCCGAAGACGCCGCGGTACGTGTGCAGCTCATCGAGCACGACGAAGCGCAGGTTCTCGAAGAGCTTCACCCACTTCGTGTGGTGGGGGAGGATCCCGGTGTGGAGCATGTCCGGGTTCGTGATGACGACGTGCCCCGCGGAGCGGATCGCCGCGCGCGCGGCCGGCGGCGTGTCGCCGTCGTA
>DASUCM010000121.1:0-11149 GCA_036276035.1 Candidatus Limnocylindria bacterium | reverse complement strand
CCCTTCCTCATGCTCCTCGACATGCGCATGCCCGTGCTCGACGGCTGGGGCGTCGCGGCCGCGCTCCGCGGCTCGCGGCACCGCTTCCCGGTCATCGTCATGACCGCTGCCGAGAACGCGAAGCGCTGGGCCGACGAGATCGAGGCCGACGACCACATCGCGAAGCCCTTCGACCTGAGCGAGCTCCTCTCCTGTGTCGAGCGGCACGAGCGGCGGCAGCGCCTGAACTAGAGCCCGGCCCGCGCTCGCCAGCCTGGCGCGCGGCTTGCTTTGCCGTCCGCGATGGATACGCCGGCCGACACCTGGGAGGACCCCGTCGCGGGCGCCGAGTGGTTCGCCACCGGGCGCAGCGAGCTTCTGGAGGCCTTCCTCGACGAGCCCGACGCCGTCGTCGTGCTGAGGGACTGACCCCGCCGACCGCCTGAAGCCCGTGGTGCGCCACATCCGGCGGCCCCGCGGTGCTTAGGGGACGATGAGCGCGAAGGTGATCGAGCTCGGGACCATCCCCGCGCCCCGCGAGCCGCGGCTGCCCGTCGCGTTCGAGCGCCTGTTCGACGCCGAGTACGCGCGCGTCGTGCGGATCGCCCAGCGCGTGCTCGGCGACGCGACCGAGGCCGAGGACGTCGCGCAGGAGGCCTTCATGTCCTTCTACCGCGCGCATCCCGCCGAGGCTCCGTATGCCGCGCCCTGGCTGCACGCGGCCGCGGCGCATGGCGCGCTGAACGTGCTGCGCGGCCGGAAGCGCCGCGTCGCGCGTGAGACGAACGACGCGATCGAGCGCGCGGCGAGCGCGGTCGCGGATCCCGAGAGCGAGGCCGTCCTCTCCGAGGAGCGCGCGCTCGTGCGCGAGGCCCTCGCGCGCATCCCCGCGAAGAGCGCGAGCGTCCTCGCGCTGCGGTACAGCGGACTTTCGTACGCCGAGGTCGCGCAGGCGATCGGCGTGAAGGCGGACCAGATCGGCACGCTCCTCCGTCGCGCGGAGGAGGCATTGCGGAAAGAGGTCATGCGAAATGGATGACACGAAGCTCGAGCGACTCCTCGCCTCCGATGAGGCACCCGTCGACAGCGCCGCAGGGCTGCGCCGCTTCCGCGAGACGGTCGGCGCGCACGCCGTCCGTGGCTACGCACCGCCCGCGCGCCGGCGCTGGACGCAGGCGCTCGCGGCGGCGGCGACGGTCGCGGTGCTGTTCGCCGGCCTGTCGATCACGGGCGTCGCGGACTCGTTCTTCACGATCTTCCAGCCGAAGCAGGTCGCGACGGTGGCGATCGGTACCGGCGACCTGACGGGCCTGCCGGACCTCTCGGAGTTCGGCACGCTGACGGTCACGACGCAGCCCGCGTACCGGCAGGCGCCGACGCTCGACGCGGCTCGCGCAGAGACCGGGATCGCGCCGCTCCGCGCGGCGACGCTCCCGGCGAGCGTGACCGGCGACGCGCGCATCTACACCGTGTCGCGCGGCGAGGGCACGTTCCGCTTCGACGAGACGAAGCTCCGTGCGTCCGCCGACCGCGTATCCCGCACGCCCCCGCCGATGCCCGCGGCGGTCGCGGCGAGCACGCTGCACGTGAGCGGCGGCCCCGCGGTCGTGCAGTCCTACGGCGGCTCGTTCGACCCGAAGGCCGACCCGAGGTCGATGTCCGCGGGCGCACCGACGCTGCTCATCGCGCAGTCGAAGGCGCCGGTCATCCGCTCCGACGGCGCGAGCTTCGAAGAGCTCCGCGCGTACATGCTCTCGCAGCCCGGCATCTCGCCGCGCCTCGCGGCGCAGATCAAGGCGATCGGGGATCCGGCGCAGACGCTCATCGTCCCGATCCCGATGGACCTCGCGAGCGGCAAGAGCGTCACCGTCCGCGGCGTGCGCGGGATCTTCGTCGGCGACTCGACCGGGCTCGGCAGCGCGGTCGTGTGGGTCGCCGACGGCGTCGTGAACGTCGTCGCCGGCAGCCTCGGCGAGAAGGAGCTCCTGGGGGTGGCAGACTCGCTGCGTTGACCGACGCAGCGATCGAGACCGTCGATCTCGCGAAGCGCTACGGCACCCTGACGGCCCTCGCGGGACTGACGATGTCGATCCCGCGAGGGGACGTCTTCGGCTTCCTTGGACCCAACGGCGCGGGCAAGACGACCGCGGTGAAGCTGCTGCTCGGCCTCGCGCGGCCGACCTCCGGCGACGCGTACCTCCTTGGCGCGCCGCTCCGCGAGCCGGACGCGCACCGCCAGGCGCGCCGGAAGGTGGGCTACCTGCCGGAGCTCTTCCGCTACCAGGGCTGGCTCACCGCGCGCGAGGTGCTCGGCGTCCACGCGGAGCTCCTCGGGCTCCCGAAGCACGAGTGGGACAGCGAAGCGGTCCGCGTCGCGACGGTGGCCGGCATCGCCGACCGCGCGAACGACCGCGTCGCGACCTACTCGAAGGGCATGCAGCAGCGGCTCGGGCTCGCCTGCGCCCTGCTCGGGCGTCCCGAGCTCGTGATGCTCGACGAGCCGACGAGCGCGCTCGATCCCGTCGGGCGCCACGACGTCCGCGAGATCATCCGCGGCCTGAAGGCCGACGGGCACACCGTCTTCCTCAACTCGCACCTCCTGTCGGAGGTCGAGCAGGTCTGCGACCGCGTGGCGATCGTGGACAAGGGACGGGTCGTGACCTCGGGCACGTTCGCGGAGCTCCTCGCGGGCGACACCGTCCGCCTGCGCCTCACGGGGCTCGACGGCGCGGACCTCTCGCGCTTCGGGACCGCCGACCGCGAGGGCGAGTGGGTCACGATCCGCGGCATCCACGCCGAGCGCATCCCCGATCTCGTCGCCGAGGTGGTGCGGCTCGGCGGCCGCGTCCACGCGGTCCAGCCGATGCAGGAGTCGCTCGAAGACCGGTTCCTCGGGCTCCTGCGCGAGCAGTGAGCCCCACGCTCGTCATCGCGCGGCTCATGCTGCGCGAGGTCCTCCGCCGGCGGCTCATCCTCGCGCTGCTCGCGCTCACGGTCCTCGCGATCGTCCTCACGGCGTGGGGCTTCAGCCGGATCCCGTCGCTCACCCAGCGCGGCGTGCCGATCCCCGAGGCGCAGGCGCGGCTCATCGCGTCGCAGCTGCTCATCCTCGTGATGTTCATGTTCAGCAACGTCCTCGCGCTCTCCGCCGTGTTCGTCGCCACGCCCGCGCTCTCCGGCGACCTCGAGTCCGGGATCGCGCTCGCGATGCTCTCGCGGCCCATCACGCGCGCGCAGTACGTCATCGGGAAGTGGCTCGGCCTCGCCGTCCTCGTCGTCGCGTACGCGGCGATCGCGGCGACGCTCGAGCTGCTCGCCGTGAACGCGGTCATCGGCTACCTGCCGCCGCGGCCGGTCGAGTTCCTCGGCTTCCTCATCGCGGAGGGCCTCGTGCTCCTCACCTTCGGGCTCCTCCTGAGCACGCGCCTCTCCGGGATGGTCGGCGGCGTCATCGCGCTCATCCTGTTCGGCATGGCCTGGCTCGGCGGGATCGTCGGAGGCATCGGGGCGGCCTTCGACAACGAGATCATCGAGCGGGTCGGCACCGCGACGAAGCTCATCCTCCCGACCGACGGGCTGTGGCGCGGCGCGGTCTACACGCTCGAGCCCGCGGCGATCCTCGCGCTCGCGGAGGGCACCGGCCCGGCCTTCGCGGCGAACCCGTTCTACGCTCCCGCTCCGCCGCCCTTCCCCTACCTCGTCTGGTGCGCGCTGTGGCTCGCCGCGGTCCTCGCGCTGGCGATCTGGAGCTTCTCGCGCCGGGAGGCCTGATGCCGCCGCGGCTCGTCCTCGTGAAGCACTCGCATGTCGACGTCGTGCCCGGCCGGCCCCCGCGCACCTGGGAGCTGTCGGACGAGGGCCGCCGACGCGCGGCCCTGCTCGCGGACCGCCTCGCGGAGCTCGACGCGGCGCGGATCGTCTCGAGCGTGGAGCCGAAGGCGGTCGAGACGGCCGAGATCGTCGCGCAGCGGCTCGGCGTGCCGTCCGCCACCGCACCGGACCTGCACGAGCAGCTGCGCGAGACGGCGCCGTACCTCGGCCGCGAGGACTTCGAGGCCGCGATCGCGTGGCTCTTCGACGAGCCGCACAGGATCGTGTTCGGCGAAGAGAGCGCGGACCACGCCGCCGACCGCTTCGCCGCAGCGGTCGACGCGGTCGCGGAGGACGCGGCGGCCGGCGGGCGGGACGCGATCGTGGTGGCGCACGGTACGGTCATCGCCCTCTACGTCTCGCGCGTCGCGGGCATCGACCCCTTCACGCTCTGGCAGTCGCTCGGGCTGCCGTCCTACGTCGTGCTGTCCCGCGGCGCGCGCCGCCAGGTCGAGATCGTCACGAGCGTGGAGTGACCTCCCGGCTGGCTGCCGCAGGCGGATAATCAGGGTATGAACATGATCAAGACGGTCTTCCTCCTCACGGTCCTCACGCTCCTGCTCGTCTTCGGGGCGAGGTACCTCCTCGGGCCGGGCGCCGTGCTGCCCGCCCTCCTCATCTCGCTCCTGATGAACTTCGGCGCGTACTGGTTCAGCGACAAGCTCGCGCTGAAGATGACCGGCGCCAAGCCCGTCACCCCTGCCGAGGCGCCGGAGCTCCACCGGATCGTCACGCGCCTCGCGCAGCGCGCCGGGATGCCGATGCCGCGCCTGTACGTCATGCCGCAGGCCGCACCGAACGCGTTCGCCACCGGGCGCGATCCGCAGCACGCTGTCATCGCGGTGACGTCGGGGATCCTCGAGGTCGTGAACGAGCGCGAGCTCACCGCCGTGCTCGCGCACGAGCTCGGCCACGTGCGCAACCGCGACACGCTGCTCATGGCGGCCGTGGCATCGATCGCAGGCGCGATCGCGTACCTCGCGCAGATGGCGCAGTTCTCGATGTTCTTCGGCGGGCACCGCGACGACGAGGACAGCGGCGGCCTGGGCATCGTCGGCGTGATCGCCGCGATGATCCTGCTGCCGATCGCCGCGACGATCGTGCAGCTCGCCGTGAGCCGCTCGCGCGAGTTCGGCGCGGACGACACCGGTGCCGAGGTCTCGGGCGACCCGCTCGCGCTCGCGTCGGCCCTCCGCAAGATGGAGGCACACTCGAAGCAGATCCCGCTCGCGGTGAGCCCGTCGGCGAGCCACCTGTTCATCGTCCAGCCGCTGCTGCCGGGCGGCTTCACGCGGCTCTTCTCGACGCACCCGCCGATCGAGGAGCGGATCGCGCGCCTCGAGCAGCGCGCCGGCACCTACCTCGCGCGCTAGGGACCCACGACGCCAGACACGAAGAGACCGCCGGCCGAAGCCGGCGGTCTCTCTGTATCCGTGGCGGGACTCGCCTAGCCCAGGAAGGTCGTCGCGAGGTCGAGGAACGAGCGCGTGTTCGTGTTGACGTTGATGATCCGTGGGCCGGCGTAGAAGACGAGAACGAGCACGATGAGGATGAGGAGGATGATCCCGATGATCATCCCGGCGCCGAAGCCGCCGCCATCCCCCGTGCCGCCAGCGTTGACGTTGGTCTGTCCCATTGGCGGTCACTCCTTCCTGGTGTAGTCCCGGCGTTACAAAGCAAGCCGTGTGCCGGGACTAGGCGAGGGAAGGCTTCGCCCCTAGAAGGGGCCGGCCAACTCCGGCGGGGCGAAGATGGGCACCGGCCCGGACCACCACGACCCGACCGACGTGCCGCCGGCCTGGGTGAGGAGCGCTTCGAGGGTGTCCGGCGGCTGCCCGCCGGCGGCCACGACGACGACGATGTGGCCCGCCGCGATGGCGGCGCCGTAGCGCCGCCGGACCTCCTTCGGCAGGCCGCGCCCCGGCAGGGGCAGCGACGCGACGAGCTTCGCGAGACGCCCGGTGGGCTCGTTGCGCCAGGGCGTCCAGGCCTTGTCGGCCGCGAGCAGCGTCGCCCGCGTGCGGTCCCGCGCGATGACGGAGATGTCCTGCGGCCGCACGCCGGAGCCGTGCAGGACGTCGACGGCGTTCTGCGCGAGGTGATCGTCGGCGAACGACGCGGCGACGATCACGCCGCCGATGGTCTCGGGAAGGTACGACTGCACTGACATCCGGCGGAATGCTATCGGCTAGTGGCGCCAGGCGAGGACGGGGATGCGCATCTCCGCCGCCGACATGCCGCCGTGGGAGCCGCGGTGGAGGACGACCTGACCGTCGACGCGGACGATCGTCGCGCCGCGGTCGGCGCGCGGGAAGGCGCAGACCTCGCCGACGCGCCTGCGCACGAGGGCCGGATCGCCGCGGCCGAACATGCCGGCCTCCACGAGCTCGTCACGGTCGAAGAGCGCGAACGCGCCGGGATAGCGCTCCTCGAGATGACGGTGCACCGCATCCGGACGGTCGGTGTGGAGGAACACGCAGCGCGGCTCGCCCGCGATCGGGTTGCGGCAGAGCGCGCGGAGCTCGGCGTCGGCCTCGAGATCGATGAGCCGCGCGGGGTCGACGAGCGCGTGGCCGTGGTCGGCGGTCAGGAGGACGAGCGTGTCGCCGCGCCCGGGACGCGCGAAGGCCCGCGACAGTGCCTGGTCGAGGCCCGCGGCCTCCGCCGCCTCCTCGCGCGAGCCCGGTCCGTGCCAGTGCGCGGCGGTGTCGACGCCCGACCAGTACGCGTACACGTACCCGGGCACGGCGCCCCACGGGCGCCCGTCGAGGAGCTCTCCGAGGCGCACCGACATGGTGCTCGGCAGGAGGTAGCCGCGAAGCTCGGCCTCGGCCGCGTGCATGCGGGTCATCGCCTCGTTGCGGAAGATCTCGGGCTCGACCGCGTACGTCCGCGCGCCGCGCCGGCGCGCCCGCGCGTGGATCGACGGCACCTTCACGTACGCGCGCGGGTCGACGAGCGGGTCGTCGAAGAACGAGCCTCGCCGCTGCGCGCCCGGCCCCCAGCGGAGCATCTGCGCGACCGCGCCGAACTCCTCGAGCCAGGTGAAGTACGCGATGTTGCCGTGCTCCTGCGGCGTGCGCGCGGTGTTCATGGTCGTGATGGCCGCGGTCGTCGTCGACGGGAACACGGTCGTCGCCTCCATGACCTGCGCGCCGCCGTCCATGAGCCGCGCGATGAACGGGACGTCGCCGGACGCGCGGAGCCGCTGGAGCTGATCCCAGCCGAGGCCGTCGGCAAGCACGACGACCGCGTTGCGCGCGCCGTCGCGAAGCGCCGGATCGAGATCGGCGAGCGCCGGCGGGTCGCCTGCCTCGCGCAGCCCGAGGACGTCGAGGACCGTCGCCGCGACGTTCAGGAGGCCGCGCCCGGAGTACTCCGGCGGGACGAAGCCCTCGGCGCGAAGGCGCTCCGCGAGCGGCGCGGTCAGGGTCTGCGGTATCCGACGCCGAGGCGGTCCAGGAGCGCGAGGCTCGGCGCGAGGCGCGCGCGGAACGAGTCGAGGTCGCGCGCCTCACGCGGCGACCACGCGAGCTCCGCAAGGGCGAGGGCACGCGGGTACGCCATGTACTCGACGTGCTGCGGGGTCGGCATGTACTCCGTCCACACGCAGCCCTGCGCGCCGATGACGTGCGTCGCCTCCTCCGCGCTCAGCTCCGCCGGGACGGGCTCGTAGCGGTAGGTGTCCTCGATCGGGGTGAGCCCGCCGATCGCGAGCGGCTCCTTCTCGGGATCCGCCTGGTAGTGGTCGAAGTACATGTCCTCCTGCGGGCACATCACGACGTCGCGACCCTGGCGCGCCGCCGCGATGCCGCCCGCGGTCCCGCGCCACGACATGACGGTCGCGTTCGGCGCGAGGCCGCCTTCGAGGATCTCGTCCCACCCGACGAGCCGTCGACCGTTCAGGTTGAGGAAGCGCTCGATGCGCCGGATGAACCACGACTGCAGCTCGTCCTCGTCCTTCAGGCCTTCACGCTTGATGACCTCCTGCGCGACGGGGCTCTCGCGCCAGCGGGTCTTCGGCGCCTCGTCGCCGCCGATGTGCACGTACTCGCCGGGGAAGATCGCCATGACCTCGCGCAGCACGTCCTCGAGGAACGCGAAGGTCTGCTCGCTCGGACACATCACCTCCTCGGAGATGCCCCACGTCGTGCGGACCTCGAACGGACCGGGCGTGCACGCGAGCTCGGGATACGAGGCGAGCGCGGCGAGCGAGTGGCCCGGCATCTCGATCTCGGGCAGCACCGTGACCGCGCGCGCCTTCGCGTACTCGACGATCTCGCGCGCCTCGGCCTGCGTATAGAAGCCGCCGTGCGGCGTGCCGTCGTATCCCTTCGGACCCTTGCGCGCGTGGCCGACGATCGTCTCCTTGCGCCAGGCGCCGACCTCCGTGAGCTTCGGGTACTTCCTGATCTCGAGGCGCCAGCCCTGGTCCTCGGTGAGGTGCCAGTGGAAGGTGTTCAGCTTGAAGACGGACATGACGTCGATGTACTTCTTGATGAACTCGACCGGGAAGAAGTGGCGGCCGACGTCGAGGTGCAGGCCGCGGTAGCGGAACCGCGGCGCATCGTCGATCCGCACGCACGGCACGCGGCCGGTGGCCGCGAGCTGGCGCAGCGTCTGGCGCCCGTAGTAGAGCCCCCGGTCGGTGCGCGCGCGGATCTCGGCTCGCCCGGGCGTCACGTCGAGGACGTACGCCTCGTCTCCCTCGATCGACGGATCGAGCCGCGCCGTGACGGCATCGGCGTTCGTCAGCTCGCCGGCGCGCGGCTCAAGGCTGCGCGGCCATGGGATGAGCGGATAGCGCGCGACGTCCGCTGCGTTCGGCACGGGCGGAGCCTAGACGGTCTCCGGCGTGCCCTCGATGCGGACCGCGGTCGCGCCGGCGCTCTGCAGCGCGCGGCGCGCCTGCTCCTGCTGGCCTTCCGCACAGCGGATGGTGACGAGCGCGTCCCCCATGTCGACCGCGCGCTGGTACTTCTCCCCGCGGGGCTCGAGCACCTTCGCGCGGCCGGCGAGAGCGCCGATGAACGCGCCGATGATCGCGAACATGATCACGCCGCCGACGGTCGCGGCCAGGCTGTTCACGGACATCCCGGTCGCGAGCCCGAATCCGAGCCCGACGAGGCCGCCGGCGATCGCGCCGATGACCGCGGCGGTCGGCGAGGACGAGCCCGCGACCTCGCGCGCCTGCCGCACGTTGTTCGCGACGACGCCGACGCGGTCAGGCGGGAAGCCGGCCGCATCCATCCTCTGGAGCGCGGCCTTCGCCGCGTCGTCGTTGCGGAACACGCCCACCACGGTCACGTCGCTCATGTCAGCTCCTCTCGAACCGCCGTCTCGCACGCTCGAGCTCGCCCGCCAATCCTGCCTCGTCCGCGAGCGGCGCGGAGCAGACGGTCCCGATGCAGACGTACGCCGCCGTCCGATCGGCGGCATAGCCGAGAGACCGGAGCCGCTCGTCGTCGCGCCCCGGCACGAGCCGGTGCAGCGCGCGTGCCGGGTCGTCGCAGCGGACCGCGGCGGACCACAGCGCGGTCGCGAGCGGGTCGTCCTCCGGACCGACGACCGCGATGGTGAGCGGCTCCGAGAGCGCTCGCGCGACCGCCGACGCGTACGCCGCCGCGAACTGTCCCCACTGCCGGTACTCGCCGACGAAGCCCCGGAGCGCGCGCAGCGCGCTCCCGCGCCAGCGCTCGTCGCCGGTCAGGGCCGCGAGGCGAAGCAGCGCGTCCGCCGCGACCGCGCCGTCCTCGATCGGCTTCTCGCGCCGGGTGACACGACCGAGCTCCTCCCGCTCCGGCGCGTCCCAGAAGCCGCCGTGCTCGGGGTCCTCGAGCCGCTCGCAGAGCCAAGTGGCCAGATGCACCGCGCCAGGAAGCGCCTCGGGATGAGCTCCCGTCTCGTACGAATCGAGAGCCGCGGCGAGGCAGGCCGCGAGGTCGGTGAGCAGGTCCGGCAGCCGCGGGCCCTCGCCGGCGTCGAAGTGCATGAGATGCGTGTCCACCGTCATCCGCGTCGCGATGGCGCGGATGGCCTCACGTCCACGAACGCGGAGCGCACCATCACCCGTCGCGCCTGAGAGCGCGAAGTACGCGGACGCGGCGAGCGCGTTCCAGCCCGTGTAGAGGCGTGTGTCGACGAACGGCGCGCCGTGCTTCGCGCGCTGCGTCGCGTCGAGGGTGTAGTAGTGCTCGTCCGCGTCCTGCGAGCCCGAGAACATCTTCGCGTCCTCGCGCCACAGGACCGTGTCCATCCACCGCACGACATCGCGGGCGATCCGCTCGTACCCGGCGGTCGGGAACGTGCGGTGCGCTTCCGCGTATTCGGCAAGGAGCTGCGCGTTGTCCTCGAGCATCTTCTCGTAGTGCGGGACGCTCCAGTCACGCGTCGTCGAGTACCGGAAGAACCCGCCCTCGACGTGGTCATACATGCCGCCGCCGGCCATCGCGACGAGCGTGCGGTGCAGCATCGTCGCGAGCTCGGGATACCCGTGTCGCCGGTGCTCGTCGAGCACGAAGCGCAGGAGGCTCGGCTGCGGGAACTTCGGCTCGCGGCCGAAGCCGCCGAACTGCGGGTCGTACTGCCCGCGCACGAGGGAGCCGACGGTCTCGACGATGTCCCAGGAGAGCTCGCCCGGCGCCTGCGGCGGACGCTCCTTCTCCTGATCCTGGATCTCCTTCACGCGCTCGGCGAGCTCCGCGCGCTTGTCACGCCAGACGTCGGCCACCTGCGACACATACGAGCGCATGACCTCGGGCGGGACGTAGGTCCCGCCGTGGATGATCTCGCCATCCGGCGTGAGGAACGCCGTCGTCGGCCAGCCGCCCATGTTGTAGCGGCGGTTCACGTCAGGACGCTCGTCGTTGTCGACGCGGATCGGGATGAACCGCTCGTTGATGCCGGCGATGACCTGCGGGTCGCTGTACGAGGTCTCGTCCATGACGTGGCACCAGTGGCACCACACGGCGCTGATCGACAGGATGATCGGCTTGTCCGCCGCCTGCGCTTCGGCGAAGGCATCCGGTCCCCAGGTGCGCCACGCGATCTCGGCGGCGCGGTTCGGCCGCGGCGAGAAGTGGAAGCGCCTCGCTTGGGGCTCCTGGGCGTGCTGGAGAGACGGCTCAGGCACGGAGGAACGAGTGTACGGAGCACATTTTTCGGGCTATTCGCTGCGATGCCGGGAGGCTAGACTGGTGTCACATACCGGAGGTGACCCAGGTGGCGATCGAACAGCGTGAAGCGACCGAGCAGGCGACGCCCATCGTCACGATGACCGCGCTCGCCAGCACCAAGCTGA
>DASUCM010000120.1:0-7264 GCA_036276035.1 Candidatus Limnocylindria bacterium | reverse complement strand
CGATCCTGGCGGGATCTTTGCAAGCTCCACCAATGCGCGCGTGGCCGAACGTCCCGCGGAGTGAAACTCGTCGGCCGGCGCGAGATCTTCGTGCGTGACCGAGTCCAGGTCCTTGCCGAGAGCTTGCAACCCCGCCACGATCCGCGGCAGAAGTCCGCCCGGCTCGTAGTGACGAAGCATTTCCTCGTGCGACTCGCCCATGGACGCAGATCCTGCGCGGATCTCGGGGAGCCGTCCAGTAAGCGCTTGCTCCAACCACCCCGTCACCTGCCCTCCTCCGGCAGGAGGGAATCTTCTTAGCGGCGGCGCGGGAGGCGCGTTTGCGCTGGGGGGCGGTCATGCGGAGGCCTCGCTGGCCAAAAGCGCAGCCACTCCTCGATGCCAGCGATGTGGAAGGTCGGCTCCGTGGGCAACAGAGGGCTCGAACCTCTGACCTTCTCCGTGTAAAGGAGACGCTCTGACCAGCTGAGCTAGTTGCCCGCGAAAAGTGTAGGCGCGCGATCCGCTGGAGATGCGCGATCTAACTGACGGCCACCCAGGGCACGGCGGGAAGCGGGAACAGGCGCACGTTGCGGCCGGCGACGACAAGCGCGTCGGCGATGCCCTCGAGGCGGCCGAGCTGGGTCGCGAAGTAGTCGAGACGGTCGGCCGCGCGCTCGTCGAGGTCGCGCTGCTCGGCGCCCCGCCGGGCCACGACCTGCCAGAGCTCGAAGTAGTCGCGCGTGAGGTCGTCCGTCGTGACCGTGAGCTGCGCGTCGTAGCGGCAGCGCGCCAGCCGGGTGATCGCGATCTCGAACGACGAGAGGCGGCCGAGCGCGGCGAGGAAGTCGGTCCGCAGACGCATGACCTCATCGGACCCGATCGCGCTGCGCGAGCGCCGATAGCTGCGGCCGCGCACCTTCGCCTGGATGGTGAGCTCGCGGTGCCGCTCGTCGAGGCGCTGGCGGAAGCGCTCGCTCCCGACCGCGCTCGTCGCCCAGACGACCGGTGCCCGAGGTGGCATGAGGCCGTCAGTATCCTGCACGGAACATGCGAGACAAGACTGTTCGCGAACGCTGTGACGTGAGAGAATGAACGAACCGGGCCTTGCGGAAGAGCTCCTGGCCTCCGCCCGCACGATCGCCGTCGTCGGCTACTCCTCCCGTCCGGACCGCCCGAGCAACTCCGTCTCCCGGTACCTGCGCGCGCACGGCTACCGCGTCATCCCGGTGAACCCGCAGCTGCGCGGGCAGCAGGTCGACGGCGAGCAGAGCTACGACCACCTCGTCGACATCCCGGCAGACCTGCGCATCGATCTCGTCGACGTGTTCCGCCGCGGCGAGCACCTCGACGCCGTCGTGGACGACGCGATCGCGGCCCGCGCGCCGGCCATCTGGTTCCAGCTGGGCCTCGGCAATGTCGGCGCCGCCGAGCGTGCGGAGCGCGCGGGGCTGAAGGTCGTCTGGGACCGCTGCACCGCGATCGAGCACCGCCTGCTCCGCTGACCGGCGCGGCCCCAGAGGGGCCAGGAGCGCGGCCTACCAGCGGCTCTTCGGTGTGAGCGCGACCTCCTTCGAGACGTCCTCGCCGCTCGCGACACGCTGCCAGAACGGATCGAGCTCGAGGTGCGAGTTGGCGCGGCGCAGCACGGCGAGGAGCTCGCGGAACTCCGCGAGCCGGTAGGGCTTCGTGTTCACCTTCAGGGTCGCCGCGCGGCCGCGCGCGACGAAGTGCGGCGCGGAGACGCCGGAGTGCGCGCCGGGATAGCGCTTCGCGTCGATCCGCTGGATCGAGCCGATCGCCACCCGCTGCACCTGGGTGCCGAAGTTCGTGCGGTGGACGAGCCACTCGTTCTCGATCGCGAGCTCGGTGAAGTAGAGATGGTTCACGACCGTGAGCGCGTTGAACGCGAGGAGCCCGAGCCCGATCGCGATCATCACCGGATCGCCACCCGTCGCACCGATGACGAGCACGCCGAGGCCGATGAGCGGGAAGAGCGTGTAGGAGGGCCAGAGGAGCTGGATGTCCGGCCGGATCGCTCGCATGTCAGTCCGAGTCTACGGGCGCGATGCGCGCGCGACGCTCCACGTCGGCGAGCGCGGCGCGGATGCGCGCCGCGCCCCGCTCGCGCTCGTCGTCCTCGAGCAGGAGGTCGGGGTCGCGCCACTCGGCGAGACGGTCGAGGTAGAAGTCGCGCAACGCGGCCAGCCCCTCGCGGATGGGCAGGGTCGCGTACGGGAGCCCCGAGTTCTCGCACGCGATCCGATGCTCGAGCTCGGCGGGGCGGTAGCAGCCGCGGCAGACGGGGACGATCACGGTCTGCGTCCCGCGCATGACGCGCGCGGGGTGCGCGTCGGCGCTGATGTCCTCGGCGCGGCAGCGCGGGCAGCGGGTGATGCGCATGGCCGGAGGCTACCCGCTGTCGTACAATTGCCATTCCCGCCCGCCCAGGTGATGAAATGGCAGACATGCAAGTCTGAGGGGCTTGTGCCCGTAAGGGCGTGAGGGTTCAAATCCCTCCCTGGGCACCAGAGCCCGGCCGTGATGGCCGGGCTTTTCTCGTGGTGCGCGAGCCGCTAGTAGCGCAGGCGCTGCCACCCGCCGCTTCGGAATCGCCGCGCCATGAGTCCCGCACGGATGAAGTAGTCGAGCGCGAGCGCGAGCCACACGCCGGCAAGCCCCAGGCCGACGACCGCACCGAGGATCACCGTCAGCGGCAGCCGGACGACGATCCAGTTGAACGCCGTGATCCGGAGCGTGTAGCGCGTGTCCCCAGCGCCGCGCAGCGAGCCGGCGAGCGCGAAGACCACCGCCTGCGCGGGCTGCGCCAGCCCGATGATGACCGCCGAGCCGATGCCCGCGACGATGACACCGGGGTCGTTCGTGAAGAGCGACAGCCAGAGCGCGGGGAACAGGACCATCAGCAGACCGACGGCGGCGGTCCACAGCATCGCCATGCGCGCCGCGGCCCAACCGACGCGCATCGCCCGCTGCGGATCCCGCAGTCCCAGCGATTGCCCGACGAGGGACGCTGCCGCGGTCGAGAACCCGATGCACGGAAGGAACGAGATCGACTCGAGCTGGATGACGATCTGATGGGCGGCGAACGCCTCCGTGCCGAAGCGCAGCACGAGCCCGCCGATGAAGATGAGCCCGAAGCTGAACAGCACGCCCTCGGCCGCCGACGGGAGGCTGATGGACATGATCGAGCGGACGGTGGCAGGGAACAGCCCCCACGGGCCGCCGGCGATGGAGAGCCCGGCGCGCCCGCGCCACAGCAGGATGAAGGTCGCCAACGAGAAGACCGCGCTGATCGCGACGAAGCCGTAGGCGTTCCCCATGATGCCGAGACCGAGCTGGACGATGAGGACGTAGGAGATCACGAGGGTCGCAAGGGTCCCGGCGAGCGACAGGAGCATCGGTGTCCGCGTGTCGCCGGCCGCCCGCATCGCCGACGTCCCGATGATCGAGATGGTCTGGAACGCGTTGAACCCGCCGATGATCGCGAGATACGGCGCGCCGACCTTGACGACGTCGGGCGCGGCCCCGATGAGCACGAGGAGCGGCTCCGCGAAGACGGCGAACCCGACGCCGGTGACCACGCCCATGATCGCGCCGAGCACGAGGGACTGTCGGGTGATGGACGCGGCCTCGTCTCGCCGACCCTCGCCGAGCCTGCGGCTGACGAGCGCGATCGTGCCGATGGAGAGCGACTGGAACACCGGGAACAGGAGAAAGGTGAACTGCAGGCTGGCACCGGCCGCGGCGGTCGCGACCGCTCCGAGGTGTCCGATGAACGCGAAGACCGTCGCCTGTCCTGCCGCGCGGACGAGCTGCTCGACGATGCCGGGCCACGCGAGCGAGAGCGCCGCGCGCGCGGGCGAGAGATCGGCGAGCTCGGAGACGCGCGCGGTCGGCTCTGTCGGGAGCTCGTCCTGGTCGGTGACCGCCACTACGGCCGCGCGGACGAGCGGGAGCGCGCGCTCACGCCGTCACAGCGACGCCACTGCCCTCCGCGACCTCGCCAACACGCCACGCTGTGACACCGCGCGCCTCGCACGCGCGGCCCCAGGCGGCGGCGTGCTCGGCCGGCACGCCGACGAGCAGGCCGCCCGAGGTCTGGGGGTCGACGAGGAGCGAGACGAGCCCGTCGTCGACGCCCGACACGCGCACGCGATCCGCGCGCAGGAAGTGCTCGCGGTTGCGCTGCGCGCCGCCGAAGTCCACGCCGCGGTCCGCGTGTGCGCGCGCGCCGGGCAGCAGCGGCACCGCTGAGGCCCGGATGCGGACCTCGACGCCCGAGCGCTCCGCCATCTCGTACGCGTGTCCGACGAGCGAGAAGCCAGTCACGTCCGTCGCGGCGTGGACGCCCGCCTCCAGCGCCGCGCGCGACGCATCGCGGTTGAGCGAGGTCATGGACGCCACCGCGGACGCGAGGTCGGCGGCGGACAGGTCGCCGCGCTTGTGCGCGGTCGTGAGGATGCCGGTCCCGACCGGCTTCGTCAGCCAGAGGGCGTCGCCCGGCCGAAGGGCCGATTTCACGAGCAGCCGCTCCGGATCGGCGCGCCCCGTCACCGCAAGGCCGAGCTTCGGCTCGCGGTCGATGACCGTGTGGCCGCCCGCGATGACCGCACCGCCCTCGCGCATCGTCTCCGCGGCGCCGGCGAGCGCGCGCTCGAAGAGCGCGAGATCGACGTCCTCGGGCCAGGCCGCGATGACCACGCCGAGGAGCGGCTCGCCGCCCATCGCGTAGACGTCGGACATCGCGTTCGCGGCGGCGATCGCGCCCGACGCGTAGGCGTCGTCCACGATCGGCGGGAAGAAGTCGACCGTCTGCACGATCGCGACACCGGGCGCGACGAGATACACCGCGGCGTCGTCGCTCGTCGACAGTCCGACGAGGAGCTCCGGCGGGATGGGCTGCTCGCTGAGGGGGCGCAGCACCTGCGCCAGCTGGGTCGGCCCCAGCTTCGCGCCTCAGCCGGCGCAGGCCGAAAGGGTCGTGAGGCGCACCTCGTCGCGGGTGGACACAGAGCGAGGATAGAGCGCGAAGATCCGCGTGAATGTCGCGCGCGACGCGGGCGCTGGCTGACTAGGGGACCGCGAGGGGGGTGCGGATCGCCGTGTACCAGACGCCGATCGCGAGCACGATGAGCAGGGCCGCGAGCGCGAGGTCGCGCACGCCGCGACCGCGCCGGACGAGCACGAGGAGCAGCAGGACGGCGGCGCCCACCACGCACGCGAGCGCGAGCCCGACGAAGAGGAGCTGCAGGCTCATATGACGTTGTGCTCCGTGATGAGATCGCCCTCCCGGAATCGGGACGCGCGGAGCGGAGCGAGATCGAGGCTCGTGCGGCCGTCGACGATGAGCTCCGCGATGAGCTCCCCGGTCGCGGGCGCGTGCATGACGCCGTGGCCCGAGAAGCCCGCGGCGCTCACGAAGCCGTCCACGCCCTCCACCCGGCCGAGGATCGGGTGTTTGTCGGGGGTGTCCTCGTAGAGCCCGCCCCAGCCGGTGCGGATCGTCGCGCGTTCGAGGAGCGGCAGCCGCTCCATCGCCCGCTCGACGACGTCCGGGAGGAAGTCCCAATTGACCGAGTCGTCGAAGCCCGGTCCGTCCGTCGGATCCGCCATCCCGAGCAGCACGCCGCCCGACTCGCGGTGCATGTAGAGGCCGGTGGCGAACTCGACCGTGAGCGGGAACTCGTGCTCGAGGCCGGGGACCCGCTCGGTGACGAAGATCTGGCGGCGCAGCGGCGTGATCGGAAGCTCCACGCCGGCGAGGCGCGCCACCTGCGCGGCCCACGCTCCGGCGGCGTCGACGACGAGCCGCGTGGCGATGGTCCCGCCGGGCGTCGTCACGCTCTGCACGGCGCCGGCCGATCGACCGATGGCGGTGACCGGCGCACCTTCGATGAAGCGGACGCCGAGCGCGCGTGCGCCCGCGACGTATCCCTGGAGGATGCTGTTCGGGTCGGCGTGGCCGTCCTTCGGACAGAACGTCGCGAACCGCACGTCGTCGACGCAGAGCTCGGGGAACAGCGCTCCGACCTCGGCGCGCTCGAGCCGGCGCGCCGGGACGCCGAGCCGCTGCCAGAGCGCGAGCGAGCGCTCGAACGGCGCGACGTCGCGCTCGTGCGTGATGAGGAACAGGTAGCCCACCTGATGGAACGCGATGTCGATGCCCATCTCATCGGCGAAGGCCTCGAGCCTCGGGAGCGAGCGCTGTGAGAGCCGCACGTTGATGTCGGTGGAGAACTGGAGGCGGATGCCTCCGGCGTTCTTGGCGGTGGATCCGGAGCCGAGGCGGTCGCGCTCGAGGACGACGACGTCGCGCAGGCCTTTCTTCGCGAGGTGGTAGGCGACGGACGCTCCGATGACCCCGCCGCCGACGATGACGGCGTCGGCGGTGGCCGTCACTGTTGCTCGGGCGGGATGGCGGTCGGCGCGAGCCGGACCATCGCGAGCAGCGCTTTGTAGAGCTCGAGGTAGTCGCGCGATGCGTACGCCACCGCCCGCGCGCCGCTGCGCCGCGCGCCGGGCACGAGCTCGGCCATGTCCGCCATCGCCGAGGTGAGGAATGCGAGATCGATCTCGTGCTTCCCGCGGGGCACGAGGGGGCGGAGCTTCGCGGCGGCGTCGATCGCCGCGGCAGCGCCCTTGCGCAGCGCCTCCTGCGCTCTGCTCGGATGCCGCACCTTCGCGGAGAAGCGGCCGTGCGCCTCTTTCGTCTGCACCGTCACGACGCCGGGGACGAGGTCGCGCGCCTCGCGGCATGTCGCACCATCGCCCGCGACGAGCGAGAGGCTGGCGCCGAAGTAGCCGGCGAGATAGCCGTTCAGCGTGGTCTCGCCGACCGCGCGTCCGTCGAGACGGCACTCGTAGATCGCGCGGCTCGCGTAGGTGTGGTCGAGGATCGCCTTCGGGTGTCCCGCGCGGCCGTGATAGCCGACGAAGAAGCAGGTGTCGTAGCCGCCATCGATCCCCTCACCCATGTACCAGGGCTTCGCGGTGCCGACGAGAAGCTCGGCGCGCGGGTCGATCTCGTCGGCGAAGATGTTGTGCATGTTGCCGTGAGAGTCGTTCACGCAGAACCGCGTGGCGCCCGCGTCGGCCGCACCTTCGATGCAGGCGTTCGCCTCCTGGGCCATCCACGTGCGCGCCCGCTCGTACTCGACGCCCTTCATCATCACGTGGCTCCACGTCGCCACGCCGCCGATGCCTTCCATGTCGACGGAGATCCACACGCTCTTCGCGGGCCGCTTCGGCACGGCTGCGGATGGTA
>DASUCM010000119.1:0-3182 GCA_036276035.1 Candidatus Limnocylindria bacterium | reverse complement strand
CATGCACGGCTGGGTCGCGGGCATCGTCGTGCTCCTCTCCGCGAACATGTGGGTCCTCCCCTACCAGGGCCTCGAGTACCTCATGTACCGCGAGGCGACCGGGCGCGAGGCCTTCGACGACCGGCAGGGCATGCGCATGGGGGCAGCGCTCGCCGCCGTGCGCTTCGTCGCGATCGCCGCGAGCATCCCGTGGTGGCGCGCGCTCGGCCTGCTCTAGGTAGTGTCGAGGCGATGACGGACGCGCTCGACGCGTACATCGCCGAGCACCAGGCACGCTGGACCTCCGAGCTGCGCGAGCTCTGCGCGATCCCGTCGGAGGCGGTGGACCACGCCGCGTTGCAGCGCGCGGCCGACTGGTGCGAGCAGCGCCTCCGGGCGGCGGGATGCGAGACCCGGCAGATCCGCATCGAGCGCGGGGCGGGGGCCGCGCCCGGCGGCGTTCCTCCGCTGGTCGTCGGCGAGACCGGCGCGGGAGCGCGGACGCTCATCGGGGTGCAGCACTACGACGTGCAGCCCGCGGTCCCGCTCGACCTCTGGACCACGCCGCCGTACGAGCCGACGCTGCGGAACGGCGCGCTCTACGCGCGCGGTGTCGACGACAACAAGGGCCACCTGCTCCTCCGCATCCAGGCCGTCGAGGCCCATCGCGCTGTCTTCGGCGAGCTGCCGATCCGGCTGCGGTTCCTCATCGAGGGCGAGGAGGAGTCCGGGAGCGGGAGCCTCGGCGCGATGCTCGCCACGGACCCGACGCTCACGGACGGCGACGGCGCGCTGAAGGAGGGCGGCAGCGTCGACAGCCAGGGCCGCCCGCAGCTGCTCCTCGGCGGCAAGGGCATCTTCTACGTCGAGCTGCGCGTGCGGACGCTCGCGCGCGACGCGCACTCCGGCGGCGCGACCTACCTGCCGAACGCCGCGTGGCGGCTCGTGAACGCGCTCTCGACGCTCATGGACGAGCGCGGGCGCGTGCTCATCGACGGCTTCTACGACGACGTCCGGGCGCCGAGCGCGGCGGAGCGCGCGCACGTCGCGGCGCTCCCCTTCGACGCGGACGAGGTGCGGCGGATCTATGGCCTGCGCGCGTTCGCGTTCGGACGGGCGGACCCGGACGTGCGGATCGCATCGCAGTTCGAGCCCACCTGCAACATCGACGGCATCATCTCGGGCTTCACGGACGAGGGGACGAAGACGGTCATCCCCGCAGCCGCCTCGTGCAAGATCGACTTCCGCCTCGTGCCGGACCAGGACCCCGCGCGCATCGCGGCGCTCCTGCGCGCGCACCTCGACCGCCACGGCTTCGACGACGTCGAGGCCATCTACAAGGAGGGCACGCGGCCCTACCGCGGCCGCTGGGACGACCCGCTCGTGCGGGCGGCGAAGGCCGCAGCGGAGGAGGCGTTCGGACGCGAGGCGCATCTCGTGCCGACGAGCGGCGGCACCTCGCCGATGTGGGCGGTCTGCCACAAGCGCTCCCTCGCGAACGTGACGCTCGGCATGGGCCATCCCGGCTCGGGAGCGCATGCGCCGAACGAGAACATCATCCTGCAGAGCTACTGGAAGGCCATCCGCGCGACCGCCCGTCTGTATGCGCTCTATGCGACGCAGGCCTGACCCACCGTCAGCGCGCCCGCCGGCCGAGATGCGGCTGGACGCGATCTCGCCGCCACTAGGATTCGCGGCGTGAGCATGGTCAGCCCGGCCGACGCCGAGGTCCAGCTCCGCGTCGCACGGCGCTCCCCGCTCACCCGCGCGCGCGGCCACCTCGGCGCGCTGCTCCGGCGTCCGATCACGCAGGCGCTCGTGAAGGCGATCCTCACGATCTACGTGACGGTCACGATCACGTTCTTCCTCATCCGGCTCATGCCCGGCAATCCGGTCGAGTACAAGATCGACGAGCTCATGCAGACGGGGCTCGACTACGAGAGCGCGCGCGCCGTCGCTTCGAACCTCTTCTCGATCGATCTCGATGCGCCGTTCCACGAGCAGTACATCTCGTTCATGGCGAACGTGATGCGCGGCGACCTCGGCAACTCGTTCCTCTCGTCGGGCACCACGGTGATGTCGATCATCCTGTCGGTGCTGCCGTGGACGCTCTTCATCGTCGGCGGCGGGCTGCTGCTGTCGTTCACCATCGGGACCGCGCTCGGCCTCCTCGCGGCGTACTGGCGGAACTCGATCTTCGACCACGTCGTGACGTCGGTCGGGTCGTTCATCGACTCGGTGCCGGACTTCCTCATCGCGCTCTCGATCATCCTCATCCTCGGTGTCCAGCTTCGCTGGCTCCCGGTCGCGCAGATGCGCGGCGCGTACTCGGCGAGCATCCAGCCCGGCCTCACGCCGGACTTCATCGGCGACGTCCTGTTCCACGCGATGCTGCCGATCCTCACGTTCTTCCTCGCGACCGTCGGCGTGTGGATCCTCGGGATGCGCGGCGCGACCCTGTCCACGCTCGAGGACGACTACGTGACGGCGGCCCGGGCGCGTGGGCTGCGCGACTCACGCATCACGACCGCCTACGTCGGACGCAACGCCGTGCTGCCGCAGATCTCGCTCCTCGCGATCACGATGGGCGCGGTCGTCGGTGGCGCCGTGCTCATCGAGCAGATCTTCGTGTACCAGGGCGTGGGGTACCGGCTCCTCACCGCGGTCCAGCAGCGCGACTACCCGATCATGCAGGGCATCGTCCTCGTGACGACGACGGCGATCGTCGTCGCGAACCTCATCGCGGACCTCGTGTACAGCAGGCTCGATCCGCGGATCGGACGGGCGGGCGGGGCGACCGGCGGATGAGGGGCATCGCCGGCTTCTTCCGGCAGCTCGCGCGATCGCCGATCGGGCTCGTCGGCCTCGTGGGCGTCACGTTCTTCTTCACCTTCGCGCTCATCGTCCCGCTCTTCGTGCCGGTGCAGGACCAGCCCGACGTGAGCGCGATCTACCAGCCGCCCTCGTTCCCCGCGCACCCGCTCGGCACGGACAACCAGGGCCGCGACGTCTTCAACCAGATGATCCACGGCGGCCGCGACATCCTCGTCGTCGCGCTCCTTGCGGCGCTGCTGTCCACGCTCATCGCC
Source organism: Candidatus Limnocylindria bacterium (assembly GCA_036276035.1). Taxonomy (GTDB): domain Bacteria; phylum Chloroflexota; class Limnocylindria; order P2-11E; family P2-11E; genus JACDAF01. The sequence continues at coordinate 114 of DASUCM010000119.1, read as the reverse complement.
GTCACGTTCGGCTCGCTCGCGGCCACGGTGGGCGGCCGCATCGACCAGGTCATCCTGGGCATCACCGACGTCTTCCTCACGATCCCGACCCTCATCGTGCTCATCGTCATCGCC
>DASUCM010000118.1:0-7178 GCA_036276035.1 Candidatus Limnocylindria bacterium | reverse complement strand
CCGCTCGGGAACCGCGCGGCATACCAGTCGCTGTCGTGCGCGTCCTGCTGGAGCGGGATGCCGAGCAGATCGCGGTAGAACGACACCGAGCGAGCGACGTCGCTCACGTAGACGAACACGACCTCGAGGTCCTTCGCGAGCGGTGTCATACGGACCTCGGTGGCCGCGGGACCCAGCGCGGCACGGCGCGGCGATACGCCTCGTAGGAGTCGCCGAACCGGCGCAACAGGTCCGGCTCCTCGTAGAGGACGACGAACGCGTGCACCACGACCCACATCACGATCGCGTACACGACGAGGGTCAGCGAGCCGTACGCGATCGCCTGTCCGGCGATGATGAGCAGGACGCCGAGGTACATCGGGTTGCGCACCCAGCGGTAGAGCCCGACGGCGACCACGGTCTTCGGCGGATCGAGCGGCGCCGGCGTGCCCCGGCCGGTGTGCGCGAAGCTCCACGCCGTCCAGCCGTAGATGGCGGCGCCAACGAGGCTGACCAGGAGTCCCTGCGCCGCGACGGGCCGCGCACCGTCGAGCAGGATCCCCGGCACGACGATCGCGACGACGAAGGGCGCGACGAGCGTGAACAGGATCACCCGCAGGGCGAGCGACGGGCTCATGCGACCGGCGCCGCCTTGCCCTCGGGCACCTTCAGCTGGCCGCAGGCCGCGGCGATGTCCTGGCCCTTGCTGATGCGCACGGTCGCGGCGATCCCCGCGCTGTCGAGGGTCTTCGCGAACCGCTCCATGACCTCGACCGACGGCCGCCGGTAGCCGCCGGGCCCGGGGTTGTACGGGATGAGGTTCACGTGCGCGGCCCCGGGGCGGAGGTGCTCGGTGATCCGCCTCGCGAGGAGCGCGGCCGCCTCCGCCGAGTCGTTCACGCCGCCGAGGAGGATGTACTCGAAGGTCACGCGCCGCTTCGTCCGCTTCACATAGCGCGCCGCCGACGCGAGGACCTCGTCGATGTTCCACCGCCTGTTGATCGGCATGATCGCGGTGCGGATCGCGTCGACCGGCGCGTGGAGCGAGATCGCGAGGTTGATCGGAAGACCCTCCTCCGCGAGGGCGTCGATCTTCGGCACGACGCCGCAGGTCGAGATCGTGATCCGCCGCGGGCTGATGCCGAAGGCCTCCGGGTCCATGAGGGTCCGCGCCGACGCGAGCGTCGCCTCGTAGTTGTTGAACGGCTCGCCCATCCCCATGTACACGACGTGGGAGACCCGATCCCCTTCGGCCGCGAGCGCGCGCTGCCAGTGGCGCACCTGGTCGACGATCTCGCCCGCGGTGAGGTTGCGGATGAGGCCCATCTCGCCCGTCGCGCAGAACGAGCAGGCCATCGGGCAGCCCGCCTGCGTGGAGATGCACACCGAGTTGCGCGCGCCGTGGTGCGGCATGAGCACCGTCTCGATGCGATGGCCGTCCTTCAGCGCGAGGAGCGCCTTGCGCGTCTCGCCATCGGCGCTCGCCTGCTCCGTCACCGGCTCGACCGAGCTCCAGCGGAACGAGCGCGCGAGCTCGTCGCGCAGGCGCAGCGGGAGGTCGGTGAGGTCGGCCCACCCTCCCGCGTCCGTGCGCGCCGCGTGACGCCGGATCTGCCGCGCGCGGTACGCCGGCTCACCCCGCTCCGAGAGCCACGCGGCGAGCTGCGCGTCGGAGACCTCGCTGATCGCGGGAGCGCCTTCGATCGCCATGGGACCGATGCTAGGAGGGTCGCAGCCGCACGCGGGTCAGGAGGGCAGCCGCACCTCGCCCAGGGCGCGGAGCCCGTTCGCCCAGTCGTCGCCGCTCATCGCGCGCTTGCCCGCCGGCCGCACCTCGTCGAGCCGCAGCCAGCCGGCGCCGCACGCGACGTGCGGCGCGCGCGACTGCCCCCAATACGGCGCGTACGCGGGGTCACGACGGCCCAGGAGCAACGTGCCGTGCTCGCGCGGCGGCCCGCCGAGCACGGTGGCGGCGAGCACGCCGACGCGCTGACCGCCGAGCGTGGTCCACGCGCCGGGCGAGGGCGTCATCGCGCGGACCCGTCGCGCGACGCTCTCGGCCGGCTGGGACCAGTCGAGCTCCCCGTCCCGCGTCGTCAGCTTCGGCGCCACGGTCACGCGGAGAGGATCCTGCGGCCGGCCGCGCAGCTCGCCGCCGATGTAGCGCGGCAGCTCGCGCCGGAGCAGCGTGCCCCCGACGCGCGCGAGCCGCTCGGCGAGCTCGCCCGCGGACTCGGTCGGATCGATGTGCACGCGCTCCTGCGCGAGGATCGGCCCCGCATCCAGCTCGGCCGTGCCCTCCATGAGCGTGATGCCCGTCTCGTCGTCGCCCGCGAGGATCGCGTGCGCGACCGGCGCAGCGCCGCGCCAGCGCGGGAGCAGCGAGGCGTGGACGTTCACGGCGCGGCCGCGCGCGGCGTCGAGTAGGGCGCGCGGGATGAGGTTCCCGTACGCGGCCCACACGAGCAGCTCGGGCTCGAGCGCGAGCACCGCATCGAGACCCGCGTCGCGCAGGCGCTCCGGCTGCAGCACGCGCAGGCCGAGATGAAGGCCCCGCTCCTTCACCGGAGGCACCGCGACACGTCCGCGGTCGCCAGGGCGGTCGGGCTGCGTCACGACGGCGACGAGCGACAGCACGCCCTGACCGTTCAGCTCGTCGACGGCCTCGAGCGACGGCACCGCGAACTCCGGGGTGCCGAGGAAGACGGTCCGCGGCGCTATGCCGAAGGCTCGAGCTCCTCGCGGTGGTGCCCGGACACGGAGCGCGGCTCCTCGCCGGGCCGGGCCGGCTCGACCGGGAAGAGGTCGTGCTCGCGGGAGCGGAGCAGGTCGACGTAGAGGCGGCCCTCGAGGTGGTCGGTCTCGTGGAGCATGCACTGCGCCCCGAGCTCGATGCCCTCGAGCGTGAACCTCTTCCCCGCAGGGTCGGTCGCGCTGAGCCGTGCGGCGACGGGTCGCTCGATCATCCCGTACAGCCCGCGCACCGAGAGGCAGCCCTCGCTCGTCTCGTCCTTCTCCTCGCTCACCCACTCGATCTCGGGCTCGATCGCGACGATGCCGAGCTCGTCGACGTCGATGATGCAGATGCGCAGCGGCACGCCGATCTGCGGGGCGGCGATCCCGATCCCGCGGGCCGCCACCATCGACGCGTACATCCGCTGCACGAGCGCCTCGAGCTCGGCCTTCGCGAGCTTCGGCTTGCGCGCGGGCGAGTGCAGGACCGGATCGCCGATCTGCCGCACGTCGACGGCGTGCTCCTGCACGAACGCGTCGCTCGACCACTTCTCGCGCCGCCCGCCGGTGATCGTCCACGGCGAGCCCTTGACGATCTCGAGCCGCGGCTCGTGCGGCTCCGCGCTCTCGGCGGCCTCGGCGTCGTCGCGGGCGTCCTCGCTCACGGGCGGACGCTAACCGAGGAGCGTGACCGGGTCCACGTCGACCGACCACTCGCTCCCGATCTTCACGCGGTCGAGGACGTCGGTCGGGCGCGGGCCGCGGAGCACGAGCTGCACGCGGTAGCTGCCGGCGCGCTTCGCCGCGAAGGCCGGCGCAGGCCCGAGCACTTCCGCGTCTCCGTGCGCCTCCGCCTCGAGCTCGGCCGCGAGCCGCTTCGCGCGCGCGTCAGCGGTCTCCTCGCGCTTCGCCGCGGTCTGCAGGAGGACGAGGCGCCCGAAGGGCGGGTTGCCGAAGCGGCGGCGGTCGAGGAGCTCGCGCTCCGCGAACGCGCTGTAGTCGTGCGCCGCGGCCGCGCGGACGGCGTGGTGGTCGGGCAGGTAGGTCTGCAGGATGCCGCGGCCGCCGGCGTCGCCGCGCCCCGAGCGGCCGAGCACCTGCGTGAGCAGCTGGAAGGTGCGCTCCGCGGCGGATAGGTCCGGGAGGTTGAGGAGCGTGTCGGCGTTCACGATGCCCACGAGCGAGACGCCCGGCAGGTCGAAGCCCTTCGCGATCATCTGCGTCCCGACGATCACCTGCGCCTCCCCGGAGCGCATGCGCTCGTACGCGGCTGCGTGCGCGCCCTTGCGCGCCACCGCGTCGCGGTCGAGCCGCGAGACCCGCGCGCGCGGCAGGAGGTCGCGCACGTCCTGCTCGACGCGCTGCGTGCCGACGCCGAGCTGGCGGATCCGCTCGCTCCCGCACGCGGGGCAGACGGTCGGCGCAGCCCGCTGCCACTTGCCGCAGCGGTGGCAGACGAGCCGGCCGTCCGCGTGCAGCGCGAACGGGATCTCGCACGCCGGGCACGGCACGACGTAGCCGCAATCGCGGCAGAGCACGACGGTCGCGAGCCCGCGCCGGTTCAGGTAGAGGATCGCCTGCTCGCCGCGGTCGACCGTACGCACGAGGGCGGTGCGGAGCGCGCGGGAGAGCGTGCTGCGATTGCCCGCCTTCAGCTCGAGGCGCAGGTCGACGATCGTCGTCTGCGGCATCGGCAGGTCCGCGATGCGGTCGGGCAGCGTGAGGAGCGTGAGCTCGCCCGCCGACGCCGCGTGGTAGGTGACGACGCGCGGCGTCGCCGACCCGAGCACGACCGTCGCGTGCGCGATCCTGCCGAGCGCGAGCGCGGTGTCGACCGCGTGGTAGCGCGGCGCGCTCTCCTGTTTGTAGGACGGCTCCTGCTCCTCGTCGACGACGATGAGCCCCGGCTTCGCGAGCGGCGCGAAGAGCGCGGAGCGCGACCCGATGACGACGTCGCACGCGCCGTCAACGACGCGACGCCACTCGTCGTAGCGCTCGCCCGCGGAGAGCGCGCTGTGCAGCACCGCGACCCGGTCCCCGAAGCGCGCGAGGAACCGCGCGACCACCTGCTGCGCGAGCGCGATCTCGGGGACAAGGACGATCACGCCGAGCCCGCGCTCGAGCGAGGCGGCCGAGGCGCGGAGGTAGACCTCCGTCTTCCCGCTCGCGGTCACGCCGTGGAGGAGGAAGGGGGCGCCCGCGCCGAGCGAGCCGAGGATCGCCTCCAGCGCCGGCGCCTGGCCGCGCGTGAGGGGGAGGTCGCGCACGGCGTCGTCCTCGCCGGGACGCCCGAGCTCCACCGGGATGCGCCGGACCGCGCGCCGGCCGGCTGTTGCGAAGCCGCGCTTCGCGAGGCTCTGCGCGCTCTCACCGGAGCCGCCGGCCTCGGCGAGCTCCGCGGCAGTGACCGCACCGGCCGCGAGCGCGCGGAGCGTCGCGAGCTGGCGCGCGCCGAGCTTCGTGGTGCCGTCGAGCGCTGCGCGTCCCGCCGCCGTGATGCCGAACACCGCCTCGCTGCGTCCGCCGCGCGCGGGAGCGAGCGCCGCACCGCGCGCGCGGGCCGCGAGCGCCGGCGGCAGCATCGCGCGCACGGCGTCGGCAAGACCGCAGCGGTACGTCGCCGCGATCCACCGCGCGAGCGCGAGCTGATGCGCCGAGAGGAGCGGGAGCGGGTGCACGAGCCCGCCGATCGGCCGCAGCGCGGCGTCCGGCGCCGGGACGTCGAGCGCGACGACGACGCCGCGCGTCGCCTGCGCGCCCAGGCCGACGTGGACGAGGTGGCCAGGCTGCACGTCGAGTCCGTCGGGGACGCCGTACGTGAAGGTCATCGCGGGGCCGCGCAGACCGGAGAAGGCGGCGACCTCCGCCGTGCGGATCACGCCTTGAGGCTAGAGGTCATAGTGGCGGGGGCGCTTCGCCTCCTTGCGGATGATGTTCGCGATCTCGTCGACCGTCGCATCGAGCTTGCCGTCGTCGTTGACGACGACGTAGTCGTACTCCGGCGCGGCGGCCATCTCGATCGCGGCGTTGCGCAGACGGACCTCGAGCTGCTCGGGCGTCTCGGTCGCGCGCTGCACGAGACGGCGGCGGAGCGATTCGACCGACGGCGGCATGATGAAGATGGTCAGCGCCTCCGGCAGGACCGCTTTCAGCTTCCGCATCCCCTGCGGCTCCGGCTTCACGATGACGATCTTGTGGTCGCGCAGCGTGTCGGCGAGCGCATCGCGGCGGACGCCCTTGAAGTCGCCGTGGACCATCGACCACTCGAGGAAGTTCCCCGCTTCGATCTCCTCGCGGAACTTCTCCGGCGAGTAGAAGTAGTAGTCCTGCGCGTGCACCTCGCCGGGCCGGGGCTTGCGGCTCGTCGCGGTCACGTAGACGACCGCGTCGTCGAGCGTCTTCACGAGCCGGTTGATGGCCGAGTCCTTCCCCGCCCCCGACGGCGCGGAGATGATGACGAGCAGCCCGCGCCCGTCGATGCCGGTCAGGCCACGGCCTCCGCGTAGAGCGGCGCCACGTCGTCCGGGGCGCCGAGGCCCGCGAGCACGTCGCGGAGATCGCGAGGCAGCGGCGCGGTGAAGGTGCGCTCGCCAGCGCGCGGCAGGCGGACGGTGAGCCGCCAGGCGTGCAGCCACTGCCGCTCGAGGGAGCTCGGGTCGTGCGTCCGTCCGTACACCGGGTCGCCAACGATAGGGAGTCGGGCGTAGGCGAGGTGGACGCGGATCTGGTGCGTCCGGCCGGTCTCGGGACGCACGTGCAGGAGGGCGGCCCGGGCATCCCCGCCGCCGAAGGTCGCAAGCCGCTCGAAGCGCGTGATCGCTTCGCGGCCGGTCTGGCGGATGGCCATCCGGCGGCGGTCCGACGCGTCGCGCTCGATCGGCGCGTCGATGACGACCGGCCGCTCTCCGGGATCGCCCCACACCAGGGCGAGGTACTCCTTGCCGAAGCGCTTCGCCTGCAGCTGGCGGGAGAGCGAGACGTGGGCCGGGTCGTTCTTCGCGACGATCATCACGCCGCTCGTGTCCTTGTCGAGGCGGTGCACGATCCCCGGCCGCCCGGCCTCGCGGCCGGTCTCGGCGCCGACGCGCCCCGCGACCGCGTTCACGAGGGTGCCGCTGTGGTGCCCGTACGCCGGATGCACGACGAGGCCGGCCGGCTTGTTCACGACGATGACGTCCGGGTCCTCGTAGAGGACGTCGATCGGGATGTCCTCGGCCTCGAGCGAGAGGGGCTCCTCGGGCGGCGGCACGACGACGACGAGCGCCTCGCCGGCGCGCACCTTGTGCGACGGATCGACTGCCGCGCCGTTCGCCGTGACGTGACCGTCGCGGGCGAGCCGCTGGATCGCGCTGCGCGAAAGCTGCGTCCGCTCCGCGAGGAACCGGTCGACCCGGATGCCGTCCGCGTCGACGGTGAGCTCGATCCGCTCGCTCAAGCCGCCGCTGGCCGTTGCCGCTCCGAGAGCC
>DASUCM010000117.1:0-10411 GCA_036276035.1 Candidatus Limnocylindria bacterium | reverse complement strand
CCGGCGACGACCGTGCGCGGGATCCCCGCGAGGCCGTACGCGGCGCCGTACCCGCCGGCCGGGGCGACGCTCACGGCGCGGAGCGCGTTCACGCGCCCGGCGCCGAAGAGGTCGTCGCGGCCGACGGCCCCGAGGTCGTCGGCGGTCGAGACGATGCGATCGCGCACCTGCTGCGCGCTGAGCGACGGGTCGCGCGTCCAGATGAGCGCCGCGAGCCCCGACACGAAGGGCGTCGCCTGCGACGTCCCCGAGAAGGCCGCGTAGCTCAGGACGCCGACCTTCGTCGCGTACGTCGGCGTCGTGCTGACGATCCGCAGGCCCGGCGCGGCGACATCGACGTAGGTGCCCTGCGTCGAGAACGTCGCCCTCGTGTCGTCCGAAGCGGTCGCGCTCACCGCGAGCGCCTCGGGATAGGCGGCCGGGTAGCTCACCTCGTTCAGCGAGCTGCAGCGCGGGCTGAGCGGCGTGCCGCCGCAGTTGCCGGCGGCGATGACCACGAGCACGTTGCGCGACGTCGCGTACTGCACGGCGCTGCGCAGCGTCGGCGAGTCGCTGTTCGACCCGAGCGAGATGCTGACGATGCGTGCCCCCTGGTCCGTCGCGTAGACGATCGCCTGCGCGACATCGGAGAGCAGCCCGGAGCCCTCGCAGTCGAGCGCCTTCAGCGGCAGGACCCTCGAGCCGAAGGCGACGCCCGCGATGCCGATGCCGTTGTTCGCGTTCGCCGCGATGATCCCGATGACGTGCGTGCCGTGCGAGTTGTCGTCGTTCTCCACGCGCGCGCACCCCGTCGAGAGGCTCGTGAGGAAGGTGCGGCCGGGGAGGAGCGCGCCCGCGAGGTCCGGGTGTCCGGGGTCGACGCCCGTGTCGATGACCGCGATGGTCATCGGGGACGAGCGCACGACATCCCACGCGCGATCCACCTGCGCCTTGCGGATCCCCCACTGGCCGAGCCCGACGTACGGATCCGTCGCGTAGTGCTGGTCGTTCGGCGTGAACTCGACGCGCACCGTCGAGTCGAGCTCCGCCGAGGCGACGCCCGGCTGGCGCGCGATGAGCTGCGCGATCTGCGGCCGGTCGGCGTACGAGTCGCTCGCGTCCGCGGGGATCGCGATGCGCACGAGCCCGAGCGCCGGGATCTCCTGATCCACATACCCGCCGACCCCTGCGACGACCGCCGCCCGCTCAGCCGCGGACGCCCGCTCTTCGAAGCGAACGATGATCCGCGCGGCGACCGGCACATCGAGCGACGCCGAGGAGGTCGCGGGAGCCGACGTCGTCGACGCCGGCGTCGCGGCCGCGGCGGACAACGGAGCGAGCGCCGAGACGGACGTCAGCAGAGCAAGCAGGATGGCGGTCAGTCGCAGCGTGTCGGTCCCCTTCCCACGGTCCTCGCCGATGACAGTACGAGCGGAAGGCCCGCTCGTTCGCTCATAGAACGTGTCAATCGGGGTGCGTGTCATGGCCCGCGCGGATGAGGCCGGTACTACCCCTTCACGACGAGGACGCGCTCGAGGCGCCGGATGTCCACGGCGGGGAGCAGGACCGCCTTCAGGTAGGCAGCGTCGGATGCCTTCGCGACCTCGACGACACGGCCGAGGACGAGGCCCTTCGGATACAGCGAGCGCAGGTCCGTCCCGATGCCGAGGCCCGCCGTGACGACGACGTCGCCTGCCTTCACGGGCTCGGTCTGGAGGATCCACTCCATCACGAGCGTGTCGCCGAACTGCCCGCGCACGAGCCCGGTCGCGCGCGAGTCCTGGACGAGGGCCGACACGACCGAGGATGAGTCCGTGACGAGGACGACCTTCGCGTAGTTCGGACCGACCTCGCTCACGCGGCCGACGAGCCCCTGCTCCGAGAGGACGACGTGCCCGACCTCGATCCCCGCGCCGGTGCCGCCGCCGATGACGATCGAGCGCAGCACGCCGCTCGGGTCGCGCGCGATGACGGAGGCGCTCACGGTCTCGTACGGCAGCCCGCGCGCGGCCGCGTCGAGCTTCGCCTGCTGCTGCTGCGCGATGGCCTGCTCGCGCATCCGCACGGTCTCGAGCGTGAGGCGCTCGTTCTCCTCGCGGAGCCGCGCGTTGTCGGTCCGCAGGCGCTCGATCTCGAGCGTCGCCTGGACGACGCGGTCGACGCCGGAGCCGACGCCGGCGAGGAGGCTCTGGACCGGGACGAGCACGGTCGTCGCGCCCGAGGACACCGCGCGGATGACGTCGGTGTTGCGCGTGAGGAGGATGACCAGCGAGATGGTGAACAGCAGGAGGAAGGGCCGGAGCGGCCCGCCGCGGGGCCTGGTGCGGGAGCGGCCGAAGGCTGCCATCAGCGGCGCACTAGCGCGGCTGCAGCGCGTAGGTGTCGGTGACGAGGCTGCGCTCGTACTTCACGAGGTCCTCGAGCACCTTGCCGGTCCCGCGCGCGACGCAGGTGAGCGGATCGTCGGCGATGTGCACCGCCATCTGCGTCGCCTCCGCGATGCGCGTGTCGAGACCGCGCAGGAGCGCGCCGCCGCCGGCGAGGTAGATGCCCTGATCCATGATGTCGGCGACGAGCTCCGGCGGCGTCTCCTCGATGGTGTCCTTCACCGAGTCGACGATCGCCTGCACGGACGGCTCGATCGCCTCGCGGATCTGCGCGCTCGTGACCTCGATGGACCGCGGCAGTCCAGTGAGCAGGTCGCGCCCGCGGAAGAACGTCGAGACCTCCTCGTCGAGCGGGTACGCGGAGCCGATCTCGATCTTGATGTCCTCCGCGGTGCGCTCGCCCATGAGCAGGTTGAACTCGCGGCGCGCGTACGAAACGATGTCCTGGTCCATCTCGTCGCCGCCGATGCGGATCGAGCGCGCGACGACGATCCCGCCGAGCGAGGTCACCGCGACCTCGGTCGTGCCGCCGCCGATGTCGACGATCATCGAGCCCGTCGGCTCGCTCACCGGGAGCCCCGCGCCGATCGCGGCGGCCATCGGCTCTTCGACGAGACGCGCCCAGCGCGCGCCGGCGTTCAGCGCCGCGTCCTGCACCGCGCGCTTCTCGACCTCGGTGACGCCGGAAGGGATCCCGATGACGACGCGCGGGCGCGGGAAGAGCGCGAAGCGGTCGTGCACCTTCTGGAAGAAGTACCGGAGCATCTGCTCGGTGATGTCGAAGTCGCTGATGACGCCGTCCTTCAGCGGCCGGATCGCCTGGATGCCGGCGGGAGTGCGTCCGACCATGCGCTTCGCCTCCGCGCCGATCGCGAGGACCGCGCCGGTCTTGATGTCCTTCGCGACGACGGACGGCTCGCTGATCACGATCCCGCGACCGCGCACGTGCACGAGCGTGTTCGCGGTGCCGAGGTCGATCCCGATGTCGCGAGAGAAGAGGCCGAGCAGTCCATCGAACACGCTGGGCATCGTACGCGAGGATGCGCCCGCGACGGCGGCTGCGGTCGCGCTCAGGGGCGCGCGGTCGGTGCCGGTGTCGGGGTCCGGATGGGTGGGACCGTCGCGGTCGTGGCCGCCCTCAAGGTCGCCGTCGGCCGCGCCGTCGCGTACGGGCGCGGCGTCGCGGTGCGCCGTGGCGTCGCGCTCGGGCGGGGCGTCGCCGGTCGTCGCGTCGCCGTCGGGCGGACGGTCGGACGCACGGTCGGCCGCGGGGTCGCGCGAACGGCCGGACGCGGCGTCGCGCGCGGCGCGGGACGCGGGGCGGCTGCGGGGCCGAAGTTCTCGATCGTCGGCTGCACCGCGGACGGCGGCGCGATGACCAGCGGCACGGGGCCCGACGTGCCGAGCCCGTTCAGCCGGATCGGCTGGTAGCGCACGTCGTAGGCGATGACCCGGTGCACGGCGCGCGGCGGCGTCTCCTCGTAGACCCACACGAGCGTGTGCGCCTCGTTCGCCCAGGCCTCGAAGATCCTGATGTGGCCGTAGCGCCGCGGGTCGTTGCCGATCGTGAGGTTCATCGCGTCGCCCGGGCGGAGCTCTTCCTTGCTGATGTGATGGCTCACGGCCCAGATCGAGTCGGTCGTGTACCGCGCGACGCCCCAGGCCCAGCTGACGTACGCCGAGCAGTCCATCGCGCGGTTCGGCGAGTTGCCGCCCCACACGTATGGCGTGCCGAGCAGCGCCTTCGCTCGGGTGAGGATGTCGAAGCGCGCCTGCGCGCTCGGGTCCGGCGGCGGCTCGGCCGCGGCGGTAGCGACCTCCGGTGCGGGGGGTGGCGGCGGAGGCGGCGGCGCGACGGGACCGTGCGGTCCGGCCTGGTCGGCGCGGAGCGAGCGCATCGCGCTGAGGATCGCGGGCTGCAGGTGCAGCCAGTCCTCGGCGGGAACGACGGCCTGCATGACGAGGCGGCGATCGCTGGTGCGCGCCATGAAGTAGCGCGTGTGGCTCACGAGGCCCTCGTACGTGGCGTCCTCGTCGAACGTGATGTACCCGCCCTGCGCGCCGAGCTCCTCGCGCGCCACGCGCGGGTCGATGTCGAGCTCGAGGAGCTCGCTCTCCTCGCGCGCGACCCCGACGCTGAGCACGGCGCCGGCGTCCGCGAGGAGACCGCTCGTCAGAGGCACGGGCTGCGCGTACAGCGCCGGGTCCTTCATGCGGAGCTGGAACCGGGCGACCTCGTACACGGGTGAGGCTGGCGCGCTCGGCGGGTTCAGCGACGTGAGCGGCGCCAGGACCCAGCCCGCGGGCGGCGTGAGCGAGAGCTTCGCCACCGGGTCGCTGAAGCGGGCCGCGCGGGTGGGGTCGAGCGTGTCGTCGATCGCGGCGACGCGCGCGGCGGGCACCACAGCGGGCTCGCTGACGGGTGGCGGAGGCGCCGCGGTGACCGCGGTCACAGGGATGATGCCGACGAGCAGCCCGACGACGAGCAGCGCGCGAAAGAGCTCATGCGAGAAGACCTTCCCCACCGGTGAGGGAACGCGGGCCGGCCCGGACTGTTATCGCCCACCCTTCGTCCGGAAATGGATCGTCGCTCACAGAAGGCCGCGCTCCTTCAGGCTCACCCACCGGTCCGCGGCGCCGACGACCAGGTGGTCGACCAGCGGGATCCCGAGCAAGCGACCGGCGGCCATCGCCTCGCGCGTCGTGCGGATGTCGTCGCCCGAGGGCTCCGGGTCGCCGGATGGATGGTTGTGAGCGAGGAGCACGCCGCAGGCGGTGCGGCGCACGGCCTCGGTGAAGAGCTCCGCGATCCGGATGGACGCGCCGGCGACGTTCCCCTGATACGCGGTCTGCACCGTCATGAGGCGCTGCTTGCGATCCAGCAGCGCGACGAGGACGACCTCCCGCTCGAGGTGGGCGAGGCGCGGCACGAGCGCGCGGGCCGCGCGCGCGGGGGTATCGAGCGGCTCGCCCCGCTCCGGCGGCTGCGCGGCGCGGCGGCCGAGCTCGCAGGCGGCGAGGATGCGCGCGGCGGCCGCGGGGCCGATCCGGGCCGGTCCGTCCTTCACGAGCCGCGAGGCGTCCGCCCGCGCGAGCGCGCGGACGTCGCGCAGCTCGCTCACGAGCGTGTGCGCGATGGCGAGCGCGTCGCGGCCGGGACGGCCGGAGCCGATGAGGATCGCGATGAGCTCGGCGTCCGCGAGCGACGCCGCACCCCCGTCGAGCAGCCGCTCGCGGGGACGCGCGGTCTCGGGCCACTCGCGGATGGCCGGCACGTCCTTATATCGGCAGCAGGGTGACGGGAGGCTCCGGCGTGCGGCGCATCGTCGGCCTGCAGCTGCGGGTGGCCGGCCCGGAGCTGTGACGCGGCGCACGACGTCACAGGTGCCGTGTGGCTGCGGCTGCGCTCCGCGCGTGGCGAACACGACCGCCCCAGCGCGTCGCCGCTGATAGGCCCGGGCGCCGAGCCGCGCGACGATGCGCACGACGGCAGGGGTCGTCGATGGAGGACACGGAGATGCGGTTCGGACGGATGCTCGAGGCGTTCCTGGTGGGGATGGCGGAGGCGAAGCTCGCGCGGGCGATCGACACGGACGATGTGCTGCTCGTGCGGGCGCGGTCGCGCGCCGAGGACCGTGACCGTCAGGCGACGCTGGCGACCGAGGAGCGCACGCTCAAGCTCGCCGCGTAGCCGCTGCGGGCGCCGATGACCGGCCGCGCCGGTCATCGGCACCAGTGTCCTAGCGGATCAGTTGCAGGCTGCCTTCACGAGCGCCTGAAGGTCACCGCCGCCGAAGCCCATCGTGCGGTCGTTGCGCGGCGGCGTGTTCTCTCCGGTGTTGCGGAACGGACCGGGCGACCACGTCGCGAGGACGTTGCCGGCCTGCGTGCCGGGCTCCTGCTCGTTCGGGCCTCCCGCGGATCCATCCGCCATGTTCGGCTCGTTCCCGAAGATGACGTCCGACATGAAGTCGCCTCTCGTTCCTTCGCCGCTCTCGGCCAGGCTCATGGCCACGAACGCGTCGTTCGCCGCCTGGCGGCACGCGCCGCTGCCATCGGCGTCCGCGGGGCTGCCCGAGAGCGTCAGCGCGATGATCGCGAGACCGCCGGTGAGGATTCTGCGCATAGGTCCTCCCCTAGGGCTTGGCTTCGATCGCCTTCCCGCCGGTGTGGACCGTCCAGTCCCGCTCGTCGAAGTCCTTCGCGCAGTAGGGGCAGATGTTCCACTCCGGCCGGATGAGCTTCGAGCAGGAAGGGCATACGCGCTTCAGCCGGGTCCGGCAAGTGGGGCAGAGGAGGTAGTCCTCGCCGACCCGCTCGTGGCACGTCGGGCAGACGACCCGCTGCTCGGCCTCCGCGAGGAGGCTCTCCTCCGCGAGCTGCCGCTCGTACGCCTCGGCGAGCGTCTCGCGCGGCCGGATGATGAGGTAGAGGAAGAGCCCGAGGAGGTTCAGCACGACGACGAGCAGGCCATACAGGTACGGCGTGATCTGGTTCTCCGTGCGGCTCTGCGCGTCGCGCACCGTCCAGTAGACCATCGCGAGGTAGAGGAAGAGGACGTAGAGCCCGATGAAGCGCAGTGAGAACTGGACGAGCGCGTTGTTGACGAACGCGCTCCACATGCCACCGATATCAGGCATCGCTCACACCCCCGCGCGGGTCGCCGCGCCCGCGCGCACCCGCTCCCGCCAATAGTCCAGGAGGTCACGCATCGTCGTGTCGAACGGGATGCGCGGCTCCCAGCCGGTCGCCGCGTGGAATTTCGTCGTGTCGGCCCAGAGGATCTTCACGTCGGACGGCCGGAGCCGCGCGGGGTCCTCGCGCAGCGTGATCTTCACGGTCGAGTGCGAGAGCAGGATGTCGAGCATCTCGCGGATGGACCAGGTGCGGCCACTGCCGACGTTGTAGACCTCGCCGGGCTCGGCCTTCTCGAGCGCGAGCCAGTACGCCCGGACCATGTCGCGGACGTCGGTCCAGTCGCGCTTGCTCGTGAGGTCGCCGTGGTAGATGACGGGCTCGTGGAGCCCCGCCTCGATCTCGGCGATCTGCTTCGCGAGCGTGCTCGTCACGAAGATCGCGCCGCGGCGGGGACCGGTGTGGTTGAAGCCGCGCGTCACGACGAGGTGCAGTCCGTACGAGCGCACGTACTGGTACGCGAGCTTGTCCTGCGCGACCTTGCTCACCGCGTACGGCGAGAGCGGGCGCAGCGGGTTCGTCTCCTTCATGGGCACCTCGTCCTCGTGGACGAGGCCGTACTCCTCCGACGACCCCGCGATGTGCATGCGCGTCCGCGTGTCGTGCCGCCGCAGCGCCTCCAGCAGGTTCAGCTGCGAGCCGACGTTGATCTGGAAGGTCGACCAGGGCTCATCGAACGACGACTGCACGAAGGACTGCGCGGCCAGGTGGAAGATGCGGTCCGGCTGGACGGCGCCGATGAGGTGGTCGACGGCGCCGGGGTCCGTGAGGTCGCAGTAGAGGAGGGTCACGCGGCCCTTCCTCGAGTCCTCCCGCAGGCCGCTCTTGTCGCTGAAGCGCCCCTCGATGAGGTCGATCTTCCCGGCGCGCCGGAGGTCGTCGAGGTTCTCGGTGCGCGAGCGCCAGCGCACGGTCCCGTAGACCGCGACGTCGGGGTGCTCGGCGAGGAGGTGCTCGGCAAGGTGGCTTCCGGCAAAGCCAGTGATGCCGGTGACGAGGACGCGCATCAGGCTGGGCAATCTAGCAAGTTTCCTACCGAGCAACCGCCCTTTCGGACCGGCTGGCGCTTACCCTGCCGCGGATGGCCATCCTCGAGATCCGCCGGCACGCCGAGCGGGCGGGCCCGACGCACGCGGGCTCCGCGCTCTCACCCGCCGGCAGGGCGATGGCGGAGCGGCTCGGGCGGAAGGCGCCGGCGTACGCGGTCGTCGCCGCAAGCCCGCTCCCCCGCGCGAAGGAGACCGCCGAGCTGATCGGCGGGCGCCTCGACAGCGCGGATCCCGCCCTGCTGCCGGACCTCTCGCAGCTCGGGCTCGCCGGGTCGATCGAGGAGTACGCCGCGCTGCTCGACGAGGAGCGCGAGCGCGCGCTCGCCGACGAGCAGACCGGCGCCTGGGCGCGCATCGCGGCCGCCGCCGGGGACGGGCACGCGCTCGTCATCACGCACGGCGGCGTCATCGAGCTCGCGGCGTCGCGCATCGCGCGCGCCCTCGGCACGCCGCTGCGCGGGAGCTCGTTCTCGTATTGCGAGGGCGTCCGCATCCGGTACGAGCGCGGCCGCCCCGCGGCGCTCGAGGTGCTGCGGACCTAGCGACGCAGCCCTGGCACGCCTGCCGGGAAGAACATGGGTCGCACGCGCGTTGTGCGGTGTGGCGGGGTCCCCGGAGGAGCTGGTCATGAAGCCGATCGCGGTCCTGTTCGAGAACGAGGCCTGGATGGAGCCTCTCTTCGCCGCGCTCGAGGCGACGGGCGCTCCCTACGAGCGCGTGTTCGTGAACGCGCTCTCCTTCGACCCGACCGCGGCGGCGCCCGGTTGGTCGCTCGCCGTGAACAAGGTGTCGCCGTCCTCGTACGTGCGCGGCCATGCCCCGAGCCTCGCCTTCGCCCGGCAGTTCCTGCCCTTCCTCGAGGAGCGCGGGATCCCCGTGGTGAACGGGTCGGACGCGTTCCGGCTCGAGACCTCGAAGGCCCTGCAGCTCCTGCTCCTCGACCGTCTCGGGATCCGTGCCCCCCGCGCGCACGTCGCGAACGACACCTCGCGCCTGGTCGAGGCCGCGCGCGGCCTCGCGTTCCCGGTCATCGTGAAGCCGAACGTCGGCGGGTCGGGCGCGCTCATGCGCCGCTTCGACAGCCCGGACGAGCTCGCCTCAGCGGTCGGCGAGATCGACCTCGGGCCGGACGCGACCGCCCTCGTGCAGGAGTACCACGAGCCGGAGGACGGCTCGATCGTGCGCGTCGAGTTCCTGGACGGCGAGTACCTCTACGCGATCAGGATCACGAACGATCGGGCGCAGGACTTCAACCTCTGCCCGGCCGACATCTGCCAGCTCCCCTCCGAGATCGCGGAGGCGGGTGGTCCTGCCGCCGACGGCGCCGAGTTCGACAACTGCGTGGTCGAGGCGCCCGCGAAGAAGGCGCTCAAGATCGAGGCGTTCGACGCACCCCGCGAGATGGTCGAGGCGGTCCAGCGCATCGCGCGCGAGGGCAGGCTCGACGTCGGCGGCGTGGAGTACCTCGTGAGCGCGCGGGACGGCCTGCCGTACGTGTACGACATCAACGCCCTCTCGAACTTCGTGACGGACGCGCCGACGCTCGTTGGCTTCGACCCGCATGCGCGTTTCGCGCGCTACCTCGTCGATCGCGCCCGCGCCGGAGCGCTGGTCCGCTCCTAGCCGCGGCGCCCGACCGCTAGCCGCGCGCCTCGCGCTCGATGTTCTCGTCGGACGCGCGCGACCAGGACTTGTCGCTCTGCTGCTCCGACGGGCTCGAGGGCTCGCCGGCGTTCGTGATGACGTCCGGCGTCTTCGCCTCGACGTGCCCCGTGCGCTCGCGTTCGGCACGCTCGTCCTCGACGGACCAGGTCGGATCCGGCTTGTCGCTCATCTCGTCCTCCCCGCTGTTCGCACGACCCGCTCCGTGCACGGCGCGGGCCTGGGCGTCCGCGGCCGAGCAGCGGCGGTCGGTCCGGGCGTTTCGTCAGGGGTCGGACCGACGGTCCGGAGACCCGGGCGTAGGTTCGGGGCGGGCAGCGGCAGCCAGGGAGGGGCAGGCGGGGAGGTGTCGGCGATGAGCGCCGAGGCGGCAACGCGGTACATGTGCGTGGCGAACGAGCACGTCAACGGCGACGGTCTCGCGCATGGCCACTTCACACGGCATCGCGACACGCCAGGTCAGCTCGGCGATGCGGGCGGCGCGTGGCCCGGCCGCGTCGAGCACGGAGCCGGGGCCGGTCACCGGTCCACGAAGCGGTCCGTCGCCTCGTCCCAGCGGTGGAGGAGCCGCCGCGCCGCGACACCTTCGTGGATGTGCGCGACGACGCGGCGTGTGGGCTCTTCCCACTTCCCGAGCGA